>NZ_OY762905.1:4295000-4595000 GCF_963666525.1 uncultured Cohaesibacter sp.
AGAACCCTGATCCGCTTGATGACTGAAATTTGGAATGGCTCCGTATGCGTGCGGGGCCATTCGCATTTCGTGGCGCGCTTTGTCCGGTCAATCAGCGGGGTGCACGGAAATCTGCTCCAGATCGAGGAAGTCGACGAACCGTTCGGCGATGTTGGTGAGGGAGCGGTTGGCTGGCGTCAAAAGGTAAAGCGACCGCGTCAGTTCGAAATCAGACAACGCCACAAAGGCCAGCAACGGGTCGTGCATCATCAGCACAGCCTCTCGCGGCATCAGGGCAACACCGAGCCCCGCCCGGATCAGGCACAATTGGCCGATCGTCGAGTGAGCGTAAAGCCCGCCTTGTTGCATCGGGACAGGCAGACCTTCGCAACCGCTGAGAAGCCGGGCTATGCCCGTATCACCATCAAGGTGAATCAGACTGGCGGGGTCGATCTGGCCCAATCGGGCAGGGCCTCCAGCAATGGCCAGCGGGTGGTCCTTGTGGCAGGCAAGACCGAAGGGATCCTGGCGAATTTCCGCCTGATGCAACTCCGGAGAACTACCCGCCCGGCCGGCTATTGCCAGATCGAGCTTTCCATGCGCAACCATTTGGGCAAGCCGCTCAGCGATTTCATCATAGAGTGTGATGGTGATGCCGGGGTAGGCCTTGCGAAAGGCAGAGAGTGCCGGCGCCAGCAGGCCGGAGATCGCTGACGGCGAGGCGCCAATGGCCAGACTGCCGCGACTGAGATCGGCGCTCTCCCTCAGGCGTAGAAGGGCGCGATCAAAGCCGTCGAGCAAGGGGCGGGTTTCTTCAAGGAAGGCTAGCCCCAGTTCTGTCGGCTTGGGCGGTCTTTGCTTTCTGTCAAACAGCGACAGACCGGCGCTTTCTTCCAGTTGCCGGATGGTCTCCGACAGGGCCGATGGAACGACGCCAAGCCGTTGTGCTGCGAGCGAGAACGATCCTTCCTCCCAAATGGCATGGGCGGCGCGAAGGTGTCGCAGATTTAAGTTCGTATTTTTCGAATTAATTTTCATAATTTTCTAATTTTATGAAAAAGACGAGGGTGATACAAGAAGGGATCGATCTTTGGAGTGGGTTTATGCAAGACAATTCGAAGAAGCTGCTTGATGCGCTCAGGTCGCAGCTGGTTGCGCGTGGCTTTTCCGGTGAAATAGAGCTGGACAGTGCATTGAGGGCAGCGATGTCGACGGACAATTCCGTCTATCAGATCTATCCTGACCTGATTGTCGCCCCGTACACCGCAGACGATGTCGTCGTGCTCCTTGACGTCATGGCCCGCCCGGACTTCACCAATCTGGCTCTTACGCCACGTGGTGGCGGGACGGGCACCAATGGTCAGAGCCTCAACCGGGGCGTCATCCTCGATCTGCGCCGACACATGAACAGGCTGATTGCCGTCAACGAAGCAGAACGCTGGGCCGACGTCGAACCGGGCATGGTGCTGGACGATCTCAATGATCACCTGCGCCCCATGGGGCTGTTTTTCGCACCGGAAGCCTCCACCTCCACGCGCTGCACCATCGGCGGCATGGTCTCCACGGATGCGTCGGGCAAGGGCTCCCGCATCTATGGCAAGACCTCCGACAATATCGCCGGGCTTGAGATCGCTTGTCCGCAGGGGTTGCTATCATCGACTTCTGCTGCGCCGCTGTGGGCGGCACCGATGCTGGCCGCTGCCGAGCAGGCCGCGCGCTCGGGGCGGGAGGCCTTCATTGCCAACACGCCAAAGATCAACCGTCGTTTCACCGGCTATGATCTTGAGCGCGCCTGCCCCGCAGACGGGGCGTTCGATTGGTGGCGACTGTTTCTGGGGGCTGAAGGCACATTGTCCCCGATCACCCGCATTCGTGTGAAGCTTCGACCATTGCCGAAGGAAAAGCGCCTGATTGTTGCCAGATTCTCGACTTTTCATGCAGCGCTTGCGGCGGCAACGCCGCTTCTGGCCGATGAACCGACAGCCATAGAGGTGATGGATGAGCGTGTTCAGCAGCTTGCGGAAGATGCGGGCATCCTCAACCGTCTACCCCACGCACTGAGGCCTACCGATGGGGCTGCCGCGGCCTATGTTTTTCTGGAATTCAATGGCGATGACCCTGACCTGCTGGCTGAGTGCGTCGCGGCGAGCCATGCGCGCCTTGTCACTCTGGATGGCATCACCGCCGTTCATCAGGCAAAGGACGGGGATGAAATTCGAGAGCTCTGGGCCATCCGCTCGGCAGGCGTCGGGCTGCTGGGCAAGGTGGATGGTCGCGCCCGTCCCGTTGCCTTTGTCGAGGATTGTGTTGTGCCGCCAGAGAATATCGCTGAGTTTCTCGGTGAGTTTCAAGCGGTGCTGAAGGCCCATGATCTCGGCTTTGGCATGTATGGTCATGTCGATGTCGGTTGTCTGCACATCCGCCCGGCCCTAGATATCGATCAGCAGGGCGACCGCGACAAGTTGGTGGCCGTATCCAGAGCTGTTTTTGACCTGACACGCAAATATGGCGGGATCTTCTGGGGCGAGCACGGCAAGGGGGTGCGCGGGGCCTTTCTGGCCGAATGGATCGGCGAGGAGGCCTACAAGGCTCTGCAACAGGTCAAGGTCGCCTTTGACCCGCTCGGTCGCTACAATCCGGGCAAGCTTGTGAGTGCGAAGGGCCCTGTCATGGGCATCGCAACCACCAATTTCCGTGCGTTCAACGCCGAACCTGGCGATCCGCTGGAAAAGGCATTCCGCTGCAACGGCAACGCCCAGTGCCTGAGTTATCAGGCCTCGACACCGATGTGCCCATCCTTCAAGGCGACTGCCGACTTGCGCTATTCGCCAAAGGGCAGGGCAGATGCCCTCAGGGCCTGGAAAGTGGCAAGGGACCGCGACGAGAGACAGGAAGTCGACGAGATCGACCTCCTCAACGTTCTCGACAATTGCCTTGGCTGCAAGGCCTGCGCCTCCACCTGTCCGGTGCAGGTTGACGTCCCGCACATGCGATCCGTCTTCTATGCGGACTATTACAAGCATCACAACCGACCGCTGAAGGACCGCCTGATCCTGCTTGGCGAACGCCTGAGCCCGATGATGGTTCGCATGGCACCCGCTTTGCGGCCGGTCTGGCCGGTGGCCCGCCAGATTGCTGCATCGATACTCGAAACCGTCGATCTGCCCGAAGAGCTGGCCAGCCCGCTGCCGGCGGCCGATCGCATTGGCCTGTCAGAGCTTGGCAAGCCACTGCCCGCTGACGCGGTTCTTGTCTGGCAGGACTGGTTTACGGCGCTGTTCGATGAAGCTGTGCAACGGGATACGCTCAATGGACTGAAGGCGCTCGGCTACCGGCCACTTCTGGTCGAAATGCTGCCCGCTGGCAAGGTGGCGCTGAATATGGGTGATCTTGCAGGCTTCAGGGCCATGGCCACCAGATTGTCGAGCGCCCTGGGGAACGCGGCACAATCCGGTGTGCCGATGATCGGGCTTGATCCCGCTCTGGTCATGCATCTGAGGGACGACTATCCCAAATTCGGCTTTGCCGTGCCGGAGGTTCTGTTGCCTCAGGAGTTCCTGACGAGGGAAATTGCCGCAGGCCGGATCCTGCCGCATGCGGGCAAGGCAACGCAAGCCACGCTTCTCAGCCATTGCACGGAGATCACGTCTCAGACCAGAGCGAGCACCATGTGGAAAGAGGTCTTCGCTGCCATCGGCGTGACGCTCGCCACACCCTCGACCGGTTGCTGCGGCATGGCGGGGCTGTTCGGGCATCAGAAACGCCATCAGACCATGTCGCGACAGCTGTTTGCCCTGTCTTGGCAGGGGCACATGCAGGACAAGGCCCCAGTGGCAGCAACGGGCTTTTCCTGTCGCTGTCAGGCAGAGCGCCTTGACGGGCGCACTCTGCGCCACCCTTTGGGGCTGATCGCCGAATGTCTTGAAAAAGGCTGACCTGTTCAGGAAAAATCGTCGTTGACGACAATGAGCTCGACAGTGGCAGCGGCGAGAGCTGCGGTCAGTTGCGGGCTGGGGGACCTGTCCGTGATGACACGGGCGATGCGGTTGAGCCGTGCCACCTCGAATACCGCGCGGCGGTCGAGTTTGCTGTGGTCGGCGACGATGGTCACGCTGTCGGCGCGTTCAATCATGGCTCGGGCAATCTCGGCTTCCTGCAGGTCGAAATCCATGATGCTGGCCTGATCCATTGCTCCGATGGTGAGGATCGCATGGTCGGCTCGGAACTGCGTGATCTGCTCCAGAGCCAGAGGGCCGAGGTTCTCTCCCACTTCCGGCTGATAGGCACCTCCGATGAGGAACACCTTGTTCTGCCGCTCCTCGGCAATGGTGGCGGCGATGCGTGGTGAATTGGTAATGACCGTCAGGGCGGGCACACCCGACAGGGCGTTCGCAACGGCAAGGGTCGTGCTGCCTGTGTCCATGAAGATGGAATCGCCAGGCTTGAACAGACGGGCTGCAGCCGCCGCAATCCGGCGCTTTTCGCTTATGTTGTGGGCTTCGCGCGTTGCATAGGGGCTTTCCGTATGCGGATCGTCATGGGGCGCTTCCAGAGACCGCGCACCGCCGTGGTACTTGCGCAAGGTTCCTTCCGATTCCAGTCGCGTCAGATCCCTGCGGATGGTCTCCCTGGAGACGTCGAGTTTTTCAGCCAGGTCTTCAACTGTCACGTCATGGAAGCGATTGACATAGGCGAGTACCTCGCGTCGGCGTTCTCTTGGATGCATGGTCTTCCTTCTGGATCTGCCGCATCCCCCATTGGGGCGGGTGAGGGGCGGTCAAAACCGACTCTGTCCGCGCGGATGCAACCTCAATCATATACTAGTGCTAGCGAACTGCCCAAATTTGGTCAAGGCACGTCTTGGCTGACACTGGTGGCCACTGTCTCTTCCTTTGGGCAAGAAGAGCAGGCCACCAGGTCAGAATGGGCCGGATTTGGACAAGAGCAAGCAATCTCGCCCAATAGGGACCGACCCACAGGGAACTGGCGCTATTGAAACCAGGTCATTGGCGTTGTGACGATGTCAGGGAAGGCAACGAGCAGCAACAGCACCGCGATTTCGGCGAACAGGAACGGCATCACCCCTGCAATGATCCGGTCGAGCCTGACCTGTCCGACGCTGGCCACGACGTTCAGCACGTTGCCGACCGGTGGTGTCAACATGCCGATGGCACCGGCCATGGTGAAGACGACACCGAAATAGGTCATGTCGATGTGGGCGGTCTTGCACAGCGGGATCATGATGGGCATCAGGATCAGCATCAGCGGCGTGAAGTCCAGCACCATGCCCAGCAGCAGCGTGAGCACGATGATCATGAGCACCAGAATATGCGGAGAATCCATGAACGGGCTGAGGAAGCTGATGATTTGCGCCGGCAGATTGGCAATGGTGATCAGCCAGGCAGAAACCATCGAGGTGCCGATGAGGAACATCACCACAGCCGATGTCTTGCCCGCTTCGATGAGGGCTTCATAGAACCCCTTGAGACTCAGCTCCCCATAGACGAAGGCGCCGACAAGGGCGGCATAGACTGCTGCAATGACGGCAG
This sequence comes from uncultured Cohaesibacter sp., assembly GCF_963666525.1. NCBI lineage: Bacteria > Pseudomonadati > Pseudomonadota > Alphaproteobacteria > Hyphomicrobiales > Cohaesibacteraceae > Cohaesibacter > uncultured Cohaesibacter sp. Next base: position 4,300,529 of record NZ_OY762905.1, read on the forward strand.
CTTCGGTCGGCGTGAAGAGGCCGACGCGCAGCCCGCCGATGACGACAAAGGGCAGTACCAGCGCCGGGATGGCGCTGCGGAAAGCGGCCCAGATCTCGGCGCGGGATTTACGTTCAAACTGGTGGAACTGTCCGCCCTTGGAGACAAAGCGCCAAGTGATGATCAGGGAAACCCCCATCATGACGCCAGGCAGGATGGCCGCAAAGAACAGGCCACTGATCGAGATATTGGCAACCGCACCGAAGACGACAAGCGCGATGGACGGCGGAATGATCGGGGCAATGACACCGCCAGCAGCAAGCAGGCCGCCGCAATAGCCTTCCGGATAGCGCCCCATCTTCATCATCGGCAGCAGGATGGCTGCAAGAGCCGCGCTGTCAGCAATGGCCGAACCGGACAGGGAGGCCATGGTGATGGAAGCCACGATGCCGACATATCCCAGACCGCCCCGGACGTGACCAAACGCGGCCATCGCCACATCGATGATCTTGCGGGACAAGCCACCGCGGTTCATCAACTCACCTGCCAGAATGAAGAAGGGGATGGCCAGCAGGATGAAGTTGTCGGTTCCCAGGATCATGTTCTGGGCAACGATCTGGGCGTTGAAGAAATTCAGGTGCAGCATCAGCGCGATGCCACAGGTGATCAGGGACCAGGCGATGGGCATGCCGAATGCGATGCATCCGATGAGAACGGCCAGAAAGATAACAAAGGTCATGGGGGTTACTCCGCCACATCGGCCGATGCGGCCTGGAAAAATCGGTCAGCTGGCATCTTGCCGATCAGGATGAGCATCATTCTGGCAAAAATGATCAGGCACAGCATGGCGGCTGAAAAGCTGGCGACGACATAGATCGTTGCAGAAGGCAGGCCGGAGAGGGGATAGTTGGAGGAGAAATTCAGCTTTGCCTGCATCCATGCGCCGCTGCCCAACAACCAGGTGCCGTAGAGCATGATGCTGCCGGTGACCATGACCGTGATCTTCTTGAACACGGGAGAGAACCGGTCGACAAGAAGGGTCATGGCGATGTGGCGCTGCTGAACCATGGCGACAATGGCTCCGGTGAGGATCAGCATACTGAGCACAATGCGGGATAGCTCTTCGGTGACAACGATACCGGAATTGAAGCCGAAGCGAAGGATGACGTTTGTGAAAACCATGGCAACCAGGCAAAACATGAACAAGGCGACCAGAGCCTCAAGCGTCTTTTCACAATAGCGCAACAGGCGCATTTCTTTTTCCTCTTGTTCGAGAGCGGGGCAGAGCCGGAGCTCTGCCCCTTTCGCGTGCTATTTTGCGCCAAGGGCTGCTTGCATCTCTTCATAGAGTGGCTTCAGATCTTCGGTAACCAGAGACTGAACCACTGGCTCGACAGCAGCCTTGATTGCAGGCATCGATTCTGCGGGGAAATCGATCACTTCCATGCCGCCTTCGGTTTCCAGGAACTTGCGAGCGTCGGAAACGGCTGCGCGCATGATTTTGCGGTTTTCAATTGCGGTTGCGTCAGCAGCTTCCTGTAGCTGGGCCTTCTCTTCGTCGGAGAGGCTCTTCCAGAACGGTTCGCCAACCAGCATCACAAGGGCGGAATAGGCATGCTTTGAATGAGTCAGGTATTTCTGCACTTCAAAGAACTTGACGTCGCGGTCGGTGATGAGCGGGTTGTCCTGACCATCGACGGTGCCAGTTTCAAGCGCGGCATAGACTTCCGGGAAGGGAAGCGGAACCGGGTTGGCACCGAGCGCCTTGAATGTGTCAATGAAGACAGGAGCGCCGATGACGCGGAAGGTCAGGCCGGAAAAGTCTTCCAGCTTGGCAATCGGCTTCTTGGAGTTGGAAAGGTCACGGAAGCCGTTGTCAATATAGGTGATGCCGACCATGCCGGAGCCTTCGAGGCCTTTCAGCATTTTCTTGCCAACGTCGCCGAGCAGTACCTTGTCGGTTGCTTCATCATCTTCGAAGGCGAACGGCAGGTCGATCAGCTGGAAGGACTTGTTGAACTTGATCAGGTTGGTCGAAGAGGTGATCAGCATTTCCTGCAATCCGCCCTGCAAGGCGCCGATTTCCTGCGCTTCGTTGCCCAACTGGCCGGATGGGAAATTGGTGACGGTCATCGCGCCGCCGGAGACTTCCTCAACCTTCTTGGCGAAGAACTGCACGCCTTCATCAAACGGGGTTCCAGGAGAGCCGAAGTGGCCGATCTTGATCTGGCGGGCTTCAACCGGTGATGCCAGAACCAGAGCAGTTCCGGCAATCAACAAGGCTTTTTTCAGGAAGTGGCTATACTGCATTTTGTAGCTCCATTCATTGACCCGATACAGCTATCCTAGTGAGCGGGAACCGGGTGGCTTCAGAGGAAGACCTCTTCACAACTGTTCTGTTCTGGATGACCAAGTTGACCATACGGTCAAAAATTATGAAATTTTATGCTGTTTTTTTCTTGGCTCTTTATAATTCGTAGCACAAAAGACGGGTTTCACAATGGGTAAATTATGAAAAACAATAAAACTTGACGATTTGATGAAAATTCGTGCGTGATTGCGCAAATAATAGGCGAAATTGGATGTATAATGATCAATAATTGACCGAATATATTTCATAGTGTGTTTTTGTTGTTTTTAATGTTGATATTTGACCGAATATGATCCAATCTTTGCTTGAAATCGATAGGACGGATCTCGTTCAGGCAAATCCATAAGGTGATCCGGCACATTGGAGCGTAAGGTCGATGCAGACACAAAATGCGCCACTTCCATTTATTTGCAGGAAGCAGCCAGCCTCTGCCGAGGGCGGTATAGTCGTTACGAATCATCCGCTTAGCTCTGCTGCTGGCTATGAGGTTCTGGCGTCTGGGGGCAATGCGATCGACGCTGCCGTTGCCTCCCTGATGGTATTGACGGTCGTCGAACCGATGATGGTGGGCATTGCCGGTGGTGGTCTGTCACACATCCGACTGGCCGATGGCAGCCACCATGTGGTCGATGCGCTTGCAACCGCGCCCGGCGCAGCCCGAACCGACATGTACCGGCCCGTCGCCGACAATGGACCTGACTATATGGAAACCGATGGCCGGCGTAGCCAGTTTGGTGAGGCATCGGTCGCCGTACCCGGCAACCTGGCTGGCTGGTGCATGATGCAGGAGAAATTCGGCAAGCTGGCGTTTGCCGATCTGGTCGAACCTGCGATCCGTTTTGCCCAAAACGGCTTCCGTGTCAGTTCCTATCTCACAGGAACCATCGCCCAGCATCAGGACGACATGGCTCGGGATGCTGAAATCTCGTCACTTTATCTGCCCGGAGGCTCGCCCCTGAAGGCCGGCGATCGGCTTGTCCAGTCCGACTATGCCCAAAGTCTCGGCCTCATCCAGAGAGAAGGGGCTTCGGCGTTGCACGGTGGCTTGTTGGGCGAAGCCCTTGTCGGGCGACTGGCAGAAGACGCGGGCGATGAAGGCAAGCTCTCCATGGCGGATCTGGTTGGCTATCGTCCGGTGATCCGTCAGCCGGTTGTCGGCAACTATCGCGGCTTCCGTGTCGTCGGTCCACCGCCTCCTGCCTCCTCGGGGGTGCATGTCACCGAGATGCTGAATATTCTGGAAGGCTTCGATCTGGCAGCCATGGGCTTTGACAGCACCGAGCGCCTGCATCTGATCCTTGAGACTATTCGCATCGCCTTCGAAGACCGGCGCGCAGCCTCGGGCGATCCGGCCTTTGTCGATATTCCGGTCGAGCGCTACATTTCAAAGGACTATGCACGAGCCGCCCGCAGCCGGTTGCGCGATATAGGCGGGGCCGCCGTCCATCCTGCCCCCTATGAAAGCCATAATACGACCCATATCTCGGTGGCTGACAGGGAAGGTAACATCGTTGCGGCAACCCATACCATCAACGGCCTGTTCGGCGCGCGCTTCATCGTGCCAGGGACGGGAATCATTCCCAACAATTACATGCACAATTTCGACCCGCATCCAGGCAAGGCGCTTTCCGTCGAGCCGGGCAAGCGGGTGCCGACCAGCATGGCGCCAATGATCGTGCTTCGCGATGGCAAACCGGCCTTTGCTCTCGGGTTGCCGGGAGCTGTGCGCATTTTCCCCTCGGCCATGCAGGCGATTGTCAACCTGATCGATCACGGCATGACCCTTCAGCAGGCGGTGGAGGCACCGCGCATCTGGACCGACGGGGCCCATATCGAGCTGGAACCGGCATTGGCGCATCACGCCGATGCATTGGCCAGCCGAGGCCATGAGGTGCGCGTCGTGCCCCACATCGGCGGCGGCATGAATGCCATCGCCTTTGGCGACAACGGCACAATGACGGGGGCGGCCTGCTGGCGCGCCGATGGCACGGTGGCCGCGCTTGGCGGTGGCTTCGCCGAGGCCGGCGTGACATTCCATATCTGACCGATTTCCAACGCAGCCGCGACCCTTTGCGGCTGTCTTCCTGGACGTGAAACCGAATGACAAAAACAAACGAAATGCCCCAACTTGATGAGACCTACGATGTAGCCGTTATCGGCGCTGGCGTCGTTGGCTGTGCCGTCACGCGCCGGTTTGCGCTGGCCGGGGCCAAGGTCATCCTGATCGAGAAGGGGGCAGATATCCTGTCCGGTGCTTCAAAGGCCAACAGCGCTATCCTGCACACTGGTTTTGATGCTCCTCCCTGCAGCCTGGAGCTTGAACTGGTCAAGGCAGGGCGCGAGGAATATCTCTCCATCAGGGACAGCCTCAGCCTGAAACTTGTCAAGACCGGCGCGCTCGTCTGTGCCTGGAATGATGAGCAGGCAGACAAGCTTGAAGACATTGCCAGGAAGGGCCGCGAAAACGGCATTTCGGACCTCAATCTGCTGGATGGGGCCACCGCCAGAGAGACTCTTCCTGCGCTGTCTGAAAAACTCATTGCCGCAGTTGAGGTGGTCGGCGAGCATATCATCGATCCGTGGTCGGCCCCGCTGGCCTATCTCACCCAGGCCCTGTCGCTGGGATCGTCCTTCCTGCGCAATGCCGAACTGTTGCGCGGAACATTCGATGAGAGCTGGACACTGGAAACATCCGCGGGATCCGTCAAGGCCCGCTCCGTGATCAATACGGCAGGCCTCTTCGGCGATGTTGTCGACGAACGGCTGGGCTTTGAGCCGGAGTTCACCATCAAGCCCCGCAAGGGCCAGTTCGTGGTGCTCGACAAGGCTGCTGCCCGCTATGTGCCGCGCATCATCCTGCCCGTTCCCACCGAGCGCACCAAGGGCATCGTGGTTTGTCCGACCGCCTTCGGCAACGTGCTGGTCGGCCCCACAGCCGAGGAACAGGAGGATCGCTATCGCGCTGCCGTGGACGAGGACACCCTGCGCACGCTCTTGAGCCATGGTGCCGAGATTGTGCCTGCCCTCGAGGGAATTCCGGTAACTGCGGTTTATGCCGGTCTGCGTCCTGCCTCCGAGGAAAAACACTATCGCGTCGCCTGCCGAACCGAGAAGCGGGCGATCACTCTGGGGGGCATTCGCTCCACTGGCCTCAGCTCTTCGCTCGGTCTTGCCCAGCATGCGCTCAAGCTGCACCAGAGTTTCGATGCCGCCTTTGACGCGCCAAATGAAATCCCGCCGATCGAGATGCCCAACCTCACCGAGACCGAGCAACGCGACTGGCAGACGCCGGATCATGGCGAGATTGTCTGCCATTGTGAAATGGTGACCCGGCGAGAAATTGAAGCCACCTTCGGCAGCGCCGTTCCTCCGGGTGATTTTGGCGGCTTGAGGCGACGCACCCGCGCCGGGATGGGGCGGTGTCAGGGCTTCTATTGCAACGGCAAACTCGCCGCAATGACCAAGGGGCGACTGGAAACGTCACTGTCTGCCGACAAGGAGACCAAGAAATGACTGACTATACGGCAGATGTCATCATAGTCGGGGCCGGTCCATCCGGTGTGGCAGCGGCAATCGAGATGCGGCGGCGCGGTGTCGGCAAGGTTCTGATCCTGGATCGGGAAACCGGTGTCGGTGGCGCCACGCGTCACTGCAGCCATTCTCCCTTCGGTATGCTCGAGTTCAAGCGCCCCTACTTCGGCGCGGCCTTTGGTCGAAAACTGGAGACGGAAGCCCGAAAGGCGGGCGTTGAAATCAGGCTTGGCTATTCGGTTGTTGCCTTGAATGACGACGCCAGCTTGGTGGTTGCCACACCCAAGGGCATGGAAACGTTCAACGCCCGACGCATCATGGTGGCAACCGGCGCACGCGAGACGCCGCGCTCGGCCCGTCTGATAGGTGGCGACCGCCCGATCGGCGTTGTGACCACCGGCACGCTGCAGTCCTATGTCGCCTTTCACGGGCTGATGCCGTTCCGGCGTCCGCTGATTGTCGGCTCGGAGTTCGTCTCGGTTTCAGCGCTGTTGACCTGTCTCAGCCACGGAGCGAGGCCGGTTGGCATGATCGAGCCGATGCCACATGTTCTCGCCCGTACGCCGCTCGACTGGTTTCCAAAACTGACAGGGCTCGGCATCCGGACTGGAACAGAACTTATTGATATACGCGGTGGCAAGCGCGTCGAATCGGCGGTCATCAAGCATCAGGGCAAGCTGACCGAAGTGGGCTGCGATGGTGTCTTGTTGACCGGCCGATTCACACCCGAAGCCGCTTTGCTGGTGCAATCCTCGCTTGATCTTGCCAAGGGCAGCGCCGGACCGGCCATCGATCAGGACGGACGTATGCAGAACCCGCACTATTTTGCGGCGGGCAACATTCTGCGCGCCATCGAAACCGGTGGTTGGGCCTTCAGGGAAGGGCGCACCATCGGAGCTGCCATTGCCGAGGATCTGACAACGGGCCTTTGCGGGGACGACCCGATCCCCGTTTCTTTCGATGAGCCGGTCAAGTTGGTCGTGCCGAGTCTTCTACGACGCAACAGGGTCCGCTCTGGTGCGATGCAGAAATTTCAGTTACGCTTCCTGCGCCGGGCAACCGGAACGCTGAAACTGTCCGTCGATGGCAAAACCCTGTTCGAGAAAACCGGGGAATGGCTGCCCGAAAGGCGCGTGCTGGTGCCTGTTCCGGGAGCTGCCGAGCTGGCCGACAGCGTGCATTTCGGCTTTGAGGAAAGACCATGACGCGTATTGCGGCCATTGATCAGGGCACGACTTCGACACGCTGCTTGGTGGTCGAGGAGGGCGGCAGCGCCAGTTGTGTTGCCGCGCGTCGCCATACCCAGTATCATCCGGCCCCAAATCATGTCGAGCATGATCCCGAAGAGCTGATCGCCAACATCAGGGCCGTTCTTGCCGAGGCCGGTTCGGTTGATGCCATCGCCATCGCCAATCAGGGCGAAAGCTGCCTTGCCTGGGATGCCGAGACGGGGCGGGCTCTGTCGCCGGTGATCGTTTGGCAGGATGCTCGCACCACAGATGACCTCAAGGCTCTCGGACCGGAGGCCGAAGCGCGATCCAAGGCGATATCCGGCCTGCCGCTTGATCCCTATTTTTCCGCCAGCAAGTTCCGCTGGTTGCTCCTGAACAATCCCGATGTTGCGGACGCCCATCAGCAAGGCAGGCTGCGGCTGGGCACAACGGATGCCTTTTTCCTTGACCGGTTGACCGGGCATTTCAACACCGATCCGGCAACCGCTTCGCGCACCGGCCTGCTCGATATGGCAACCGGCCAATGGAGTGCCGAGCTCTGCGAGCTCCATGGCGTGCCGCTGTCCTGTCTGCCTGAAATTTGCCCAGTTGATGCAGGATTTGGCACTTTTTTGGACATTCCTGTCAAGGTTTCCATCGTTGACCAGCAGGCAGCCCTGCGCGGACACGGATGTATTGCCCATGGCGATTGCAAGGTGACGTTTGGAACCGGTGCCTTTCTGCTCGCCGTTACAGGCAACGAGCCGCCGCCCCATGGTGACCTTTTGCCAACCATCGGCTGGAAATGCGAGGGTCTTGACACTGTCTATGCGCTGGAAGGCGGGGTTTATGATGCCGGTGCCGCACTGGAGTGGGCCAGAAATGCCGGACTGTTCGACAGTGTCGAAGAGCTTGACACCTTTGACGGTCCTTCTGCACTCAGCCGGGGGCTGGTCTTCGTGCCGGCTTTGTCCGGGCTTGCGGCTCCCCATTGGGATCGCAAGGCTGCTCCGCTGTTTATTGGCATGGATCATGCAACCACGCGTCTGGATCTCGTGCGTGCTGTGCTTGAAGGTATTGCCATGCTGACCATCGGCCTCATCGAGGCGACAGAAACCGTGGTTGGCCGTCTTTCGCGAATCTCCATCGATGGTGGACTTTCTCAAAATGCCTATTTTGCGCAGTTTCTTGCCTCGGCAAGTGGGCGCACGATTGTTGTGCCCACCATGCATGAGCTGACCGCGCTGGGGCTTGCCGCATTCTGTGGCATAGACGTCGGCACTATTCGTGGTCAGGGGCGCATCTTCGAGAGCGACGGATCCGTGAGTGCGGCTCAAAGAACCCGTTTCGAGCAGGCCCTCGGGTTTGCCAAAGGCTGGCGTGGCGCGTAAGTGAAGTGAAACTGACGAACTCGGAGTTCTGCCTCATGTGCCTCATTGGTCTCAGGAGGCAGGCTCAAGCAATGGAAAGAGGGAATGGCATCCTATTCAATCATCCTCGGGAATGAGCGGCATCAGTTCGCCGACCTGAAAAACCTCATGGCCATGGCGTCCGCCCCGAAGTCGGGTGACCATCTGGCGGGGATCGCCGCAGAAAGCAACGAGAAGCGGGTCGCCGCGCGCTATTGCCTGGCGGATGTCCCCCTCAAGGCCTTTCTTGAAGATTTGCTGGTTCCCTATGAAATCGATGAGGTTACGCGCCTCATTATTGACAGCCATGACTGGGCTGCCTTCGAGCCCATCTCTCACATGACCGTGGGGGCATTTCGTGACTGGCTCCTGTCCTATGATGCGACGCCCCAAAAACTGAAGGCTCTGGCACCGGGGCTGACGCCTGAGATGGTCGCCGCCGTCAGCAAGATCATGCGCAATCAGGACCTGATCATCGTCGCAGACAAGGTGGAAGTGGTCACCGCATTCCGCAATACCATCGGTCTCAAGGGGCGCCTATCGAGCCGCCTGCAGCCCAATCATCCGACAGATGATCCCGAAGGGGTTGCCGGTTCGACGCTGGATGGCCTGCTCTATGGCACCGGCGATGCTGTGATCGGCATCAACCCGGCCAGTGACAATGTCGATTCCTGCGTCAAGCTGCTGACGCTGTTTGATCGTCTGCGGCAGAAATTCGACATTCCAACCCAGTCCTGTGTGCTCACCCACGTGACCAACGCCATGCAGGCCATCGAGCGTGGTGCTCCGGTCGATCTGGTGTTCCAGTCGATTGCCGGGAGCGAGAAGGCCAACGAGGGCTTCGGGATCACCATTCCGCTGCTGCAGGAAGCCCGGGAAGCGGCCCTGTCGCTCAATCGCGGCACCGTGGGGCAGAATGTCATGTATTTCGAAACCGGGCAGGGCAGTGCCCTTTCCGCCAATGCCCACCATGGCGTTGATCTGCAGACCATGGAAGCGCGGGCCTATGCCGTAGCGCGGCCGCTGAAACCGCTGCTCATCAACACGGTGGTCGGTTTCATCGGTCCGGAGTATATCTTTGACGCCAAACAGGTGATCCGTGCCGCACTGGAAGATCACTTCTGCGGCAAGCTGCTCGGCCTGCCCATGGGCGTCGATGTCTGCTACACCAACCACACGGAGGCTGATCAGGACGACATGGACGACCTGATGATGCTGCTGACAGTGGCAGGTGTCAATTTCCTCATCTCCGTCCCCGGTGCCGATGACATCATGCTGGGGTATCAGACCCTGTCCTATCACGACATGATCACCCTCAGGCATCAGTTCAAACGCCAGCCTGCACCAGAATTTGAAGCCTGGCTGAACAAGATGGGCATGCTGGACGACGCGGGGCGCCTGGCGCCGCAATTGACGAGCGGCGGCAACGCACGCAATCTTCTGTCCTATGAGGTGGCACGATGAGCGAACTGGTAGATCTTGATCCTTTCCGCCGGTTCCGTGATGTGACCCGCGCTCGCATCGGCATCGGCCGGACCGGCGACGCAACGACCACCGAGGAAGTACTGAGCTTTCAGCTGTCCCACGCCCGCGCCAGGGATGCCGTTTTGGGGGAGGTCGATTTCGCTGCAATGGCAAAGGCGCTTTTGCCGGTAGAGACCCTAACCCTGCACTCCAGAGCCGCTGACAGGAAAACCTATCTGGCGCGTCCCGATCTGGGCCGATCGGTAGCACCGGAAAGCCTTGCGCGGCTCGGACGCGGCCCACATGACATCATCTTTGTCGTGGCCGACGGCCTGTCGGCCTCGGCTGTCGAGAACCACGCGCGTAGTGTTTTGACAGAATGCCTCTCTCAGTTGGCTTCCTTTGATGTCGGCCCGGTCATTCTGGCCGAACAGGCGCGCGTTGCTTTCGGTGATGAGGTCGGAGAGGCCCTGTCGGCACAGATCGTGGTGGTGCTGATCGGAGAACGTCCGGGCCTGTCTACCCCCAGCAGCCTCGGGGCCTATGTCACCTATGCCCCGAAAACGGGCCTGCTCGACAGCGCCCGCAATTGCATTTCCAACATCCACGATGACGGTCTTTCGCCACGGCAGGCCGCCCAGAAAATCTGCTGGATCGTGCGTGAAGCCATGCGACTGAAGCTGACAGGGGTCGGATTGAAGGAAAATTCCGCTGGCAGCGAAATCAGCACCGACGTAGCAGTGGAACCAGATCGGCTTGGGTGATGATTTCCTGATCTTTTCATCGCCAAAGCCAGTGAAGAGCCCTTCACCAGACAGCAGATTCCCTATTCGGACCGTAGAGGCCTGAAGCAGAACCGGCTTTGGTGGAGGGTTTCTTTTATGCTGAACGGCAAAACGGTGCGAGCGCGCAAACTGCACGATCATTCAATCATTCATGGCAATTCGAAGAGAATGAATTGGCTGGGGTGGTAGGATTCGAACCTACGGTACACGATACCAAAAACCGATGCCTTACCACTTGGCCACACCCCAGCAAGCCCGAACAAGCGCTCTGGCTTAGAGTAGGCTTTCTATACAGAAGCCCGTAGGGTCGTGCAATGCCTTAACTGAATTTTTCACAAGCCAGAGCCGCACTTTTTCCATCGGATTGCCGGGATTTTCGCAAGATGAAAGCGGAAAATCTGGCATAAATGACATGAACGTGGAAATCTTTGCATTGATTGATGAAATTGCTTGGTCTGCCCTTGCCATATGGGAACTGGGAGGCTATAAGCCCCTCCACCAGAGGTACGGAGCGTAGCGCAGCCTGGTAGCGCACCTGATTTGGGATCAGGGGGTCGGAGGTTCGAATCCTCTCGCTCCGACCATTATTTCTTCCACAAAATCATGAAATTTCAGTCCAAATCGCGCTTGGCGCGATGGCCTTTTGACGTCTTGCGTGTCGTATGATGGCAGCGGATTGCGTGGTCGCCATTTTCAACCTTGGACATTCGCGAGTGCCTGTCCTCGCACCAGTGCCTCAGGTTTTTGCCGTCGTCCCACAGCAGGGGCAGGCCGGATCGCTCGAAATCTTCATTTTGCGAACGGTATTGCTCAGAGCTTCAATGAAGAGCATCTGACCAGCAAGGCTCTCGCCGATTTGCAACAACTCCTTTATCGCCTCGGTGGCAAGCCAGCTTCCCACGACGCCCGCCACGCTGCCCAGAATGCCGTCGTCAGAATGTGGTTTGTCAGAGGCAGACTGGGTGGCCGACGTCATCAGCGTGTGCAAGGTAGGGAAGACGCATTGATAGCAAGGCCCGCCAAGATAGGGTTTGAAGGCATAGATCTGGCCGGAAAATTGCGACACGGCTGCTGTCAGCATCGGCTTTGCCTGATCAAGACAGATTCTGTTGGCGATGGTTCGCGCCTTGAAATTGTCGGAGGCAACCACGACCAGATCATAGCCAGCAATCAGCAATGCAGCGTTGGTGTCATCCAGCCTCTCGCAAAACGGGGTTATCTGCAGACCGGGGTTGAGCCTCAGAAGGGTGTCCCGGGCGCTGAGGACCTTGGGGCTATCAAGGTCTGAGTTTGCATGCAGGATTTGCCTTTGAAGGTTGGACAGGCTGACCTGATCATCATCGACGATGCCCAGATGACCGACCCCGGCTGCGGCCAGATAGAATAGGAGAGGAGACCCAAGCCCCCCGGCGCCGATTACGAGCACGCTTGAGGCAAGCAGAGTTTCCTGCCCCGCCAGTCCGATTTCCGGGAGCGCCATGTTCCTTGCATAGCGCAAACGCTCATGCCCATTCATGCGTCCTGGTCCTTGAGTGGTCGCGGGCATGGCTTTCGACATCCAGGATAAGCTCCATGGTCTCGTCCGGATGAATGGGTTGATGCATTGCGATGCCCTCTTTTCGGGGCAGCCCCTTGAGAAGGTCATAGGCGGTTTCACGGTCGACAACCAGTTGCATGATGTCATTGTCGAAGATCAACTGCATCGGTGGCGCGTTGTGCCCGGTCATGACACTGACCGTCAGACCACGCCCGTTCGGAAAGTGGAGGCAATGGTTGAGAGGAGCTCCGAGGCAGAGCCGGGTCAACTCTCCCCGGTCGATCTTGAAATGGACCTGTTGCCCGTCAATGCGCAGCTTCATGGGGATGTCCTTCATTGGCCAATTCGCCATCCGGGTGAGGAGCATCGGTGGCAAGCATGTGGCCTTGCACCCAACCGCTGTCGCCATCCGCATAATGCTCCAGTTTCCAGACCGGAGACCGGTGCTTGATTTGATCAATCACAAAACTGCAGGCCTTGAAAGCCGCATCGCGATGGGGGGACCCGACGGCGATCACGATGCTTGCGCCACACACCTCCACGCGTCCCTTGGCATGGGCGACATAGAGGCAGAGATCGGCACCCCATTGTGCCTGCGCCTCACGGCAGATCTCGGTGAAGGATCGCTTGGCCAGCGGATCGAACACATCGTAAGTGATACCTTCGACGGCCTTGCCCCTGTTGGTGTCGCGCACGGTTCCGATAAACAGGCAGTCAGCACCGTTTGGCGCGCGGGTGACAAAGGAAAGCGCCTGCATCGCGTCCGGCTTGTGCAGCGCGACATCGCAGATATCGACAAGAATGGTGCCCATGGCTAGCCTCCGGATACTGGGGGGATGATGGCTAGACGCATGCCCTTGACGAGGGGAGCTGCGTCGGTCAGCAGCTCGGTTTCGGTCGCAAAGCGGGAGCTGTCGAGAAGAACGTCAGCGGCGAACGTCTGGTCCGCCTGCCGCATCGCCTCAAGCAGGGGCTCGCGCAGATCTGCGACGGTCGTCCCCCTTGCAACGGTGAGTTCCATCTCTTCACCGAAGGCCCGGAAAGCGCCAAAGCACCGGATGGTGATGGTCATGGTTTCCGTGCTCATTGGTCCGTGACCTCCAGTTTCCAGCTGTCCGGGACAAGCGGATAGATGGCAACCATGTCTCCTGCCGGTATGACGTCGGGCGCCTCGTCAAAGACCGCCCAGCAGTTCGCTTGCAGCAGTGGTCTGACCCGGAAGGATTCCTGCCCGTCAAACACCTGCACCTGCAATGAGCCATCGGCCAGGACCGACGCCCGGGCCTTGCAGAAGAAGCGCAGGCCCTTGACCTTTCGCATTTCTCCCTCAAGCCTGGCAACGAGTGGCTTTTCTGTGGCAAGTCCTTGCAGGTGGCGACAGAGCGGCACGGCGAGGAAGCGCAGCCCGACGGCGGTGGAGATGGGATTGCCGGGCAGACCGAGATAATGGATGCCATTGGCAAAGCGTGCATAGAGTGCGGGCTTGCCCGGTCGGTTGGTCAGCTTGTGAAAGCGGATATCTGCGCCGAGTGCCCGCAACACATCGGGGATGAAGTCATATTTGCCAGCCGAAACGGCGCCGGTGGAGAGGACGACATCTGCCGTCCCTTCGGCCACGATCGCCTCCAGACGGGAGCGAAACAGCCTATCATCGTCCGGGATGATGCCGCCGTAGTTTGCGGCATATCCGAGCGTGCGGAGCATGGTCATCAGATAAGGGCCACTGGCATCTCGGATCTGGCCCGGTTTTAGCGGTACTTCCGCATCCTGAACCAGTTCCTTGCCGGTGTTGATGATGGTCACTGTGGGCTTTCGATAGACTGTCACATCCTTCTGTCCCACCGCGGCGAGCGCCATCACCTGTTCGGGCATGATGACTGCGCCAGCAGCCAGAACCGCGCTTCCCATGGCGAAATCCTGACCGGCGGCGCGAACATTCTCTGCCTTGGCAATCTGTCCACTGAAGCGCACCGCATCGCCGAGCCGTTCCACGTCCTCGATCTTGACCACGGCATCATATCCATGGGGCAGGGCCGCCCCGGTCATGATCTCCCAGGTTCCGTCACAACCGGTGGAAGGCCGGTCGCCTGCTGCGGTGGACCCGACAACCGGCAATGTCACTGGCGTGGCTGGACTGGCACCAGCCAGATCCCCGGCCCGGACAGCAAAACCGTCCATGCTGGAGTTGGTGAAAGGCGGGACGGTTTCTGCGCTCATTACCGGCTGTGCATTGACAAAGCCGGGGGCGTCGGCAATCGCCAAACGGATGGTCGGGAGCCGGTCACACTGAAGAAGCATTTCAAGCGCTTCGTGATAGGAAATCATTCGTTGTCCTCCCTGGGCCCATATCCTTGGTCATCCTCATGGCCTGGACCTTGATCAGGTCCGTGATGATCGGCATGGGCCGGTTTCCTGTCTTCGATCAGGTCGAGTGCGTGGGGGAGAAGCGGGGCAAGTGCCTTCATCCCGTCCTTGACCCCGCCGACACTTCCCGGCAGGGCGATAACCAGTGTCCTCTCGAAAATCACGGCAATCGACCGGCTGAGCCAGGTCGTCGGAACATGAGCTGCCGAGCTGCTCCGCAACACTTCGCCAAATCCGGGGACTTCTGTGCCATCAAGCCGCAACAGCACCTGCGGCGTTACGTCTCGCGGCGCAACGCCAGTGCCGCCCGTTGTGATGATCAGCTGCACCGAACCGGATAGCATCCGGATTTCCTGCTCAAGCAAATCCGCTTCGTCAGGCAGCACCGTGTTGGCTACCACCTGACAGCCTTGCTTTTCCAGCAGCGCCTTGAGGGCCGGGCCGGAGCGGTCTTCATAAGTTCCGTTATAGGCCCGGTCACTCAGCGTTATGACAGCTGCTGTTCTGCCTCTAAGGGGGCGGGTGTCCTGCTGTGGCAACAAGGCAGCCAGAGCGGGCGGCACCCCATCTGGATGGAACCACAGGCCGCTCTTGCCACCTTCCTTCATCACGATGCGGGCCTCGGTGATGGTCAGGGCTGGATTGACGGGTTTGGTCAGGTCATAGATCGTCAGCAGTGCCGCGTTGATGGCTGCCATGGCTTCCATCTCGACCCCGGTCCTGGCTGTTGTTGCAACTGTGGCATAGACCACGACGCTGTTTGCCGCTTCGTCCAGCTCCGGCAGAATGGCCACGTGATCCAGCAGCATCGGGTGGCACATGGGGATCTGCTGCCAGGCCAGCTTGGCTCCCTGCACACCGGCAATTTCGGCCAGCTTCAAGACGTCTCCCTTTGGCAACGTTCGTTCCCTGATGTGGGTGAAACCGACAGCCCCCACGTGAATGCGTCCGATCGCTATGGCGCGTCGGAAGCTGGGAGCCTTCTCCGATATATCTGCCATGTGGAACTGGCTTCGTTCAAACAACGAGGTGGTCGTTTCGGTCATTGTGATTCATCCTGCTTGGCTGGTTTCAAGGCAGCCGTTCGGGGGCGTTTGTGTCCGCAAACCGGTCGGGCTACCCGCCTGTGACGGACATCCGGCGTTCAACCGGTATGTGACTGACGTCCCGGCTTATGCCGAAGTCATGCCCCTTCGGCTTTTGGGCAATGGCTTCACGGATGGCCTTGAGAACTGGTCTGTTGTTCTGCGAGGCGCGCAAGGAGACGCGCAGATTGGTGGCATCATTGCGCCCAAGACAGGTGTAAAGAATGCCCGTGCAACTCAGGCGCACCCGATTGCAGCTGTCACAGAAATTGTGGGTCATCGGCGCAATGAAGCCGATCCGCCCGCCGGTTTCCGCCACGGTGAAATAGCGCGCAGGTCCTCCGGAGCAATGGCTGGACGGGAGCAGGCACCAGCTTTCAGCAAGCTGCTCCCGGATTGTGTCAAGCGGCAGATAGACATCAGGGCGGTCAAACAGAAGCCCGCCCATGGGCATTGTTTCGATGATCGTCAGGTCCATCTGTCTTTCATGGCAGAAGCGGATGAGATCACCGAATTCGTCATCATTGACACCCTTGAGGGCAACCGTGTTGATCTTGAGACTGATGCCGGCTCTGAGGGCTGTTTCAATACCTTCCATCACTTGGGCAAAGCGGGGCTTTCCGGTGATGCGGGTAAAGCGGTCAGCCCGCAAAGTGTCGAGCGAGACGTTGATGCGCATGACGCCGAGGTTGGCCAAAGCCGTTGCCATCTGGGCCAGCTGGGAGCCATTGGTCGTCAGGGCAATTTCCTTGAGGCGTCCGCTTTCAAGATGGCGGGAGAGGGAACTGATGAGCGTCAGGATACCTCTGCGCACCAGAGGCTCCCCCCCGGTCAGACGCAGCTTGCGTACGCCCAGATCGACAAACAGACCACACAGCCGGTCCAGTTCTTCAAGACTGAGTACATCGGGTTTGGGCAGAAAGGTCACATTGTCGCCCATGCAGTAGAAACAGCGGAAGTCGCAGCGGTCCGTGACCGACAGGCGCAGATAGTCGATCTTGCGACCGAACGAGTCGGTCATTCCTTGCGAGCGGGGTTTGCTTATGGGTGAAGTCATTTCGATGCCTCCCAACACCGGTCTTGTCTTTTGGCTCGCAGGGTTTCATCGCTGATCAGTCTGGTTGGCCTGCGTTACTTGTCTGCATTCTTGTTGTTCAGCGTCCGGGTTTCCTGCCGGGTGTCATGCGCATCGGCCCGTTTCCTTCGTCCAGTCTTCCACTTCGATATGCTTGAGAGAGAACTCGCGACCGGCGAGACAACGTGTGTCAAACGAGCCGCAGTGTGGGCAGGGCTCTGGTATGACTGGCGAGTGCGGAAAATAGATAGTCTCGCAAGTCCTGCACTGCAGCTTGAGCGTTACCCAGTCGATCGTCAGCCTCGATCCATCGGCGATCGTGTCACTGGCAATGGCATCGAAGCAGAACCGGAATGTATCTTCCTCGATGGCCACAGCGGTTCCCAACTCAACAGTAACGCCAACAACTCTCGATGCGTGATAAGAATTCGCCACCCGTTCCGTAAGTTGAATAATGCTTTGGCAGAGGGATAGCTCGTGCATGTAAATTGTCCTTTAGTTTAACAAAGGAAAAAGGTGATTCATTTTGAATGTTAAGCGAAGTCAACAGCGTTTTAAAATGAAAGTCAAAGCGTCTTCAATGATATACATGGCCGGTGAAAAACTTTAGAATTTCCGTTTCTACTGATTATCATCATCGTTTCCGGTACTTAAAAACTGACTGTCGGGTACCTTACAAAATATATTTTTTACTTTGTCATCCGCGTGACAGACCACCTCGATTGACACGCGCACATTGGTCCCAAAAGGGGAACCGGTATGGCTGCCGACCAGCGTCCGAAACCGGTCTCCTGAGTGGAGGACCAAAATAATGACGACCCTGGACCCGATGAGTCTGGCCTGGATGGGGGCTATTTTTCTATTGTGCGGCGAGATCGGGGCTTTGCTGAGCCTTAGGAATCCAGTCCGCGTTTTCATCGTCTCGACTATTGCAGAAATCGGTTATGTTCTGATCGGCCTCGGGATCGGCGGTGCCGCCGGCGAAACCGGGGCTTATATGCATGTCACCTATCAGCTTGTCATGCGCGGGCTGGTCCTGATCAGTGGCTGGTATCTCATCCGACGCACGGCGTCTATCTGGCTGACGGATCTGGCTGGCAGCGGTCAGAGGATGCCACTTGCGACCACCCTGTTCGGATTTGGCATGTTCTCGGTCATGGGCCTGTCACCTTTCAAGGGCTCCTATTCGAAATTTCTCATTCTCTATGCAGCTATCGAGCAGGGCCAGTGGGCCATTGCCGCGGTGGGAACCATCGCTTCGATCATTGCCGCCGTCTATTATCTGATCCTCATTCAGAGGATTTGCTTCGAGAAAACCGGACATCGCGTCAAGCTGCAACCTGCGCCATCGCTGGCCATGCCGCTGGCGATCCTCCTGGCCGTCGTTGCGGCCGTGATCAGCGTCTTTCCGGCTCCGGTCGAGCAGATGGCTGCCGGTCTAGCCGGATACGCCAGCCTTGAAGGGTTGCCCGAGTTCGAGTCGCCCTGGGCGTTTCTGGTCCTGGTCCCCTATATCGGCGCTTTCGCGATATATGGGGTGGGGCGTGTCTCTGCGCGCCTGCGTGATCTGGCTGCTGTGGCGCTTGCAATCGCCAGCGTTGCCATGGTGGCGTTGGACACAGGCCTTGATCCGACCTCGAAACTGTTTGCCCTGCTGTTCTCCGGCATTATTGCGGTCATGGTCATCTATTCAGTTGGCTATATGGCAAAAGAGGAATGGGCGAACCGCTACTATTTCTTCACGTTCCTGATGCTCGGCTCTATGCTTGGCCTGACCACGGCGCACGAGTTCGGCAACTTCTATGTCTATTGGGAGCTGATGACCTGGACGTCCTACTTCCTCGTCATTCATGAACAGACCCAAAAGGCCCTGAAAGCAGGTCTGGTCTATTTCGTCATGTGTGCCGGTGGTGCCTATCTGATGCATTACGGCATGCTGGTTGCTCATGCGGAAATCGGATCATTCGAATTTACCGCCCTTGCCCAAGGGTTCGGCAGTATCGCCCCGTTGGCTACCCTGGTCATTGTTACTGCTGTCTTCCTGGGGTTTGCAGTGAAAGCCGGCATGGTGCCGTTCCATGCCTGGCTTCCACTTGCCCATCCGCAGGCGCCGTCATCGGTCTCCGGGCCGCTGTCGGGAATCCTGACCAAGGCGGGGCTGTTCGGCATCGTCAAGATCCTGTTTGGCGTCTTCGGCGTCTCGGCTGTGGCTCGCGCCACCGGCAACGGCATCGATCTGCACACCGTCCTGATCGCGCTTGGCTGCATCACCTTGCTCTATGGCGAGATCCGCGCCCTGTTCGAGAAGGAGCTCAAGCGGATGCTGGCCTTCTCGACGCTTGCGCAGGTTGGTGAAATCACCGCAATTCTGGGGTTGGGCACGGCTCTGGCAACCGATGCTGCGCTGCTGCATGTGCTCAATCATGCGGTCATGAAAACCTTGCTCTTCTACGCAGCCGGGGCTTTCATCATGCGCACCGGCCTGCGGCAGATCAGCGATCTGGCTGGGCTTGGCAAGAAGATGCCATTCACCGCCGGTGTCTATGCGCTTGGCAGTGTTGCCCTGATGGGGCTGCCACCTTTCTCCGGCTTCATCTCCAAATTCCTGATGATCTACGCCGCTGCACAAGCGGGCCAGTATGCCGTCGCCACAGTCCTTCTGCTGGGTGGCATCATTGGCGTGGTCTATTACACCCGTGTCATCGGCGTTCTGTTCTATCACCCCTCGGCCGCAGCAATCAGCGAGGTGAAGGAAGCGCCTGTCACCATGCGACTGGCCATGGGCATTCTGGCCGCAGCCATTGTCTTTGGTGGCTTGCTGCCGACCTATCAGCTTGGCCTGATCATGCCGATTGGCGATCAGCTGGCTGCCAATGCCGGTCTTGCTCCGGCTGTCCTGCCGGATCTGGTCATGCAGTGGCCATTGTCTGCCGGTCTGGTGATGGTCGGATCTATTGTCGTGCTGCTTCTGGGGCGCTTCTCTGTGGCCTGGGCCGGACGTCTGGCCGTGCTCATCCTGTTGCTGTCCATCGCGGCGATCCTCGTTCAGGCTGACAGGTACGATTCTCTCTCCTTCTGCTTTGCCTTGCTGATCGCCGGGGTAGGGGCACTCAACATGCTGCATACCACGGCCTATCTGGCGCATAGTCACGCCCAGCCGCGCTTCTATTTCGCCTTTCTGGTGATGATTGCCGGTCTTCTGGGCATGACAGCAGCCTCGGACCTGTTCAACTTCTTTGCCTTCTGGGAGCTGATGAGCGCCTGGGCCCTGTGGGCGGCAATTGTCCATGAGGAAACCGCAGTCGCTCGCAGGGAAGGCTTCAAATACTTCCTCTTCAACACCATCGGCGCGTCCCTCCTGTTCCTTGGCGTTACGATGGTCGCTGCCCAAAGCGGTACTTTCCTCCTGGCCGCTTTGGGTGACGCGCTCGCCGCCCTGCCAGCCGCCACGATTGCGCCTGCCATCGTGCTGGTCTTCCTCGGCATGGTGATGAAAGCGGCCCAGCTGCCGATCCGCATCGACTATCAGATGCACCCGGCCGCAGCGCCAACCCCAGTGTCCGGATATATCTCGGCGGTTCTGCTGAAAAGCGGACCGTGGGGTGTGCTCAAGCTGTTTGTCGCTTTCGGTGGCGCCACCGTTTTTGCCAAGTTTGGCGGGACTGTGGCCGGACAACCGGTGCTGCTCTATGCGATCTCGATCATTGCGGGCATCACCATCGTCTATGCCGGTGTCATGGCGGTCATCCAGAACAGCATCAAGATGGTGCTCATCTACTCCACCGTCTCCCAGCTCGGCTATGTGCTGTTGGCGCTGTCTCTTGGCACCACGCTCGGGGTCGCCGGGGGCCTGCTGCACTTCGTCAATCACATGCTGCTCAAGGATACCCTGTTCCTCGTTGCCGGTGCCATCATGGTCAACAGCCATGCCACCATGCTCGACGAACTGGGGGGGCTTGGCCGCAAGATGCCTCTGACCTTCGGCCTGTTCCTGTTCTCGGGCTTGTCTCTGGCCGGTGTTCCGCCGCTCAATGGCTTCAGCTCGAAATGGATGATCTTTGAAGCGTCCTTCCAGTCCGGCCATTGGCTGCTTGGTACCATGGCAATGATCGGCAGTCTGTTCACGCTGGCCGCTGTGCTGAAGTTTGCTCACGCCGCCTTCATGGGGACACCGAACCCGCGCAGTGAAAGTGCTCGGGAAGCCCCGGTTGCGATGCTCATTCCCATGGGTGTTCTCAGCCTTGGTAGTCTGGCACTTGGTCTCTTCCCCGGCCTCGCTCTGGTGCCGATCGCAGCCATCATGTCCGATCTTGGCATGACACCGATTGTTGCCACGCTGACCGGTCCGTTGCCGGGGCTGGATGGCTGGAGCCCGATGCTGCTGTCCATACTGGTTCTGGTGTTCGGTCTCATCCTTCTGCCCTGGCTGCGCCTTGGTCGCAAGGCTGGTGTGGTCCGCTCCAATGCCCATGTCTGCGGTGTCGGCGATCTTTCCGATGGTCAGACCCGGCTTGGTGCCAACAGCCTCTTTGAAACCCCCGACAAGGCGATCCACGGGCTGCTGCCCAAGGGGATCGGCTCTGGAACCCAAGCGTAAGGGAGGGAACAACCATGTCCACGCAACTCACTACACTTCTTGCGGTATTCCTGTTCCCCGGCGGCCTGTTCGCTCTGGTGCTCGGGCTGTCGCTCAAGGGCCTCGACCGGCGTGTCGCCGCCCGCCTTCAGGGGCGCATCGGGCCGCCACTTGCCCAGCCATTCTTTGATCTCGTCAAGCTCGGCTTCAAGCGCACGATGGTGCCTGCCACCGCAAGCCAGCCGGTCTTTCTGGGAGCGCCGCTCGTTGGTGTCGTCTCCATGCTGGTCGCAGTGGCCCTGGTGCCTGTTTCCGGGCTCTACCACCCGGACCCGATGCTGGGCAACCTCATCGTGCTGCTCTACCTGCTGATGGTTCCGGCCATTGTCCTGATGATTGCAGGTTCAGCCTCGACCTCTCCCTATGGTGCGCTCGGCTTCTCGCGGGAAATGACCCTGATGCTGGCCTATGAAGCCCCGATCGTGCTGGCCGTGCTGGCCGTTGCCCTGCGCACCGGCATGGGGCAGGGCGGTGTCATCACTTTCTCGCTCGCCGACATCATTGCCTATCAGCGCAGCCATGGCATGTTCCTGCTCGACCCGGTGATGTGGCCAGCGCTGGCAGCCTTTGCCCTGTTCTTCCCGGCCAACCTCGGGATCATCCCCTTCGACATCCCCGAAGCCGAAACCGAAGTGCTAGAGGGGCCGCTGCTTGAGTATTCCGGTCCGGCTCTGGGGCTGTTCAAGGTGATGTCGGCACTCAAGGCCGTTGTCGTTCTCAGCCTCGGCATCGCTCTCTTCATGCCGCTGCCCTTTGACGGCATCTGGGGTCTGGTTGGCTGGCTGGTGCAACTGGCCGTGCTGATGGAAATCGGTGTCACGGTGGTGCGCCTGTCCATGGGCCGCATGCGGATCGACCAGGCCTTCGGCTTTTTCCTCAAGTGGCCGCTGCTGCTCGCCATCGCCAGTGTTGTCACCGTCACCATCGTGGCCTGAGATTTGGAGACAGATGAAATGAACATGATCCCCGACTTCAAGTCGATCGCGACAAAATCTCCATGGATCTATCGCATCAACGCCGGGTCCTGCAACGGTTGCGACGTCGAAATGGCCACGACCGCCCTGATCCCGCGCTATGACATCGAGCGGCTGGGTTGCCAGTATTGCGGTTCTCCGCGCCATGCCGACATCGTGCTGATCTCCGGCCCACTGACCACCAAGGTCATGCAGGCCGCGCTGGTGGTCTTCAACGAAATCCCGGATCCCAAGGTCACCGTTGCCGTTGGCGTCTGTCCGATCTCGGGCGGCATCTTCCGCGAAAGCTATTCGGTGAAAGCGCCGATCGATCAGTATTTCCCCGTCGACGTCAATGTTCCCGGTTGTCCGCCGCGCCCGCAAGCCATCATCGAAGGCGTGGCCAAGGCTATCGAGATCTGGCGCGAGCGGATGTGAGGAGGGTTAGCGACATGAATTTCCTGCAATTGTTTGCGCATAATCTGACACAGGGGCCTTTCACGGATCCGTTCCCCTTCCAGCCGGCACCAACTGCCAAGCGCTTTCGCGGCAAGATCGAGTTCGATCCCGAAACCTGCGAAGGCTGCCGCAAATGCGAAAAGGTCTGCCCGGCGGGTGCCATCCGGTTCACCAAGACCGACAAGGGGCTGGAGTTCGACTGCTGGCATGACAGCTGCGTCTTCTGTGGCAATTGCGAGTTCCATTGCCCGACCAACGCCATCCACCAGACCCAGGACTGGCATCTGGCCCATGTCCAAAAGGACAAATACAGCATGGTCGCCCACGGCGTGATCCCCGGCCACGAGTGCCCCAGCTGCGGCAAACCGGCGCTCTTCACTGCGGCTCCTGCCAACAAGGTCAAGGGCTTCAGTGAAGCGGAGATCGCCGAATTCCGCGCCCTGTGCCCGAAATGTCGCGGCAAGTATCTCAGAGACAGAAAGAGCCGGTGATGACACGTTTTCCCGAAAATTTCGAAGCCAGCCTGAACGCGGCAGCGCCACACGGCGTGAACCTGACGACCACGACCGACGACCATGGCGTCTCGGTCATGTGGTGCGAACTAGCAGACAGGGATGATCTTTCCGCCGTGGGAGAATGCCTGCGCAGCTATCACGCGCGGCTGGCCATGGTCACCGCCAACAAACCACCCGCTCCCGAAGAAGAAGAGGAGGAACAGGACGAGGAGGATGAAGGAGCAGCAGAAGCCGAAGCGCATGTACCCGAACAATCGATGAGCTTTGGCGGCACGCCGCAAGACGGTACATCCTATGAACTGGTCTATCACTTCGACGTGGGTGGAGACTATGTGAATGTCGTAGCATTTCTCCCCGCTGGCGGTTCCATAGCCTCCCTCACGCCCTTGTTCCGCTCGGCCGACTGGCCGGAACGGGAGATCATGGAGATCTACTCCGTCACCATCACCAACCATCCGGATCCGAGACGCCTGTTCCTCGACGAGAGCATTGATGGTGCCGTTCTTGACCGGTTGATCCCTTTCTCCCAGATGGCAAATGCGTCCACCTCCGATGAGCTGTGGGCGCGCGTCATGGCCGCAGCCAAGGAGGCATGAGCATGACCGATCACACCGTTGCCTGCAGCTACAAGATACCCGTCGGTCCGCTGCATGTTGCCCTCGAAGAGCCGATGTATTTCCGCGTCGCCGTCAAGGGTGAAACCATCGAGACCGTTGAGCTCAATGCCGGCCATGTTCATCGCGGGGTCGAATATCTGGCCACCAAGCGCACGCTGCTGCAGAACATGATCCTGACCGAGCGCATCTGCTCGCTCTGTTCGAACAGCCACCCCGAAGCGCTGGCCATGGCCGCCGAAACCATCGGCGCAGTGGAGGTGCCCGAGCGGGCCCAGTATCTCAGGGTGATTGCAGGTGAGGTCAAACGCGTTGCTTCCCATCTGTTCAACGTCGGCATTCTGGCGCATCTGGTCGGCTATGAGGCCCTGTTCATGCATGCCATGCAGGTGCGTGAAGTCGCACAGGATCTCAAGGAGGCCGTCTATGGCAACCGCATGGACCTTGGCGCCCATTGTCTTGGCGGCACTCGCTGCGACATGGACGACGAGGCCATCGCCTACATGCGCGCGGCCCTCGACAAGCTCGAACCCGATGTGCGCGAGCTTGAGAAGACCTATCGCACCAATGGCTCGATCCTGCGCCGGACGAGAGGGATCGGCATCCTTGCCCATGAGGACGCCATAGCCTGTGGCGTTGTCGGTCCTGTGGCCCGCGCCAGCGGCATCCGGTATGACGTGCGCACCGCCGCCCCCTACCATGTCTATGACCGGCTGCCCGTGAATGTGCCTGTGCTGGACGGGTGTGATGTCTGGTCCCGTGCGATGATCCGCCTCAGCGAAGCGGTGAATTCGATCGAGATCCTCAGGGTCTGCCTTGATCAACTGCCAGAGGGCCCGATCAACGACGGTGGTGATCCCTACATCCCGCCGGGACAGGCCATCGCCCGCACGGAGGCTCCGCGCGGTGAGCTGGTCTACTACCTGAAGACAAACGACAATCCCGAGCCGGAACGACTGAAATGGCGCGTGCCAAGCTATCCCAACTGGGATGCTCTGACCTTCATGCTGAAGGAAGCCAAGGTCGCCGACATCGCGATCATCGTGAACAGTATCGACCCGTGCATTTCCTGTACGGAGCGGTGAAACACGCCCCGGTTCGGCGCTTGCCGCAAGGCAAGGGACGGGACGGGGACTGGAGACCAGGGCATGCCCATGCACCACGCTTGATGGTGGTCCGGGACATGGCCTGCAACGGCGGTCCGGGAGGTCGGACCCGCCAAAGAAGACTGAGAGGAGAAAACAATGGCTTACGCAATCGATCAGGACATCTGTGAAGCCTGTGGCGCATGTATCGACGAATGCCCGAACAAGGCCATCACCCGCAAAGGCAAGCTCTTTTCCATCAACGCAAGCAAATGCAAGGAATGTGAGGGCGATTTCGACGAACCGCAATGCGTGGAAGTCTGCCAGTCGGGCGCGGTTTATCACGTGTGACGCCACCGCGGGCCTGCCGCCGCTGAATGGTGACCGGAAAGGACGGGTCAAACTGCCCGCTCCTCCGGCGGCCATCTCAGAGGACCAGCCGGCGGCAGGTCGGAGGTCGCTTCATTGGGGTCAACTTGGAAGGCCAATTTGAAAGGCGAGGACAATGAAGGTGTTCAAGGAACTGATCAGGGAGCACGAGGCCGGAAGGCCGTGTGCTCTGGCATCGATCGTCACCACAAACGGCTCCATCCCCGCGTCGGACAAGGCAAAGATGCTTGTTCGCGCCGATGGGTCGATCGTGGGAACGGTCGGCGGTGGTCTTGCGGAAGGAAAGATCATCGAGGCCGCCAGAAAGGCGATGGAGAATGGCAAATCGGAGATGATTTCCTTCAACCTGCATGACAACCCGCTGATGGACAGCGGCATGGTGTGCGGAGGGAGCCTTGACATTTTCGTCGAACCCTTTCTGCCCGCAGTAACGCTCTACATGTTTGGTGGCGGCCATGTCGGACTGGTGACAGCCGAACTGGCCCATCGCGTCGGCTACCACGTTGTGGTGATCGATGACCGTGCCGAATTTGCCAATGCGGAGCGCTTTCCCTTTGCGGTGAAGACCCTTGCGGGGCCCTGGCAGGAGATGATGAAGGAGCTTGAGCCGGATACCCGCTCAATCATCTTCATCGCGACCCGCGGACATATTTGCGACAAGGAGGTTCTGGCCTGGGCGGTCAATACCCCTGCGAGCTACATCGGCATGATCGGCTCGAAACGCAAGATCCGCACCATCAATAGCAAATTGCTGGAGGCCGGAATTTCCGCCCAACAGCTGAGCCGTGTCCGAGCACCGGTGGGATTGGAGATCGGTGCCGACAACCCGGAGGAAATCGCCGTTTCGGTGGTTGCCCAAATGATCGCTCATGTCCGGGGCGCTGAAGAATTGGACGGACAATCGAGGACCATAGGTGATTTGTACCTAACAGCCAATTCAGGGACTGAAAATGGGGAGGATCTAGTGCACGCGAGTGCCTAGCTCTCGGGAACCAGCAGGCGGATGGAGCTTTCCAGCCGCAGGATTAGGAGAAGAGTGATGAAGAGAATACAACTGAACGTCAACGGAGTGGACCGCTGGATCGTTGCCGAGCCAGAAGCCTCCCTTGCTGATGTATTGCGCAAACAGATGATGCTGACCGGTTGCAAGGTCTGCTGCGACGACGGCCAGTGCGGCTCGTGCACCGTCATCATCGATGACAAGCCGATCCGCTCTTGCAACAAGAAGATCGGTGATGTGCGTGAAGGCGCCAGAATCACGACAATCGAGGGTGTAGGCACGCCGGGAAACCTGCATCCGATCCAGATCGCCTGGATGACCCATGGTGGCGCACAGTGCGGTATCTGCACGTCCGGCTTCATCATGTCTTCCAAGGCTCTGCTGGAAAAGAACATCAACCCGACCCGCGAAGAAGTCCGCAAATGGTTCAACCGGAACCGCAACCTCTGCCGCTGCACCGGTTACAAGCCGCTAGTCGATGCTGTAATGGATGCCGCCGCCGTCATGCGCGGTGAAAAGACGGTTGCCCAGATCATGCCGAAACCGAAGGAAGACGGCTCGATCCTCGGGACATCCCATATTCGCCCGTCGGCAGAAGCCAAGGTCACCGGCACATGGGACTTCGGTGCCGATATTGCTCTGCGTATGCCGGAAGGCACTCTGCGGCTGGCGCTGGTTCAGGCCGAAGTGCCGCATGGCCTGATCAAGGGCATCGATACCGCTGAAGCCGAAAGCATGCCCGGCGTTGCCAAGGTCATCACCTGGGAAGACGTCAAGGGCCGGAACGCCATCACCGGTCTCATCACCTTCCCGGACAACAAGGGCGACGGTTGGGACCGTCCGATCCTCTGCAAGGAAAAGATCTTCCAGTATGGGGATGCCATCGCAATCGTTGCAGCCGACACCGAAGAGCATGCCCGCGCGGCTGCCAAGAAGGTGAAGGTCGATGTCGAGGTTCTGCCTGCCTACATGTCAGGTTTTGCGGCTCTTGCGCCGGACGCCATCGAAATTCATCCAGGTACGCCGAATGCCTACTATGAACAGGGCGTTGTCAAGGGGGCAGACACCAAGCCGCTGCTGGCGAGCGCTTCCCAACTGGTTGACATCACCACCTATTGCAGCCGTCAGCCACATCTGCATCTGGAGCCGGACTGCGGGGAGGCCTATGTCGATGAAGATGGCGTTCTGACCATCCTGTCGAAATCCATCGGCGTGCATCTG
Source organism: uncultured Cohaesibacter sp. (assembly GCF_963666525.1). Lineage (NCBI taxonomy): Bacteria > Pseudomonadati > Pseudomonadota > Alphaproteobacteria > Hyphomicrobiales > Cohaesibacteraceae > Cohaesibacter > uncultured Cohaesibacter sp. The sequence goes on from NZ_OY762905.1 coordinate 4,328,213, forward strand.
CATCATGCCATGATCTGCCCGGGCCTTGGTCTGGAGCCGGACAAACTGCGCCTGATCCAGAACCCGACCGGCGGCACGTTCGGCTACAAGTTCTCGCCGACCATGGAAGCCCTTCTGGGCGTCGCCGCCCTTGCCACCGGCAAGCCGGTATCTCTGGTCTATGACCAGTATCAGAACATCACCTACACGGGCAAACGCAGCCCGGTCAACATCAACATCAAGCTTGGCTGCAACGCCGATGGCAAGCTGACCGCGATGGAAACCGACTGGTGGCTCGACCACGGTCCATATTCCGAATTCGGTGATCTGGTCACCCTGCGTCAGGCCCAGTTCACCGGTGCGGGCTACCATCTGGAAAACATCCGTGGCAAGGGCCTTACGGTTGCCACCAACCACGCATGGGGCTCCGCCTTCCGCGGTTATGGGTCGCCGCAGGCCTTCCTTGCCTCCGAAACGGCCATGGATATTCTGGCCGAGAAGATGGGCGAGGATCCGTTCGAGTTCCGCTACAAGAATCTTTACAACGAAAACTCGACAACCCCGACCGGACAGAAGCCGGAAGTGCTGGTCCTGCCCCAGCTGTTCGACATGCTGCGGCCAAAATATCAGGAAGCCAAGAAGCGTTGCGCAGAGCTGTCCACCGATGAAGTCAAACGCGGTGTCGGTATCGCTCTGGGCATCTATGGCTGCGGTCTTGATGGTCCGGACAGCTCCAACGCCCGTGCCGAACTGACCAAGGACGGGGTCACCATCTACAACGCCTGGGAAGATCACGGGCAGGGGGCTGATCTCGGCACACTGACCATGGCCCATGAAGTGCTGCGGCCAACCGGCATCAAGCCGGAACAGATCTCGCTGGTCATGAATGACACCAACGGTCCGAACTCCGGTCCCGCTGGCGGCAGCCGTTCCAACGTCTTCACCGGCAACGCCACCCGCGTCGCAGCAGAGATGCTGCTCAATGCGATGAAGAAAGAGGATGGCACCTACCGGACCTATGACGAGATGGTCGCTGATGGCATTCCGCTTGTCTATGACGGCAACTGGGTGGCTGCGGCCTGCACCGATTGTTCTTCCGAAACCGCGCAGGGCAGTCCGTTCCCGATCTACATGTATGAAGTGTTCATGCCTGAGGTTGAGGTCGAGGTCGAGACCGGTGAGGTTCGGGTGGTCAAGTTCACCACTTCCGTCGACGTTGGCACCATCATCAACAAGGCCACCGTTGATGGACAGATTTACGGCGGTTTGGCCCAGGGTATCGGTTTGGCCCTGTCCGAGGACTTCGAGGATCTGGAGCTTCATACGAATCTGATGGACTGCGGTATTCCCTATCCGAAGGACATCCCCGATGACATCGAGATCCTGTATCTGGAAACGCCACGTGCCGACGGACCGTTCGGGGCAGCTGGTGTCGGTGAAGCGCCGCTGACTGCGGCTCATCCGGCCATCCTGAACGCCATCTACAACGCCTGTGGCGTGCGCATCTTCCGTGTTCCGGCTCTGCCGGAAATCATCAGAACGGAACTCGAGGCAAAGGCAGCAAGGGAAAAGGCCCCTAAAGAGTTCGCCTGAGTCTGAATCGGAACGGCGTGGCTTTTTTTCTTCCGCAGCCACGCCCGTTTCAGTGGGCGCGGGGTCGGGTATGCCTCTTATTCGACCCTGTTCCTCCCCGCCAAGCTTGCTGGACCCGGATCCTCCGGGCCCAGCAATAGAGACCGATCAACGGGGCAACAAGATGGATAGCGATCAGGTAAAGCGACTGGAAGCAAGATGCATCGAAGAACAACCTCCCGCCTGCGAGGTGTCCTGTCCCTTGCATGTCGATGTCAGGGCGATGCTGGCCAAGGTGAAACTGGGGGATTTTCCGGCGGCATTCGCCCTTTATTCCCGCGTTGTGCCATTTCCGGCCATCCTTGGTCATATCTGTGATCACCCCTGCGAGGCAGGCTGTCGCCGGGCCGAGGCTGGTGGTGCTGTGCGCATTTCCCAGATCGAGCGGACACTGGTTGAGGAGACCTGTTCCACTCTGCGCCGACAGGCCCAACGGATTGCCAGACCCAAGCGCGTGACCGTCGTCGGGGCCGGGTTGTCCGGATTGACTGCGGCATTCGATCTGGCCATGAAGGGCCATAAGGTCACCGTTCTGGAAGCGGACGCCCATCCGCTCGAACGGTTGCATCACGATTACGAACAGCACATTCTGCCGCCTTCTGCGATTGCCCTTGATCTGGGCAGCCTTGCCGCTCTTGGTGTCGATATCCGCTGCCGCAGCCGGGTAACTGGCGGTGAGGGACCGCTGGGCCTTGCAAGCCTGATCGAAGACCAGGACGCCATTCTGCTCGCCCTGGGGCCGGGCGTTGCCACAGCCTTTGCCCCGACCATAAAGCTCAGCGACAATGGCCGCATTGAAATCGACCCCGACAGTCGCGCGACCAGCCACCCGAAGGTCTTCGGTGGCGGCTATCACGGGGCGCTGGGCGAGGTCTATTCTCCGGTGAAGTCCATCTATGACGGACGGCGGGCCGCCGGGTCGATCGACCGTTTCCTTCAAGGCGCCTCCCTGATGGCAAACAGGAACAGCACCGAGGCGACAAGCTCCTGCCTCTATGTCAATATCGACGCGCACCCTGCCGTGTCTCCCGTCGAGGCCGCCAACAGCAGCGTCGGCTATACTCCCGATGAGGCAATAGCGGAAGCGGAACGCTGCTTCCCCTGCAATTGCCTCGAGTGTACAAAGGCTTGCGCCTATCTCACCCACTACAAGACCTATCCAAAGCGGGCTGTTCGCGAGATCCACAACAATCTCAGCATCGTCATGGGCAATCGCAAGGCCAATCGGATGATCGACAGCTGCACGCTTTGCGGATTGTGCGAGACGGTCTGTCCGACAGATCTGGCCATGGGCGATGTCTGCCTCGAGGCGCGCCGGGAAATGGTGGACAACGGCCACATGCCTGCCTCCCATCATGACTTTGCCTTGCGGGACATGGCCGACAGTCGCTCGCACCGCTCTGCCTTTGTCCGCCATCAACCCGGTCACGACGCCAGCGCCTATCTGTTCTTTCCCGGTTGCCAGTTGGCTGCGTCAGCACCTGAGCAGGTCCAGAAGCTCTATCAGCATCTGGGCGAAACACTCGCTGGTGGTGTTGGCCTGATGATGGATTGCTGTGGCGCGCCCGCCCACTGGGCCGGACGCAAGGCTCAGCATGATGAGGTGGTGGCTCACCTGCGTGAAAGCTGGAAGGCTGCTGGCGAACCGGAGATCATCACGGCCTGCGCCACCTGCCTGTCGATGTTCCGGAAGACCATGCCTGATCTTTCCGCTCGGTCACTCTGGCCGCTTCTTGCCGAGGCCCCGTTACCGAAGTCGACGAGGACCGTTGCGCCCGGAACGGTATTTGCCATTCACGATCCGTGCACTGGCCGCCGCGAGAGCGAGGTTCACACGGCAGTCCGATCCATAGCCGCCGATATCGGCCTGACGGTGCGGGAAATATCCGGACCGGAACTGACCACCTGCTGCGGTTATGGTGGTCTGGTGACCTTTGCCAACCGGGAGGTGGCTGACGCCATTGTTGACAAGCGGGCAGCGGAACGCCCCGAGGACTATCTGGCCTACTGCGCCATGTGTCGTGACAATTTCGCCCGGCGAGGCAAACGCTCTGCTCACCTGCTCGACTTCCTGTTCCCGGTTGAGGGAGATACCGATCCGGCTGCCCGTCCGGATCCGGGCTTTTCCAACCGACGAGACAACCGGGCCCGATTGAAAAGCCGATTGCTGCGAGAGCTATGGGGGGAAACCATGCAAGACCCGGATCCTGAATGGACCATCCTGATTTCCGATGCCGTTCGCGCCGACATGGAGCGCAAGTTGATCCTCACCGACGAGGTTCTCGCTGTTGTTGCTCATGCGGAAACAAGCGGCCAGAAGCTGAAGGACCGCAAGAGCGGCCATCTGATCGCGACCCTGCGCACGGGGCCGGTGACCACCTGGGTGGAATATGAACTGACCGATGAAGGGGCGCTCATCCACCGCGCCTATGGCCATCGCATGGATGTGGAGGCACAAAAATGACAACTCCCGGCGACTTTGAAATACCGCAGGTGGATGATCTCATGTGTGCCCGATGTGACACTCCGCTCAAGCAGGGCAAGGTTCTGGCCAGCTATATGGGCCAGACCTTTCCGGTGGACCTGCCGATCTGCCCGACCTGCGGCTTTGTCTATATTTCCGAAGAGCTGGCCTATGGCCGGATGCTGAAAGTCGAACAGGCGCTGGAGGACAAATGAAGATCTACAGTCCCCACGATGCAACCAAACCGGAACTCCCGCAGGGAGAGGGTCAGCACGCCAGTGGCTGCTCGGGCCTGTTCGGGTATGGCCTTGTTACCGATCGGAATGGTGATCCTCTGAGCCCTGGTGGACCGCAACTGACCGGGGAGCTGCTAGACCGGGCAGGTTTTCGAGATGGAGACCGTGTGGTCGATGTGGGGTGTGGGCAGGGCCGCAGCCTTGGCGACATGATCCGCCGCGGATTGAACGTGGTGGGTGTCGACACGGATGCGGCCCCTCTCGCAATGGCCCGAAACCTGCTGCCGGATGTGGATCTCTTCTGCTGCAGCGGTGCGGCAATGCCACTTGGGACCGGCTCAATGGACGGGGTGTTGTCCGAATGCGTGTTGACGGTCATGCCCGATCATCGCGCCGCCCTTGCGGAGTGGTTCAGGGTTTTGCGTGGCGGGGGGAGGCTGGCCCTTTGCGATGTCTATGCCCGCAACCCCGAGGCAGCGGACAGCGAAGATACGACAAGGGCTATCCGCCTTCTTTCCGCAGAAAGGATAAGGAAGGCAATCGGTCTGGCGGGGTTCCAACTGCTGGCTTTCGAAGATCGCTCCGAATGCCTGCGCAGCTTTGTAGCCCGCTTCATCTTTCGCTTCGGCTCGCTGGATGCCTTGTGGGGGGATGCGCCTACCAGCGCCCGGATGCGCGTGGTAAAGCCCGGATACTATATGGCCATTGCGGTCAAACCGACCGATCGTCTGGCCACCCCGACAAGGGGGAACTGTCAGGAGACATGGATATGACCGAAGACTCCTTTCGTGTGGCCGAGCTGCTGCTCGCAGATCTCAAATGCAGCCACATCATGATGATCCTGGCGTTGGAAGCGGCTGGCAGGCAGGACCCGAACCTCGTGCGCGCCATGTCCGGTCTTGCTGTCGGCATGGGACAGGGCATGACCTGCGGTATCCTTTCGGCCGGATGTTGCGTTGTCGGCATGCTGGCGGGCAAGGCCAGCGAGGAAGAAAACGAAGACAGCCGATTTGTCGACATTCTCGAGGAGTTCGGTGGCTGGTTCAAGCATCGCTGTAGCGAGGAATATGGTGGCTGCAGCTGTAGTGACATCATGCAATTCGACCTCAATCTCCGCGCCCAGCGTTGCCCGTCCCTGATTTCTGAGAGCTGGCAGAAGCTGAACGAGATACTCGAACGCTACGACCTTGATATCACGCACCCGCCGCGCGGTGGGGAAGTGGGCGAGGAAGCGGACACATTGGGGTTCCTGTCATGATGGATCTTGCGCAAACCCAAACGCTCGAAAGACAAGCCCAGACAAGCGACAACGAGGCCCCGATCGCAGCTGTCATTCTGGCCGCCGGGCTGTCCTCGCGCATGGGGGTGTTCAAACCTCTGTTGCCGTTCGGGGAAGGCACAGTGTTGAGCCATGTCGTGCAGGTGGCGCAGCAGGCGGGAGCCAATCCCGTTCATGTCGTGATCGGCCACAAGGCGGATCAGCTTCAGCCTCATGTCGAGCGCCTTGGTGCCATTAGCGTGGTCAATCCACATTTTGAAGAGGGCATGTTCAGCTCCATCAAGGCAGGGGTTGCCTCTCTGCCCGAGGTGTCCTCAGGCTGTCTGCTGATGCCCGTCGATATCCCGCTGGTCAGGCCAACGACACTTCGGCGTGTCATGGCAAAAGCACGGCGCAGCCGGTCCATGCTGGTTCATCCGCTGTTCGACAGTACCACCGGTCATCCTCCCTTCATCGGGCGAGCCCTGTTTGGCGAACTGCTGGCGTCCGACGGGCAGGAGGGCGGTGCTGCCGCGATCCTGTCGCGCCATGGCTCGGATAGGATCGCCGTGTTTGATTCCGGCTGCCTCAGGGACATGGATTTCCCGCAGGATCACGTTGCTCAACTGGCTGCTCTGGAAAATCACCATCTGCCGGACGGACGGGAATGCGAAGCACTGTTCGATGCGGCGGGAACGCCGCAAACGGTGCGTCGTCACGGGCAGGCCGTTGCCAAGTTGGCCATCTTGCTGGCGGCAAATATCAACGAACATGGCAGGACGCTGGACATCGCTCTGATCGGTGCCGGAGCACTGCTTCATGACATTGCTAAGGGCCAGCCTCATCATGCGACGGCCGGGGCAGACCTGCTCTCGGACTGGGGTTTTCCCGCTGTTGCCGATCTCGTCGGTCAGCACATGGCGCTTTCTGATGGATACCGGCGGCTTGATGAAGTCGCCCTTGTCTATCTCGCCGACAAGCTCGTCTCGGGGGAGCAGATCGTTGGTCTTGAAGCGCGCTTTGCTCCTGCGTTTGCACGGTTTGCAGACAATCCCGCAGCACTGGCGGGCGTGCGTCGGCGTCTCAATGATACCCTTGCCATTGTCGCGGCCATTTCCGCCGAGGGCGTAGATGTCCCCGGTGTGCCGATGGAAATCATAAATATGCTGGAGGCCGCATCATGACCTGTTCAGACAGTCGACTGGTTTTGAGTACGACGGAAAGCGTCTGCCCGGATTGCCTCAAAACCGTGCCCGCCATTCGATATGCCGAAGGGGACACGGTCTATCTGGAGAAGAGCTGCCCAGAGCATGGAACCGTCAGTACACCCATCTGGCGTGGCCTCAAGAGCTATTTTCGCTGGGATCGGGCACCGCGCAATCGCTCGGCAATTCTCAACCCGGCAACACCGGTTGACAAGGGTTGCCCGCATGATTGCGGTATCTGCGCAGATCATCAGCAGCAGAGCTGCTGTGTCCTGCTCGAAGTGACGTCCCGTTGCAATATTGCCTGTCCTTTCTGTTTTGCCTCGGCCGAGCGGGAGGGCACGGACGTGCCGATCGAGACGATCAGCCAATGGCTCGATACGCTCATGGAACGGGCGGGCGGCAGGGTGCATATCCAGCTGTCCGGCGGCGAACCGACGGTGCGTGATGACTTGCCGGAAATTATCGGTCTTGTGCGCTCGAAGGGCTTCTCCTTTGTCCAGCTCAACACCAATGGTGTACGTCTGTCGAAAGAGCCCGACTATGTCAGAGCGCTGGCCGATGCGGGGCTTGACTGTGTTTTCCTGCAGTTTGATGGCGTCTCCGACAGCGTCCACAAGGCCCTGCGTGGCGCCAAACTGGCCCGTGTGAAGGAAGAGGCGATTGCCGCCTGCGAGAAGGCCCACGTCGGGGTGGTGTTGGTGCCAACCCTTGTTCCGGGCATCAACACCGACCAGATCGGCGCAATCGTGGACTATGCCAAGGCCCGTATGCCGACCGTCCGCGCAGTGCATTTCCAGCCGGTCAGCTATTTCGGTCGGACGCCGGAGCCACCCCGGCCCGAAACCCGTTTCACATTGCCGGAAGTCATGGATGCCCTGATCGCGCATGAGAAGGGCGGGATACTGCTCGATGATTTCCATCCCGGGTCTGCGGAAAATCCCTTCTGTTCCTTCAGCGGTCGCTTCGTTGTTGAGGAGGATGGCCGCCTGATGCCGGATCAGATCGCTCAGACGTCTTGTTGTTCAGGGGAGGCCGATGCCGACAAGGGCCATGGCCAGTCCTGCGGATGTGGCGTTCCGGGAGAGGATTTGCTTGCCCCGCCAAAAGTTGAAAAACCGGCGTCCGGAGGCTGTTGCTCTGGCTTATCGGAACCGGAGCCTCATTTGCACGGGTCCTGCGGCTGCGGTGCGCCCGCCAAGGATCTGCTGGTGATGCAACCGGCTCCTGTCGCGTCTGAGGCGCATAACCATTCCCATTCCCATGAAGATTGCTGCTGCTCCGCCGGAACCGAGAGGCTTGCAAACCCGGCCAATGACAGCTGCTGTTGCGGCTCTGACGCGGGGCGGGAGACTGTGCCCGGTGCTGATGTTGCCCGTGCCCGGCGTTATGTCGCGGACCAGTGGAGCAACGCAGAGGCGGACGAGAGCACCGACGACCCTGCCTTTGCGGCATTTGACGCGGTGTTGAAGCGGCGAGCCCGCACCTTGGGGCTATCGGCTATGGTGTTTCAGGATGCCTGGACGCTGGATCTCGACCGGCTGCGCCAGTGCTATATCCATGTCATGGTGCCCGACCAGAGAGCGGTTCCCTTCTGCGCCTTCAATCTGACTGACCGCGAAGGGCGCTCCCTTTACCGGAAGGAGGAGGGATGCTGAACACCATCATGCACCGCGAGGGCGCAATGATCGACGCACGCGGCTTCTGTCCCTTCGAATCCCTTGAGGAGCGCGACGCTTATCAGCTTGACCGCATGCGTCAGACGATCCGCCACGCCCGGGCCAACAGCCCCTTCTACCGGCAGTTTGCCCATTGGCCGGAAGATCTGCCGCTGAGCCTTGAAGATCTGGCCCGTCTGCCCTTCACCTGGCCGGAAGATCTTGCACGCAATGATCCTCCGCTCATGGCCGCCCCGCGCAGCCGGGTGGCGCGTATGGTGACGCTGGAAAGCTCGGGTACCACGGGTACGCCCAAGCGCGTGGCTTTCTCTGATGAGGATCTGGAAAACACCATCGACTATTTCCATCGCGGCATGAGCCAGTTTGCCAGCCCGGGAGACAGGGTCGGCATTGCCTTTCCTGCGGCGCGGTCCGGTAGCATAGGGCAGGGACTGTGCGAAGCGACACGACGGCTGGGCGCAATGCCACTGACGGCACCGGATGGGTCATCGGCAGACGCATTGCTTGGCTGGCTTCGCGCCGAACAGCCCGATGTGCTGTTTGGTATCCCCATTCCCTTTTTTGCCGCAGCACGCCTTTCCCTCTCAGACGGCGGCTTGGTGCCGCATCCGCGCGCCATTCTCATCAGCGCAGACCATGCGGCCCGTGCTGTCATAACCGGTCTTGAAACCATGTGGCGCACCGAGGTCTTCAATCATTGGGGCATGACGGAAACCGGCTATGGCGGGGCGCTCGAATGCGTCTGTCATGATGGCCTGCATGTGCGGGAGTCCGACCTCTATCTGGAAATCATCGACCCGCTATCCGGCGCGGTGTTGCCAGCCGGGGCCAGAGGAGAAATAACGATCACCACGCTACGCAGGGAAACCCTGCCGCTGATCCGCTATCGCACCGGCGATCTAGGATGCCTGATCGATGAGCCTTGCACGTGCGGAAACGTCACGCGGCGCCTTTTTGGTCCTGATGACCGGCTGAATACGGCCCTCAGGCTTCCGGGGGGCGGGATGCTGGCGCGCGGTGCGCTCGATGAAGCTCTGTTTGCGACAGGTGGCGTGACGGACTATGCCGCTGTACTGACTGGCGATAAACGAGGCCGTGCTGAATTGCAGGTGAATGTCGCAGCGGTTCAGGTTGCTAAAAGTGACGATATGGCAGAGAGTATCCTGGCGCAGTTGCAGAAGTTGCCCGCGCTCACGCAAGCAACAGAAAAGGACCTGCTGACGATCCGCCTGCAACAGGCCGACACATTGTTGCTACCCCACAAGAGCAAAAGGGTTCCGGTTCGCCACGACAACGGGGCAGGGCCAAAAGCGGTGCTTTTCGATCTCGATGGCACGCTGGCCCACACGTTGCCTGCTGTCCACGCGGCGCTGAATGAGGCTCGGGCCGCTGTTGGACGCCCCCTGGTTTCTGAAGCTCTGGTCGCCACCTGTCTGGGCGGCGGAGCCAGACGGCTTATCATGCGGATTTCGGAGCGGTTGGTAGAATCGCCAGACAAGGAGGAGCAGCAGGCCCAGCTTGATCGTTATCTGTCGTGCTATCAGCGACATGAGGACCATCTGGCCCGGCTCTATCCGGACGTCATGCCGGTTCTTGAAATGCTTGCCGACCGGTCCTGTCGCTGTGTGGTTGTAACCAACAAGCGCCAGAACGATGCTGAAAAGCTGATAAAAAGGCTCGGCCTTGTTCCGCTGACGGAAGCGGTGTTTGGCAGGCAGAAGACCCTGTCACCAAAGCCAAGACCGGACCTGTTGCTGATGGCCTGCCGCCATCTGCAGCTTGATATCCGGGACTGTCTTTTCGTGGGCGATGGCCCGGAAGATCTGAGTGCGGCAGAACGGCTCACAATGCCCGCACTCCTTGTTGATCGGGGCAAAATCAGGAGGGAGATTTCGCCTTCGATCCATGACACCTCGGGAAATGAAGAAAGGAGGGCGATCAAAAGTCTGCAAGACTTGAAGGCCTATCTAAAGGACTAAAGTGAAACCGGCTTAATCAGGCCGTCGGGCGCCGACAATTGTTTTACATCAAAGCGCCCCTGCGTGACTGAGCGACAATTTACTTTAACGGGAGGACAGAACCTGACCAGGGTTCTGCTGGAGGCATAGAATTTGTTCAATGATGACTACCGGGAATGATGACACGGACGGTGATGACTATCGTGCGTCCTCGTCCATGCAAAAATTCAACTTGGCTCAAATGAACTCGATTGCGGGATCCTATGATGTCGCGATGGCGCGTGCGCGTCGGTTCTTTCTGGATACGGGCAATGTCGAGGGCAACATCCCTGTGACAATTCTCCAGTCCTGGCGTCGAAGTGCCGACTATGGCGTGGCCATGGACGCGCCCGCCAAGGTTGAAATACCGACGAGGGCCGAGTTGAGTGCGTTGATCGAGCGCAACGAGTCTCTCGTGCAGGCTTCCTGGGGCGAAGTGGAGGCCCTGCGGCGCGACATCGGCCAGTCCGAAGGAGTGGTGATCCTGACGGATCCAGAGGGGCAGATTCTGATGAGGGTCGGCAATGACAGCTTCATGCAGGCAGCCAATCGACTGGCTCTGATGCCGGGGGCCTCTTGGAATGAACGGCTGATGGGGACCAATGCCATCGGCACGGCCATTCAGGAAAGCAGTCCGTTGTCCATTTGTGGTACTGAGCATTTTCTCGATCCCAATGGCGTGCTGAGTTGTTCCGCGATCCCCATCCTCAATCCACAAGGCAGCATTCTGGGGACCCTCGATCTCAGCACACCGGCCAATATTCCGCATGATCACTTGCTGGCGTTGCTCGGGCGCGCCGTCACGCATATCGAGCGCAACATCTTCCAGTATAACAGCGACAGCTGGGAGCGGATGGTCATCCATAGCAATCCCAGCCTTCTGGGCAGTCCGCATGAGGGTGTGCTGGCATTCGATGGTGACCGTTTGGTCGGAGCCAACCGGATCGCGATGACCCTGCTCGGATTGCCATGGAGTGCAATCGGCGGGCTACGCTTCAATGATCTGTTCTCGGTGCAGCATGGCAGTGTCAACCGGACGGCTTCCTCTGACGAATGCATTGTGCAGACCCTCAACGGCCAGACCTTCTTTGCCCGCATGGTGCAGGCCAAGCCGGAGCGTCGCCGACAATCGGTCAGCCATGAACCGCTAAGGCAGCACAGAAAGGTTACGGATGTTCCGCGGCAACCTCATGAAATCCTTGATGATTTGCAGAAGGATCGGATCGTTGGGCCAATCTCGCGGCGCAAACCCGCGACAGGTGCCATGCTGGCGGCTTCGGACGAGCGCGACGACAGCGGCGAAGCTGTGCTGATCGTCGTCAAGGGCGAGGTGCGGTGCTTTACCTCCTTTGAAGGCAAGGAGCTCACCCTGTTTGCCCTCGGGCCGGGCGATGCCATGATCCTGCGCGATCATTTGCAGATGGAAATGCGGTCTGAAGGCGAGGTCTATATCCTGCGCCACAAGGAGTTTGAGACCGCTTTGGGGATGAGTACGGAATTTGCCCTGTCGGTCATACCCGTTGTCGAGCATCTGCTCAGAAAATCCATCGAGTTGATCGAGGACATGGTCTTTCACAGCGTCAAGTTCCGGCTGGTGCGCATGGTGGTGGATCGCGCCGAGAAATCGGGACGTCCGACGGCGCGCGGGATATCTGTCCAGATGCAGTCGAACGGCGAGGAAATCGCGATGCGGCTTGGCGTGACCCGCCAGACGGTCTCGACGGCCATAGCCGGACTGATCCGCGACGGCTATGTCGAGAGACTGGGCTCCAAGGAGTTTCTGGTGCGCGATCTCGGCAAACTCAAGGCGCTTCTGGACAAGAAATAGACCTCCGCTCAAGCCTTCTCGACGCTGCCTCGAAAAGACTTCCGGCAACACTGCAAGACCCGAAACCCTGCTGCGATTTCAGCCGGTACTGATGGCTGATGTCTTTCAGCATGACAAGCGACATGAACGAACCTGTCTCGCACATCTCGTAACGTGCGGTAATCGTTCAACTTTCGAAAGGATATGACAATGTGCGGCACCTGTGGCTGTTCCGATCCCGACACCGCTGTTTCAATGATCGATCCGGCGACCGGAGAGACTTCTCTGCTCCGAGTGGGCCATGAACAACATCAGCATGACCATTCTCACCATGATCACGTGCATCATGCGCATGACCATAGCCACGACGATCACCACCACCACCATCATCATGATGACCACCACCACCACCATCACGACCACGACCATAATCATGATCATGGCGGCCGGATCATATCCGTCGAGCAGGCTGTTCTCGCAGAAAACGATCATTTGGCGCAGCGCAATCGCGGCTGGTTCGAGGGGCGTGGTGTGCTTGCTCTCAATCTGGTTAGTTCTCCAGGGGCAGGCAAGACAACCCTGCTGGAAAAAACCATCGAGGCCCTGTCGCCCTCTGTGGAGCTGACGGTGATCGAAGGCGACCAGATGACCACCAATGATGCGGACCGGATCCGTGCTGCCGGTGCCAATGCGCTTCAGATCAACACCGGCGCGGGCTGCCATCTGGAAGCCGACATGATCGCCGCTGCGACACGAAAACTGAATCCTGCGCCCGGATCCATCGTGATGATCGAGAATGTCGGCAATCTGGTTTGCCCGGCCATGTTCGATTTGGGCGAGCGCATGAAAATCGCGATCGTCTCGACGACCGAAGGCGACGACAAGCCGCTGAAATATCCCTACATGTTCCGCGCTTCTGAAGTGGTGATCGTCAACAAGATCGATCTGGCCCCTTATGTCGATTTCGATCCGGACCGGATGACCACCAATATCCTGAAGGTCAATCCGCACGCTCGCATCTTCATGCTGTCGGCGCGTAGCGGTGAGGGGATGGCCGAGTGGCTTGACTATCTGGCAACACTGAAACGGGAGCTTGCTGCTGCCTAGTCGGTCTTTAACCGGTTTGTGAGGAGGACGCCGGGCTACCGTCAAGGGGGCGCACGGCAGAGGTCAGGGAGACACATTCGCCATGTCGGCAGTATCGCTCATCATTCGCGGCCAGGTGCAGGGCGTGGGGTTTCGCCCCACCGTCTGGCGGCTTGCGCGTGAGTGCGGCTTGACGGGGGATGTGAAAAACACCGGCGAGGGGGTTGAGGTCCGGCTCTGGGGGGAAATGGCCGAACGCTTCGAAGCCATCCTCAGAGACAATCTGCCCGGGTTGGCAAGGATCGACAGCGTCGTCCGGACTACTCTTTCGGGTGCCGCGCCCCGGACGTTTGAAATCGTGACCAGCAAGGCGGGAGGTCTTGCCCAACTTGCTGTGACGCCAGATGTGGCGACCTGTCCCGATTGCCTCCGCGAAATCAGGGATCCGGCGGATCGCCGCTATCGTTATCCTTTCAACAACTGCACCAACTGCGGACCGCGCTTTACCATCGTGCAATCAGGCCCCTACGACCGGGCCAGGACCACCATGGCTCCCTTTGTTATGTGTGATGAATGTGCCGATGAATTTGCCAATCCCGCCGATCGCCGGTTTCACGCGCAGCCGGTTGCCTGCCCGGACTGCGGCCCTCGGGTGTGGCTTGAAGACCTGCAAACCGGTGCTTGTTTGCAAAGCGCTGATTGTCCGAAAACACTGGCCGAGTTGATCCTTGACGGTCACATCGTGGCTATCCGGGGGCTTGGTGGCGTCCATCTGGCCTGTGATGCGACCAACGCGCAAACCGTGGCTTTACTGCGCACCCGCAAGCGGCGCAAGGCCAAGGCTTTTGCCATGATGGCGCGGGATCCGGAAGTCATCCGGCGCTATGCATCCCTGTCTGCTGCTGAAGAGGCGCTGCTCACCAGCCCGGCGGCTCCCATCGTGCTGCTCTATGGGGCGGGAGAGAAACTGCCGGATGCTGTGGCCCCCGGTCTCTCGCGTCTGGGCTTCATGCTGCCCCACACGCCACTGCATCACCTGATGTTCGAGCATCTGGACCGGCCGCTTATCATGACCTCTGGCAATCTTTCCGGCCAGCCTCAATGCACAACCAATGAGGAAATCCGCGACAGGCTTTCCGAGATTGCCGATTTTGCCCTGATGCACGATCGGGATATTGCCAACCGCATCGATGACAGCGTTGCTGCGGTGGAACTGGGCCGGACGCGCCTGCTGCGCAGGGCGCGGGGTTATGCGCCACAGGCGATTGCCCTGCCGGATGACTTCCCTCAGGAGCCAGCGATGCTTGCCATGGGCTCGGAGCTCAAGAACACCTTCTGCCTTACCCGCAAAGGACAGGCAATCCTCAGCCAGCATATGGGCGATCTGGAAGACGCCGCCACCAATGAAGAGCAAAGGCACAATCTGACCCTGTTCCAATCGCTCTTCAGCCATCAGGCAGAGCGGATCATCGTCGATGCCCATCCCGATTACCTATCCACCCGGTTTGGTCACGAAATAGCCAAGGGACGCCCGGTGGAGGAGGTTCAGCATCATCATGCCCATATCGCCGCCTGCATGGCCGAGAATGGGGTCAAACTGTCGGATGGTCCTATTCTGGGCATTGCTCTCGATGGGCTGGGGCTGGGCGATGACGGCACCATCTGGGGCGGCGAGTTTCTACTGGCCGACTATCTGGGCTATCGCCGTCTGGCCTGCCTGAAGCCCGTGCCCTTGCCCGGAGGAGCGGCTGCCGTGCGTGAGCCATGGCGCAATGCCTATGCGCAGATTGTTGCTGCCATGGGGTGGCTACAGTTTTGCGACCGCCATGCTGCGCCCGATCTGGTGGAGCGCTTCAAGGCCCAGCCACTGGCAACACTGGACGCCATGATGCGCAGCGGCATGAATGCGCCGTTGAGCTCGTCCTGTGGTCGCCTGTTTGATGCGGCGGCAGCTCTTTGCGGTTTCGCATGGGAGCGCCAGAGCTATGAGGGCGAGGCGGCGATGCGGTTCGAGGCAGCGATCGAGAGCGGGACACTCTGCGATGAAGAGCGCGCAGCCTATCCGTTTGTCATCCGCACAGGAGACCCGCTGCAGCTCGATCCCGCATCGGCACTGGAAGCCTTGCTTGAGGATCGGTTGAACGGAGCTGCTCCCGGGGTGCTGTCGGCACGGTTCCATCTCGGGCTTGTCGATGCGCTCGAAAAGTTGACGCTGATACTGGCGCACCGGCAGGCGATCGGCACCGTCGCCCTGTCCGGTGGCTGTTTTCAGAATGTGACCCTGTTCACCCTGTTGCACCAGCGGCTGGAGGCGGCCGGGCTCGTTGTTCTCAGCCACTCCAAGGTGCCGTGCAACGACGGGGGACTGTCGCTGGGACAGGCGGCCATCGCCATGGCGCGTAGTCGGCAGAGGGTCAACGGTTGAAGAACGACCCCGGCCCAGCCCGATGTGGCGGGGCTGGCTTTTAGTGAAGAAAGGAAGCGACATGTGCTTGGGAATTCCTGGACAGATCATTGAAATCACGGATCTTGAACGCAAATTGGCAACGGTTGATATTTCCGGGGTCCGGCGCGTGGTCAATGTCGCCTGTGTCACGACCAACCGGTCGCTTGACGATTTGGTCGGCCGATGGGCGCTCATCCATGTGGGCTTCGCCATGAGCCTGATTGATGAGGCCGAGGCCGCCCTGACCCTCAGGGCCCTGCATGAACTTGACGAGATCTCCGGCGAACTTGAAACCATCACCAGAACCGAGGCCATGATGCGCACCGGGGCGAAAACCGGACAAGGCCCCGTGCAATGAAATATGTGACGGAATTCCGCGACCCGGTGGCGGCAAGGCAACTGCTTGCGGCCATCAGCCAGACCGTCGACCAGATCGGCGCGACGAAAGACAACCCGGTCCGCCTGATGGAAATCTGCGGCGGGCACACCCACGCGATCTTCCGTTACGGACTGGATCGCCTTACTCCGCCGGGCCTGGAATTCATTCACGGGCCGGGCTGTCCGGTTTGTGTTCTGCCCATGAAGCGGGTGGATGAATGCGTCGAGATCGCCATGCGGCCGGAGGTGATTTTCACCACATTCGGCGATGCGATGCGGGTTCCCGGGCGCAGGAAATCGCTGCTCGACGCCAAATCGGAAGGGGCTGATGTGCGCATGGTCTATTCGCCCCTTGATGCGCTTGAACTGGCGCGCCGCAATCCTGACCGTGAGGTGGTTTTCTTCGGTCTCGGTTTCGAGACAACGACACCGTCCACGGCGCTGACGATCCTGCAGGCTGCTTCGGAGGGTATCGGCAATTTCTCGCTCTTCTGCAATCACATCACGGTGACGCCGCCGCTGAGGCTGTTGCTCGAAGATCCCGAAATGAAGCTCGACGGCTTTATCGGACCGGGCCATGTTTCCATGGTCATCGGCACGCGCCCCTATGAGTTCATTACCCGGGAGTTTGGCAGGCCGCTGGTGGTGGCGGGGTTCGAACCGCTCGACCTTTTGCAGTCGGTGCTCATGTTGCTCAGGCAATTGGCCGAGGGGCGCGCTGAAATCGAGAACCAATACGCCCGCATTGTACCCGAGGAGGGCAACCCGGCATCTCTTGCGGCTATTGCGCAAGTCTATGAACCACGTCCGACCTTCGAGTGGCGTGGCCTTGGCGAGATAGACAAGTCTGGCCTGCGTATCCGCGAGGCCTATGCCGCATATGACGCCGAGCGCAAGTTCGACGTCGGCTACGGATCATCGAAGCCGCAAGTGCCGGACACTGAGAGCTTTGCCTGTGGTGCAGTGATGACCGGACGTATGAAGCCCTTTGTCTGCCAGGAATTCGGCAAGGGCTGCACACCCGAACATCCACTGGGCGCGCTGATGGTGTCATCAGAAGGGGCCTGTGCGGCCTATTATCAATATGCCGATGTAAGGCCGGAGGTAGCGGAATGAATGCTCTGAACAAGCTTCTTGAGGGACGGATATCGCTCGCTCATGGCGGCGGCGGCAAGGCCATGCACGATCTGATCGACCAGATTTTCGCCGCCCGCTTCAAACCGGACAGCCGGGAAGATCAGGCCCGCCTGTCCCACCCGGCGCTGGCCGAACCGGGCGCGCAACTTGCCTTCACCACTGACAGTTTCGTCGTCTCGCCGCTGGAATTCCCCGGCGGTGATATTGGCAGGATCGCGGTCTGCGGTACGGTCAATGATCTGGCCGTTGGCGGTGCCCGACCGCTCTGGCTTTCGGCCGGCTTCATCCTTGAAGAAGGCTTTGAGGTGGCCACCCTCGTGCGCATAGTCGACAGTATGGTCCGCACCGCAGAGGAGGCCGGGGTGCGGATCGTGACTGGCGACACCAAGGTGGTGGACAAGGGCAAGGGGGATGGCGTGTTCATCAACACCGCCGGGGTAGGGGTCATCCCGCCGGGCCGTACCCTGCTGGCCTCTTCGGTCAGAGCGGGGGACGTGGCGATCGTCAACCATCGGCTCGGCGACCATGGGGCGGCCATTCTGGCGGCGCGGGGCGATCTGGCCTTGTCGGCCACAATTGAAAGCGACTGTCAGCCGCTCAACGAACTGATGGATGCCGTGCTCGCGGCTGCGCCAGGCGTGCGGGCGGCGCGAGACGCAACAAGGGGCGGGCTGGCGTCCTGCCTGAATGAGATCGCGCAGGAGGCGGGCGTCGGGATCGAGATCGAGGAACAGTTGCTGCCCATCCACCCCGAGGTGCGGGGCGTCTCCGAAATCCTTGGCCTTGATCCGCTTTATCTGGCCAACGAGGGCACTCTGGTACTGTTCGTGTCCGAAGAGGAAGCGGACGCGGCGCTTGCGGCTATGAAGGCCACTCCAGCCGGGCAAGGGGCCGCGATCATAGGACGTGCCGTCAGTGGACACCCGAAACGGGTGGTCATGCAAACGCTGTTTGGCGGCGGAAGGATTGTCGATATGCTGGTCGGTGAGCAATTGCCCCGCATCTGCTGAGGGGCTTGGAGGTCAAATCGGCAGGATGTCGTCGAAAACGGATTCGTTGGCCATATATTCGGGCTCGACATGGATCGTGACGACGGCGTGCGGCATTTCCTTCTTGAGAGCATTTTCGATCCGGTCGCAGATGGCGTGGGCCGAATAGACCGTCATCTTGCTCGGCACCACCAGATGGAACTCGACGAAAATCACCCGTCCGGCATGGCGCGTCCGGATGTCGTGTGCCTCGATGGCACCATCGGCATTGTCCATGATCGTCTGGCGCAGTTGCTGCAACTCCTCCTGATCGATGGCTTCGTCCATCAGGCCACTGAGAGACCCGCGGATCAGCTGCCAGCCTGTCCAGAGGATCGATACCCCAACGAACATCGCCAGCAGCGGGTCTAGCCAGTTGAGCCCGGTGAGCTTGGCCAGACCGACGCCTGCCAGAACGCCGATCGAGGTGATGACGTCGGTAAATAGATGGCGCCCGTCTGCCACAAGGGCAGGGGACCGCAGCTGGCGTCCGATGCGAACCAGCGCATAGGCCCACACTGCATTGATGATCCCTGCTAAACCGTTGAGTGCCAGACCGATGATCGGAACGGATAGATCGCGGGGCGCCCGGAACACATCCAGCGCTTCCATGAAAATGGTAATTGCCGCCAACACGACCAGAACGCCTTCGGCAACTGCAGAGAGATACTCCGCCTTGTGATGCCCGAACTGGTGGTTATGGTCCGCCGGCTTTTCACCCAGCCTCAACGCCACGAGCACGGCAAAGGCTGCCGCCAGATTGATTAGCGTTTCCAGTGCGTCCGAATAGAGGCCGACGGAGTTTGTCATCGCATAGGCGGCATATTTCAGTGCCAGCACGACGACGGCGACGAGCACGGAACCGACGGCAAGCTGTCGGGCTGACAAAAGACTCTTCTTTTGCTTTGCTGTGGCCTTGTCTGTCATAATGTCTCAAGTCTGTCCTTGATTGGGGAAGCTGCCCGGGAGAAAGCGGCAACAGGTAGGAACTCGAAGGAACGAGTTGAAATTCTGATGTGCTTTTCGCATAGCCCTACGGTGATTCCCAGATGCGATTTTGTCCCATCGGCTTTGCCGTGTATAACTGGACGTGCCTGTTGGTCTTCCCCTCTGAGCGATTGTATTGCGCCTTTGAGCGGCCTAATGTCGTTGCCATTCTCCATGAAATCACGCGCGAAGGACGCTCCGTCGGGCACGCGTCGATTGCATGGCATACCGGCCATCAAACTTTGGCCATTCCAATCTGGTCCCTGCTGTCCGGCTGTCGCGGTTTCGGTTTCTCTTCATACAACAGATCGTCTTTATAGTCGGATAACAGAGCGAAAATAAGATAAGAAAGGGTCCCTCATGTCGCGCACTGTCTATGTCAACGGAGAATTCCTGCCCGAGGAAGATGCCAAGATCTCGATTTTTGATCGTGGTTTCCTGTTTGCCGACGGGGTTTATGAGGTTTCCACCATCCTTGACGGTAAGCTGGTGGACAACGCTGCCCATCTGGCGCGCCTGCAGCGCTCGCTTGGCGAACTGGCCATTCCTCTTCCATGCTCTATGGAAGAACTGGAAGCCATCCAGCACGAGCTGATCAAGCGCAACAACATCGACGCAGGAAGCGTCTATATCCAAGTGACCCGCGGCGCGGAGGATCGCAACTTTCTCTGGTCGGATGAGCTGAAACCCTCCCTCGTCCTGTTCACCCAGACCCGCGGAGCCAAGATGGACAATGTTGCCGAGGTCGGTCTCAATGTCGTCTCTCAGCCGGATATCCGCTGGCAGCGCCGCGACATCAAGACAGTTGCTCTGCTGCCGGCATCATTGGCCAAGAAAAAGGCTATTGCCGCCGGTGCCAATGACGCCTGGCTGGTCGAGGACGGTTTCATCACCGAGGGCACGTCCAACAATGCCCACATCATCACTAGGGATGGCAAGCTGATCACCCGTGCCCTGTCCAACAAGATCCTGCACGGCATTACCCGCAAGGCCGTTCTGGCGCTCGCCGACGAAGCCGGACTGACGGTCGAGGAACGCAGTTTCACACCTGATGAAGTCAAGGCCGCTGCGGAAGCCTTTGTCACATCGGCAACCATGTTCGTGGCCCCTGTGGTGTCGTTCGATGGTACTGCCATCGGGGACGGTAAACCGGGTCCGTTTACCAGACGCCTGCGCGAGCTTTATCTCGACTTTGCCAAAAAGAGCCTGAGCTGAAAACGGGCCGCCTCTTGAAGGGGCGGCTCTTCCATCCCATCTTGGTTGGGCACTGGTGACGTTCGAAGAGAAGATCCTGTCAGGCCAAACCTCAACAAACAGTGTTTTAAGCTGGTCATGAGCTTGTTCGCTGGCCTCTTGATCCTCGTGACGATGATGGTGGTCCGGGTTATCTGATAGTCCCGACAATGTGTTGTTTCCTCTCTCCGGTTCGGTTGACGACCGGAGACAGAGGGCTTTGATCGAGCGCCACCCAACCAACCCGATCCCCACAGGGATGCCGTTCGGGGTTAAACTGAAGGGATTGATGGCGCTGATGACTGACAAGACGAATAGCGGCCATGTCTATCTGAAAGACCGGATGAGCGGCTATCGGGGCTGGCTCAAAATCCTGGTCTACACTCTATCCGGCATCGTGATGGTGTCGTTTGTATTCGGCAATCTGATGCAGGGATTCTGATAGGGAGGGATGCATCGACATCCCGCTCCCTTCCATGGTCCTTGCGACCCCCGTTCTATTCTGGCTGTTCTAAAGCTGATCGGCACAACTGACAGAAGGCATTCCCCCATCATGCAAGACAAATACAACGAACAGGGCTGGAAGCGTTGGCTGAGCCCGTCAGCGATATTGCTGTTTGTGCTGGTGGCTCTGGCAGCCAGAGCCGATTTCTTTGATGGGCTCTGGTCCGCTCTCGGCTAGGCCTTCGCATGACTGACCATCAATCATCCGCCATCAGATAACGCCCGATGCCTTCCGCCGCGCGATAGCCCTGTGACAGGCAGCCTGTCAGCAGGTAGCCGCCGGTCGGAGCTTCCCAATCCAGCATTTCGCCCGCCATGAACAGGCCGGGCAGGCGTTTGACCATCAAGCAGTCATCAAGCTCATCCAGCAGGACACCGCCAGCAGTACTGATCGCTTCTGCGATGGGACGCGGGCGGGTCAGTGTCACGGGCAGGGACTTGATGCTTTCTGCAAGCCGGTCCATGTCACTCATCACCGCCTTGTCCGTTGCTATCTTCAGAAGGGCCGCCTTCAACCCCTGCAGCTTGAGGCTCTTGCGCAGATGGTTGGAGAGTGATTGCTTGCCTTTGGGGCGATCAAGGCGGGTCTTGAGCTGGGCCAGTGTCAGGTGTGGGCGCAGATCAACCAGAAGGGTCGCCGTTCCATCCCGTTCAATGGCATCCCGCAACGGGGCTGAAAGCGCATAGACCGCACCGCCCTCGATGCTGCCACAGCTTTTGCCCTGCATTTCCTCGCCAGATTGGTCGGCGTGGCAGGAAATCACGAAGTCGCCGTTGGCTGACTGGCTGCCGAATTTGAGGCGCACGGACTTGACCGGTGCCCCGGCCCACTGGCTGACAAAATCTTCCGGCCAGTCAACATCGAAACCGCAGTTGGCCGGGCAATAGGGGCGGCTCTCGATGCCTCGCTCGGAAAGCGGAGCCAGAGCGGCGCCATCGGTTCCAAGGCGCGGCCAGCTCGGTCCTCCAAGAGCCAGAAGGCAGGCATCGGCCTCGACCGACACGGCACCGTCCGGTGTCATGAAAAGGAGCGCTCCACCCTCGGACCAGCCGGTCCAGCGATGCCGGGTGACAAGCTGGACACCGCGCTGTTCCAGACGTTTCATGAGGGCGCGTAACAGGGGTGAAGCTTTCATCGTTCTGGGAAAGATCTTGCCTGATGACCCGGTGAAGGATTCCTGACCCAGAGCCTGCATCCATTCGATGATGTCACGGGTACCAAAGGCCGACAGCATCGGCTCCATCCACTCCGCCGCATCACCATACTGCGCCGCAAAGTCTTCAGGATGACTGAGGCCCGACTGATGGGAAATATTGAGGCCGCTCTTGCCGGCCATCAGCACCTTGCGGGCCGGGCTGGGCATTGCGTCGTAAATCCGGATGGCGAGATCCGGACGGGTTTCCGACAAATGGTCGGCTGCCATCAGTCCGGCGGCTCCTGCGCCGATAATTGCAACGGTTTTACCTTGGGTGTTCATGCGCTTGTCTTTCCGGATGAGTTGAATGGGAGAGACCTACATCCGCGCGGCCGCGATGGCCAGAGAAATCGCAAGCCCGACAGAAAAAGGCCTCGAATCTCGCATCGAGGCCAGTTGGGACAGCTGTGTGAGCGACGCTGTCCGGCTCAAGCTGGATTGGTCTCCCTGAACATGGCCATGGTTTTGCCTCCTCCACTGTGTTTGGCAGCGGGCTCATGTTCCTGACGCAGCGCAAGACTGCGGCGTCATTTGCCTCCGGGAGTGAGAGGCCGCGGCAGGGCCGCGATGATCCTTGATAGTCTGTGCTACTGGTTGCCGCGCAATCGGAACCCGGCCACAGGGCGCTGGGTTGTTGGCTGCGGAGCTCCGGCGACGCGCTGCCACATTTGCGGGTTGCCGACCGCCTGACGCTTGTTCCAGCGGTAGTTCACCTCCTGCCAGGGCAGAACGCTCTGATTGAGATTGTCCAGTACGAATTCGCCTCGGTCTGTGCGCGCAACGAGCACCGCGTGATAGGTGCCGTCGTCCAGAAACGCCGTTGTGAGCAGCAGCGCATCGGAGGGCCAACCGCGCCTGAGCAACTCCTGCTGTTTGGTCAGGGCATAGTCCTCGCAGTCCCCTTCGCGGACATAGGCTGACCACTCGTCGATCTGGCCATCAGCCTTTGCCTTGATGCTTCTGTTGACCGAGGTGTTGACGTCAAGCAACTGCTTCCAGCTTTCCTGCGTCAGGGCTACAGATCCCTGTCCGTAGCGTCTGCAGGCAACCGGGTTGTTTGCACAATAATAGACATGACCGGCGGGAGGACTGGTCCGTTCCGTCACGCGCATGCTGCCGGTCGTCGCCGCCACGGCGCCCTCTGGCGCAAGGCTGGCGATCAGGCCGATCGTTATCATGCTGGCCAACAGACTTCCTTTTGCAAAGACTGTCAGGTGTGAATGCCGAAACAAGTGAACCCCCTTGTGTAAACCTCTGTCCGGAGCTTACGCGCGGCGCCTGAATAAGGCGTTTGAAATTATGGGGGAATTGAAGTCAATTATAAACGAATAATTAACCTTGATTGTCAGGTTTTGCTCGATTCGTTTTTATGCGGCAAGGCAAGGGTGGCATGCCTTGAAACAAGCGTCTGAATATAAGGAGCTTTCAGACTTGCTGTTGGATCGGGTAAATCTTCTGGAAAGGATGAAGTGCATATTGGTCGGCTTGCAGAAACCAGCAAAAAGGCGAGAAAAAAGTGCCCGCAGGACGTCAATCTAGACGTCGCACTTAGCAAAGACATAGGGCATTTGTGAAAATTGCAGACAGTTTGTAAGGACTTTGCTCAAACTGACGGCGAGCGCCGAAACAAGGCAGGCTGGTAAATGGCAGATCAGATCAGGCGAGAGCGGTCTAGCTACTCGTCTTGCCAATGTTCATCAGGCCGATTGCCCATCCCGGGCAGAAGGTGGCGCAGCAGCCACACGATGCCGATCGCCGGAACGACAAGCAGAAACCGTTCGCTGTTGGCTTCAAAATGAAAATGGCTGAACTCGCCATGGCTGCCAAGCACCGACAGCGTCTCCCAGAAAAAGGTGACCGTAACCAGCAAACCCAGAAGTGCCTTTGTGGAGATGGTGAATCTCATGGTCGTATGCCTGATAAAGCGAAGCTGACTGACGCCTGTGCGCCTTGAAAACAAGACTAGCAGAAACTGCTTTAAATCCGCTTAAACGGACCGATCAAATTGTAATGGATGTGCGGTATTCCCCGACGGCGAGGGCAGCCCACAGTACACCCATTTCGAAGGCAGCCGTGTCGGCTCTGGTGACGGCCCCATGCGAACCGCACGTCCTTTCCCGAGTCTGTTGGCAGGCAGATGATGCGGTTTGCTTATTCAACGTCTTAGCCGTTTGAATCAGTTTGTGAAGGGCTTGAATCAATCTCTGAACTTCGTTGAATCAATTTCTGAAGAAGCGGAATCTGTATTTCAAGTTGCGTGCCTAACTTTCTGAAAAGAATCGGGAAATCATGCCTCTGTTAAAGTGGTTTATGCTACGCGACCAGCGCCGTTTTTCGCAGGGGGAGGCTCCCTTAGGCCTGGTGAGTCACATAAAAAAAGAGCGATGGTCGAAACCACCGCTCCTGATCGAACCGGGAAAGGAAGGGCGCTCAGCGTAGCTGACCACTGTGCGCCCGACCCGAAAGAGACCTATTCGCAAAGGTCTACCTTGATGTCCCAGTTCTTGATTTTCATCGTGCCGTTCTGGGCAAGGTTGAGCTGCATCTTGAAGACGCGATCCCACAGCTGTGGTTCGTGACCAACGCCGCGACGGATACATTCCCTTTCGGCCATGTCGAAATACTCGTTCATGATGTCCTTGTAATCCGGATGGACGCAGTTGTTGATGATGCAGTGAGCGCGGTCGCGCGGAGCCAGGCCGCGCAGGTCGGCCAGACCCTGCTCTGTTACCACCACGTCGAGGTCGTGCTCGGTATGGTCGATATGCTGGGCGTGCGGAACAACGCAGCTGATGCCGGTCGGGTCGGTCTTGGACGGACGGACGGACGGCGTGTGCATGATCTTCAGGAAGCCGGAGCGCAGGAAGTCGCCCGAGCCGCCGATACCGTTGACGATACGGGTGCCGCTGATCAACGTGGAGTTGGCGTGACCATACATGTCGATTTCGATCGGCGTGTTCATGGCGATAACGCCGAGACGACGGGCCACTTCCGGGTTGTTGGAAATGGACAGCGGACGCAGGATGATCTTGTCTTGATAGAATTCGCGGCGCTCGATGAAGCGCGGCATGCCGTTGTCCTGAGACAGAGACAGCGAACAGGACGAAGCATAGTCAAGGCGGCCACTGTCGAACAGATCCAGCATGCCGTCCTGAAGCACCTCGGTGTAAACGCTGAGGTTATAGAACGGACCATTGGCCAGCCCGCCGACAACGGCGTTGGCGATGGAGCCTACACCGGACTGCAGCGGCAGGAGATTCGGCGGCAGGCGGTGATGCTTCACTTCATTCTGGAAGAAGTCGAGCAGGTAGCTGGCGATTGCCACGGAGCCTTCGTCCGGATCGGCGAGGGCACGGCCCTTGTCGGTATATTCGGATTCAACAATGGCAACGATCTTGCTCGGGTCGCAAGGAATGCATGGCATGCCGATGCGGCTGTTCGCCTTGGTGATGCCGATGATTTCGCGATGCGGAGGAGCGTGCAGAACCATGATGTCATGCATGCCTTCATAGGAAGGCATCGCAGTGTTGACTTCGAGGATGATGTTGTCGCAGGTCTGGATGATTTCCGGGATCACGCCGACAGAGGCGGACGGAACTAGGCAGCCGTCTTCAGTAACCGCAGACACTTCGATGATGGCCAGGTCCAGTTTGCCGGACTTGGAATCCTTGGTGTAGAAGCCGTAGGCAAGATCCTGTGCAAACAGCGACAGATGCTTGTCGCCCATGCGGATGCGGCCTTCATTGATGGCTTTTGCGATGTTCTTGCCGGTCTGGTAAGGCCAACGACGGTCGATCATGTCGTTGTCTGCCCAGCGGCCTTCGGTTTCAGCTCCCACGGAAGCGCCGATGAAGAGGTTGAATTTCAGTTTGCCCTGAAGGTTGTTCTTCTCGACATGCTCGGCCAGCGCGATTGGCACAGCCTTTGGATACCCTGCCGGCGTAAAGCCGGACCAGCCCAAGTTCATGCCATCCTTGAACATGTCAATGGTGTCTTCCACCTTCATGACTCTGTTCATAAGGAATGGACAGCGGACTCGTTCTTCCAGTGTTCCATACTTACCCATTCTTGTTTTCTCCTGTGAGGATCTGCTTTTCATGTTTCGGGTCTGCCCATCGATCCGAGCGGGAGGATAGTGGGCGAAATCCAGGAATTGAGCTCTCTGCAAAAGATTGCTGACGAGAGGAATGATTCAGCCAGCCAGACGTCCCCGCGCAGGCATTCCTTTCAGACAGCAGGACGAGCGCACCGGTCGAAAGAACCTGATGCGAGTCTTGGCTGTTCGGAACGGACAAATTGGCCAGAACGCGCACAACTCCGCACAGGGCAGAGCAAGGGTCTGGCGTCATCAGTTTTTGCTGCAGGTTGACATGCATTGTCTTGGGGGTATTCCCTTATTAAGAACCGCAAAAGGTCTGGCTCTCTTTATCCTAAAGTGTAACACCAACAAAGGGTAGCGGGAATTCGGACCAACGGTGAACTATTGACGAAAATTTGTAAATTTTCAGGCAATAAATGTGAGGAAAAATCTCGATTTGTTTTTCATTTTGTCCTGAGTCAATGAAGTTTGAATGTGAACCTTCTTCGGGGCTGAAATCAGCCAAAATCTGTTCAAAAATTCTTCTCGGGGTTTTGATTGGAAGTGCACGGAGCAGCCCAAAAAGAAGGAGCGCGAGTCGGTTTACCGATTCTGCGCTCCCACTATGTGAACACCTCAAGCTGGTTGCAGTTATTCGGGCTGGCAAATCTCGTTGCCAAGGATCGCTCTGGCCGTTCGCACCAAGAGACCGATGATCACCAGAACCAGCAGGGCAAACAGCACAAGGCCGAGCTTTTCGTGGAATGCAGACTGGATCTTCTCTGCATAGAGCAGGGTCGATATCGTCAGGGCTGCCATAGGAAAGCTGTAGGCCCACCATGACATGGCAAAGGAGATCCGCGAAAGCTTTGGCAACTGCAACAGGATGATCAGGAAGAAGAATACCCCGGTGTAGTAGAGCACACGCGAGAACGGGCTGATCTCACCGGTCATGGTCACGAAGGAGACAAAACCGACGGCTGGAGGTGCAATCAGAATCATCAGGGTCGGCAGAAGCCTTTGCGGCAGTGGATTGTGGAAAACCAGCCGGTTGAAAACCAGGGTCAGGAGAACAATCCAGAACAGGATGCCAATGGCAAAGAAGAACCATGAAATCTCGATGTAACCCAGTCTGGCACCGGCAATGGGAACAAGAATATTCCCTACCACCGGAATGAACCATGCCGGATTGAGATGCATCAATTCAAAGTTCCTGTGCCCGATCCAGGTGGACAGAACAGCAAGGGTTCCAAGCAGGTGAAGCGCCGCGCCGACGGCCCAGAAGCCAAAGGAAAGCTGAGGCGAAAACGGTGCAAGGGCCGTCCCCATGAGGATCAGGCCGATGGAGGCTGCGGGGAAAAAGCACAGCCGAACGGGGTGGTTCCATTCCCACAAGATGGCCTCGGGGTAGCGCACCGCCTTGGCCAGATAGAAGCCGAGCAAAAGCGCAAAGACAATTCCTGTAAAAATCAACAAAAACAAGCTGATAGAATGTTCTACTCCAAGGCTTTTCTCAATTCGTTCTGTGGCCAGGGTAAAGCCCGCCAGCCCCATGACCATGGCGAAGAATGCATTGGGGAAATGCTCGAGCCGGGAAGGGGTGCGCGCGCCCATGGTGTGCATCGGGGCGGCATTCGGGGTGTTGGTCGACGATGCGCCGGGACCAGTCGAGGTGCTCATCTGCGTCATTCTGCCTCTCCAAAATAGGCGGGGGAATTTAAACAAGTAAACTTGATACTTCTTATCACAAGTGTTACAACATAACCAACAAATGATTTTCGAGAAACCTCTGAAATAGATATATTCGAAAATATGAACATATAAGAGGAATTCCCTCCGTTCATCGCACTCCTGCCCGGAGTGCTGATGGCACTGCTGCCTGTATCGATCACCCCGGTCTCTAATCGATATGGGCAGCAGTGCATTTTTTATGTTCGATTGAATATGAATCTGTCATTGTTGGCTAATCGTCCAAAAATGTTATACTTAGGTATAGCGTTTTGGTGCGTCACTCGATGCAATGTGGCATCGCACAGTGGATGTCCCATCCCTTGGCCAAGGCTCGGAGGTTTCATGCGTCTTACCCAGCACTCAAATTATGCAATGCGTCTGCTGATGTATTGTGCGCTCAAGCCCGAGCATACTGTTCGTCTTGCAGAGATCGCTGGTGCCTATGACATTTCGGGTCACCATCTGAACAAGATCGCCCAGCGTCTGGTGCACATCGGCGCCATTCAGGCCATCCGCGGCCGAAACGGAGGCATAAGGCTGGCCAAGGATCCCAAGGATATCAATATTGGCGAGATCATCCGTCAGACCGAGGAAAACATGATCATCGTGGAGTGCTTTTCCGAGGAGACGAATACCTGTCCTCTGATTTCCCAATGCAAGTTCCGCATGCTGCTTCAGGATGCGCTTGCCGCTTTCCTCAAGGTGCTGGATGCCTACACGCTCGCCGACATGGTGTCCCATCCCGATTGTCTCAAACCCTTGCTCGGGATGAGTGAACAGATTGGAAATCTGAGTGAAGTCCATCGCCCCAACTGCGCCTGAAAGAACCGTGATGGGCAGGCGGCATCTGGTCGCCTGACGCCTTTGGCTGCCCCCGAAGCGTTGAAAGCTGCAAACAGAGCCGCCAGCTGCCGCTCTGCCGGAGATATCCCCAGACAATTGGTAACGCTTTGAAACCAGCCGTAAAGAAGCGATTGCTAACCATCGCGCGGGCTGGCCGGACCTTCAGCCTAATCCCTTCCAGATCAAGGACAATTAAGCACTGTTGCCGTATTTACCCCCCGTTTGGCATTTGATACATTTCGGTACAAATATGTAATGCTAATTGTGAAGATGACCTCACACATGGGGGCGACTAAAGTCGGCACGAAATTTGCCGCATACTGACTTAGGATGCGGATTCATCTGGCTGATTTACTGCATTGGGTGTGATAGCCGCGATCGGTGCAATTTGCTTTTTTTGTTTTGGAATTGTGTTAGGGAGCGGACAGGGCAGTTATGCGCATTCTGGTTCTTGGTGGTTTTGGCCTGATCGGATCGGAAATATGCCGAGCCTTGCTTCGTGCAGACCATGAAGTGGTCAGTCTGTCGCGGACACCGAAGGAGGCGGCAAAACTGCTGCCTCAGGTCGAATGGTTTACGGGAGACATGCGCCGGATGCTTGATCCGGGCGAGTGGATGCATCTGCTTGATGACGTCGATGCCGTGGTCAACGCCGCCAGCGCGCTTCAGGATGGTCTGATGGCCGATTTGGAAGCCGTTCATCATCTGTCGGTCAAGGCTTGCCTCGATGCCTGTGTTGAGCGAGGGATCCTGCGGTTTGTCCAGATCTCTTCTACCGGTGCCGAGCCTAACGCACCAACTGCCTTCATGCGCACCAAGGCCGTTGGTGATGATGTGGTGATGGATTCGTCCATCGAGTGGGTCGTGTTGCGTCCCGGTCTCGTTCTTGCCCCCTCTGCCTACAGTGGCACTGCGCTGCTGCGCATGCTGGCCGGTTTTCCCTATATCCAGCCTCTCGTCATGGCCGATCGCCGCATCCAGACCATTCATATCGATGAACTGACGGAAGCGGCCCTCATGGCCGTGGAAGGGCGCATTCCTGCCCATGCCGATATCGATCTGGTTGAAGCGGAAAGCCACACCTTTGAAGAGCTGGTCGTGGGCATGCGCAACTGGCTGGGTTTTTCGCCCGCCTGGAAGACATTCCGGTTTTCAACGCGCACTTCCAATCTGCTCACCAGCATTGCCAATGGTCTCGGTCGGCTTGGCTGGCGGTCGCCGATGCGTACCACCGCGCTTCAGGTGCTGGAAGGTCATGTCAACGGTGATCCGACTCTGTGGCACTCGATTTCCGGCCGCTACTGTCGCTCCTATGAGGAAACACTGGCCATGATGCCGAGCACGACGCAGGAGCGCTGGTTTTCCCGGCTGGCCCTGTTGCTGCCGGTTCTTGTTGCCACCCTGTCACTGTTCTGGATCCTGACCGGTGTGCTGACGCTGTTTGACATGCAGTGGGCTGCGCAAAATCTGGCCGATTCCGGAGCTACCGTCCTGCAGGTCCAATTCCTGTTGGCGAGCGCAGCCTTGATCGACATTGCGCTTGGCATTGCGATTCTTGTTCGCCGATTGGCCCATCAGGTCTGCATGGCTATGGTGATCATGACGGTGATCTATCTGTGCACCGCCAGTTTGCTGGTTCCCGCCCTCTGGATGGATCCGGCGGGCGCTTTGATCAAGGCGGTCCCGGCGATGATGCTGGCGCTGGTTACACGGGCGTTGCTGGGCAGTCGCTGATACTGTTGCCAACTCTTCTCAAGGTCAGGTATGGGTGGTCACACGCGGGCGTCTGGCCTCAGGCTTCCAGCTCATTCCACCAGTCAGAAAGGCTCTTGCGGTAGCGCCCCAGTTTGCCGTGGGTGGTTTCCGCTGCAAACAGCGCATTGAGGATTGCCTCTTCCACCACTTCGATGGTCGCGCTGAACAGGCCATCGAGACTGTCCTCATGCAGCATTTCGACAGCCATGACCGGATTTGACGGAGCCGAATGGGGCTGGCGGTTGGCTGTGGTGAAGCCAAGAACAACATCTCCGCTGCCTGAGCCGAACTGTGTCCCTGTGCGGGCAAGACCGGCGGTCGCCCGTTTGCAGATGCGCTCCATCTGGCGCGCGGTAAGCGGTGCATTGGTGCCAAGGATGATGATGATGGAGCCAAGCTCGGCCACGGCGCCCGCCTTGCTGTTCTCAAGCGTCATGATCTCGTTCCCAACAGGACGACCGCCTACAATCAGATTGGGCAGGCGGCCCATGTTGCACAGCGTCGCTGCGCCGAGCGTGAAGGTCCGGTCAGCCAGCGGCACCCGCCGCGAGGCCGATCCAATTCCGCCCTTGAGGCCGTAACAGCTCATACCCGTTCCGGCGCCCCTTGCCCCCTGTTCCAAAGTGGCGACGTGCTGCTGCAACGCTTTCAGAACGTGGTCTTCGGTGACATGAAGCCCTCGGATGTCGTTGAGATAGGCGCCGTCATTGCATTCCATGACAACCGGGTTGACAGTGCCCGTGGTGTCGCCGATGGCCGGGTGCCCGGCGAGCATGTGCCGTACAAGGGCGGTTGAGGCCGTGCCGACCGAAAGCGTGTTGGTCAAAACGATCGGGGTTTCCAATTGCCCCAGCTCGGACAATTGCATCAGCCCGACGCTCTTGCCAAAGCCGTTGATGACGTGACAGGCTGCGATGCATTTCTGCTCGAAGGCCGAACCTTCCGTCGGGTGAATGACCGTGACCCCGGTCTGCACCGGACCGTCGGAAAGGGTGACTTGACCGAAGGAGACCCCTGGAACATCTGCGAGACTGTTGGTGGGGCCGGCATCAAGCGTTCCCGTTGTGATGCCGTGGTCTCTGGCGTTTCTGGTGGTCATCGGATCTGTCCTGTTTTATCTGGCAACCGGACGACCCTAGACAATGGGCACCGCGAGCTCAAGCTGTTCTCAACGGATGCGCCCAGCAAGTTCACCCTTGTCCCTGAGGTAGGCAGCCGATAGGCTTCCTTCAACTAAAGTTGCCGCACTGACGAGCGGTGCAAACAAAATGAGAGAGTTGGGGAACGAGATGGCTGTTCTGGTTGAAGTGACGCGGGGCGTGCGGGTTGAAAGTTGGCATATTGGGGCAATTGCCGTGGTGGATGCTGCGGGCGAACTCGTCTCATCGATCGGGGACATTGAAAGCCCCGTGTTCCCAAGATCTGCCATCAAGGGCCTGCAGGCGCTGCCGCTGATCGAATCCGGTGCGGCTGACCACTACCATCTGCCAACCGAAGCGTTGTCCATTGCCTGCGCGTCGCACAATGGCGAGGAAATCCACGTTGATACCGTGAAGGCGATGTTGCGGGCCTGCGGCCTCACTGAAGGCGCGCTGGAATGTGGGGCACACAGCCCGCGCTATGAAAAGGATCAGGCGATCCTGCATTTGCGCGGTGTTGACCCCACTGCTGCCAACAACAATTGCTCCGGCAAACACGCCGGGTTTCTGTGCTTTTCGCAACAGGCCGGATTTGATCATCACGGCTATGTCAAGCCGGAACATCCGGTGCAACGGGAGGTGAGGGCTGTTCTGGAGCAGGCCACCGGCTTTTCGCTGGAGGGAGAAAGAGGCATGGACCTCTGCGGTATCGATGGCTGCTCGATCCCGACCTATGCGATCCCCTTGAAGAATCTGGCACATGCCTTTGCACGGTTCGGAACGGGAACGGATTTTGCGCCGGAACGGGCCAAGGCCGCCCAAAGGTTGCGGCAGGCCGTTGCAAAGGCCCCCTACATGGTGGCTGGGCATGATCGCTTCTGCACTTCGATCATGGAAATTTTCGGCGAGCGCGCCTTTGTCAAGACCGGAGCCGAAGGGGTCTTCTGCGCCAGTCTGCCCGATCAGGGGCTGGGTATCGCCCTCAAATGCTGGGATGGCGCAGCACGGGCATCGGAAATCATGATGGCAGCGGTGATCGATGCTTTCCTGCCGATGAGCGAAGGTGAGGCTGTCGCCATGGAAGACTGGCGCGAGCGCAAGCTGGTCAACTGGAACGGCGTCAAGGTTGGCGAAATCAAGCTTGTGGACGGCGTGTTGTCCCATCTCATGCAGAAAATAAAAGCCTGAGGGAGTTTGCTCCGATCAGAGCCAGACAATCTCGCTGTTCCCGTCTGCCGATTGCGCAGCCTCGTCAAGGTCTGATGGCGGCTGAGGGACATCAGATAATGCAGGTGACGGCAGAGATTGTTCTTCAAAGAAATTCTTGTTGAGCAGATTGCTGGGAGGGATGCCCAATAATTGGTGCATCAGCCGTTCCAGATCATTGGGGTAGAAGGGCTTTTTGAGAAAACCTGCCACGTCTGCATCTTCATGCTGGGCGAGTATGGAGGCTTCGTCTCTGGCGCTCATCAGCACGATGCGGCATTGTTGCTGCCTTGCGGTGATCTTTTTGACCATATCCGACCCTTGCCAGCCTTCGGTTTCAGGATCGACCAGCAGAAGATGATAGGGGATGGCCTTGGTCAGAGAGACCGCAAGTGGCCCGCTTTCGGCCTCGGATATCATCAGCTGGAACCGGCAGTCCGAGAGCAGCTTGAAGATGATCCGGCGAGCTGCTGGCTGGGAATCTACGATCAATGCAGACAGCTTGTTGAGTTGCGCTTCTCGCCTCATCAGGATGCGCTGCAGATCTGATTGTCGAAGCGGCGTCTGGATGCAATCGTAAAGGCTGAGTTTGCGACTGCGCTCAAGGGTGGCGGCATTGAAATGATCCGCGAGCAGCACGGTCAGGCTTGAGTATCGCGATGGGCCCAACTGCTCGATGACATCCAGCCCATCCATTCCCGCGAATTGTTCTCCGATGAGAAGGACATCGATAGCAGTATTGCTCAATATGTTGCCGAGGGAGGCGGACGAGTCGGTTTGCATGATCGACAGGTCAGGATCGATCATCAAAAGACTTTGCAGGATTCCTTCACGTCCTTTGGCAGATGACTCTGCAACCAGAACGGTCCTTCTGGTTTTGCGCATTGAACCTAGTCCCCAATCTGCAGTTCAATTTGTATCACGGTAAGCCGAAGTGGTTAAAATGATATGTCCCAACTGGTAAAAAAACGGATCTATGGATAATATGGTCAATGATAATAGCGTGCAAAAATATACGACACGTAAAGTCAAACCTGTAAAAAATGACAAAGGCCGTGACACAAGCGCGCACGGCCTTTGGAGTTGCTTGCGAAGCCGGAGAGGATCTCCGGATACGGGCATCAACTGTTCTTGAGGTTGCTCAAAAGCTGTGCCATGACGTCTTCCACCGCCACGGAGGCTGGCAAGGTGCCGCCTTCGACCTGTCCCTCAACCTGATGCAACAGTTCCTTGACGCTGGCGTTTTCATGCAACAGGGCGCGCATACGGTCTTCGAGCATCGACCACATCCAGCGCACCTGCTGGCCACTGCGTTTTTCCTGCAATTCGCCGGTTGCGGACAGCTTTTGTTGATGTTCTTCAACCTGCTTCCACATTTTGTCGAGGCTCTCGTTTGCGAGGCCCGAAATGGTCATGACCGGTGGTGTCCAGTTCTTGCTGACCGGCGTCATGATGTGCAGGGCGGCGCGATATTGGGCCGCGGCCTTGCGGGCCCGTGCCCAACCGTCACCGTCTGCCTTGTTGACCGCGATCATGTCGGCAATCTCAAGCACGCCCTTCTTGATGCCCTGCAGCTCATCACCGGCACCCGGCAGCATAAGGACGAGGAAGAAGTCGACCATGTCGGCGACGGTGGTTTCCGACTGACCGATACCGACGGTTTCGACGAGGATCACGTCATAGCCTGCTGCTTCACAAAGAAACATGGTTTCTCGCGTCCGGGCAGCAACGCCACCCAGTGTGCCAGCTGAAGGCGAAGGGCGGATGAAGGCGTTGGGGTCGGTGCAAAGCTGTTCCATGCGCGTCTTGTCACCAAGGATGGAGCCGCCTGTGCGAGTCGATGAGGGGTCAACAGCCAGAACGGCGACGCGCTTGCCTGCGGCCGTCAGGTTCTTTCCCAACTGGTCGATGGTGGTCGATTTGCCAACACCCGGAACACCGGTAATCCCGACCCGATGAGCCTTCCCCGCGTATGGCAGCAACTGGGTCAACAGGTCGCGGGCGATGGCCCGGTGATCAGGCTTGCGGCTTTCCACGAGCGTTATGGCTCTTGCAAGGGACGCTCTGTTCCCTTCGAGAATTTGTTTGGCCAGAAGATCAGCATTCAAATGAGCAGGTACCATAACGTCTTTCCTTCGCCCGAAGCAGTGGGCGATCTCTTATCATGTTTCGATGGTTCAAACGGACGGAATTCAGAGGCCTTTTTGCCACGCGAGTCGCGCGGGGACAAGACCGGAACCATGCCTAGCGCACTGAAAGCCGGTTGTCTGCCTGCCAAAATGGGCTGTTGATTTCCAGTGAGCCGCCAAATGGACGGGAAAATACCTAAGACAACCTGGTTGCCGAATTCGTTGACGGGCAGTGCTGCAGCCCGCCCTATATCAATAGTTCACATCAATGGCGATCAGATCCCGCAAGGGGTCGGGCATCGAGATGGGCTTCAAAGGATCGCAGGCGCTGTTCTTTTGCAGCAGCACGTGGTTGTCCTTCACCTCCACCGCGTAGGGTTCAAACATCAGTGAGCCCGGCTTTTCGCCATCACCCGTAACCGATAGCTCCGCACGGAACCGCATCATGTTGCTGGCAAGGCCATAGGTCGGCAGATCGGGGAGCAGTTTTACCACACCCTCGGTTATGATCTGGCTGTTCTCCCTGTCGGACAACGTGATGTGGAAACCGTTGCACCAGTTGCCCGGAACTTCACCTTCAATCAGCATGTCACCGCCAAGTTCGTCCCCGGAGCGCAGGCCTTCGATATTGACACTGGCGGCTGAGAAGCCTTTGGCATTGTGGCGGCTGACCCGCAAAGCCTCACCGCCAAAATGCTCGGCAAATTGGGGTGACAGGGCCGCGCTGAAAATGGCTGCTGGTACATAGACATCATACTGTCCGTCCGCTTCAGCGCCCAGCAGACCGGGGTTGAAGTGAAACGACAGACCGGCGATCTTGCTGGTCTCGCGCGAGGGCACCAGAGTGAAATTCTGCAGCAGCGCCAGACTTGGCTTGAGATCCTTGAGCCAGGCGTCCTGATCCGGGCGTACTAGGGTGCCGAGGCGGATGGACTTCTGCCTTACGATATCTGTCTGGATATAGGCGTCAATCAGTTCGATCGTCCCTGCCAGTTCCTTCTCGTCCTTGGCGACGAAGAGATCTTGCAGACCGAAAGCGCTATCCGTCGTGTTGTCGAAATTGAAACTGAGAATCTGGGTCGGGCGCTTCTGTCCGTCGATGCTCTTGATCTCTTCAAGATAGAGAGATGTGAAGGTCGGTGAATAGAAACGGTCCTCCACCCGTCCCGTGATGACGAGAGCCGGGCGTTCCTCGAGCAGATCGGGATCCGTGATTGCAATGCGATTGGGCTCCGGCTCGGTGGTTGCCGGTTCCGTGGGCGCCGCTGCAGCTGCCAATGGAGCTTCGGTCGTCGTCGTCGAAGTCGAGTTCTGCGCCGTAGCAGGAGCCGTTGGCTGAGGGGCCTGTCGCTGGGACTGCCACTGTTGCAGGGCGCGCTCTTCAAGGATGTCGCGCAAATAGCGGCTCAGTTTGGGATGATCCACCAGAGCATTCGGCATGAGATAGGTAATGGATGCATCCTGCGAATAGAGCAGGAAGGGGCGCTGCTGGGTAAACAGCGCCGAGAAACTCTTGCGAAGGGCTGGCCCGGACCGGGCG
Source organism: uncultured Cohaesibacter sp. (assembly GCF_963666525.1). Taxonomy (NCBI): domain Bacteria; kingdom Pseudomonadati; phylum Pseudomonadota; class Alphaproteobacteria; order Hyphomicrobiales; family Cohaesibacteraceae; genus Cohaesibacter; species uncultured Cohaesibacter sp. The sequence goes on from NZ_OY762905.1 coordinate 4,364,886, forward strand.
CTCTCTTCCAGATCGGATGCCGCCTTGCCTTCAAGGGCTGCGTTCTTCGGTGCTGCTGGTGCCTGATCGGTCACAGGCGTCACAGGATCCGTGACGGGGGTGTCTGATATGACGGTTGGCGTGGGCAGGGCAACGGGGGCGCCCACGGTCGGAGTGCCGGTCTGGGCCGGCACCTTCACCTTGTCCTCACTGAGCGAGGACGGAACATTGGGCAACAGGGGACTCGTCATCGAAGGCGGCATGCTCGTCGCGCCGGGGACGATGATCTCGACCGCGCTTGGTTTGCTGTCTTCGCTCGGGGCTCCCGAGGCCACGATCGTGGCTGGCGTGGCTGATCCGGTAATCTTCATCTGAGCCGGAGTCGCATGAATGTCGGAGTTCAGCAGCCAGGGTGTCGTGTTGCCAAAACTATTGAGCGGTATCGTGGCTGCATTGCCCGAAGGGCTGTAGATCACCGGAACATTGGCGATCGGGGTGCCCTGCGTCAGAATCTGCTGGGAAGAGGCATGAGAAGCGACAAAACAGGCAGACGTCAGGATGAGCAGCCGCATGGCCGAGCGGCTGATCCTGAAGCTGTCTTCAAGGCAAATGAGGCGAGGCCTGCCAGTTTGCATTGTCATTTCGGATACTCTTCCAACAAAACACGATATGAAGGCGGGAAGCCCTCGAGATCATCCCCCACTCATGACGACAATGGACGCGCGCATCGTCATGTGGTCCGGGGCATGTTTGCCTGTTAAAGGCAACAAAACAATGACTTGAAACGGATCACGGCGTCCAGAGAATTCTTTGCAGTGTCGCCTGTTGCAACTCGGAGGGCGAAGGCAGCTGGTCAAACGGCCCGCGGTATTCGGAAATCGCAAAGACCAGGGAAACCTTTTCGGTGTTGGCCGCCTTGCAGATGGCCATTCCGCGCCAGAGATTCTGCCCGACCCGACAGGCCCGTCGCGGCAGACGAACTTGCGCAAAGGTCATGCCCAGTCGTTCGCCGTTTGGTCCGGCCACGGCATCGCCAACACCATGGACTACACCGATCTTGCCGCCAGTTCCCTTGAAAATCTGCACCATCTGCAAGCCGTCACGAAAGGCCGCATAGGTCCACTGCGTGTCGTTTTCACCCGCTGTCTGGATGGTCTCGATCGTGAAGCCCGGCAAGGCAGCTCCAATGGTCTTCGGACCGTATCCCGTTTCGGGTGTCAGACCGCTGACACCTGCGTCGGTGATGGTCAGAACGGCTCTTGGTGGCGGAGCGCCATTGGAATCCGCAATCGACCCCATGGGCACGCTGCATCCGGCAACGGTGGCAAGAACGGCAAGACCCGGAAGGTAACGCAAAACGGACTTAAGCAAATTGGTGTGCATCAAATAAACCGATGTAGACAGAGTAACAAGCGCAGACGACCGCGCTCGACAGATGATCAATAGATCAACAAGAAGAATGCATAGCAGATTCGGATGGCAAGGCCAGTCAGTGCTTGCGAATAACCTTGCGCCCTTCCAATTGCGGCGAAGCCTAACACCTAAGATATGGTGGCAAAAGTGTATATCTTCGACCAAATCGTCTAACGGGCAGCTTTCGTTGGGTTTTCCAGTTTAAAAGCGACCATTTAAACGCTCCCGCATCTTCACCCCTGAGGGGGTGGTGGATGATGGCTTTTCCGTACCGGAACGAAGCTGCACCGTAAACCGACAAATGGGCCTAAGTGAGGCAAGGCGTGTTCCGGGCCGGAAGATGGACAGACCTTGGACTTGAAAGTGTGAATGGCCGAACCCTTGCGGATCCGGCCACTCAAACTGTCAGAAAGCGGGCGACGATGAGCGCCTATTCCTCGGCGAGGGCTGCCAGCACGCGCGCCCACGAGCGGATGCCCCTGTGGTAGCTTTCCAGATTGTATTTCTCATTCGGCGAATGAATGTTGTCATTCTCCAGAGCGTAACCGATCATCATCGAATCCATGCCAAGGATTTCCTTGAACTCGCCAACGATGGGAATGGAACCGCCCATGCCGGAGAGGATGGTTTCCTTGCCCCATTCGTCCTTGAGTGCCTGAGCGCCTTTCTTGAGCGGAGGGAAGTCGGGCGAAAGGCTGTGGCCGGGTGCGCCACCATGATCTATGAATTCAACCGTGCAGTCAGCCGGGACGCGTGCCCGGATGAAGGCCTGCATGTTGGCGCGGATGGCTTCCGGATCCTGCTTGCCGACCAGGCGGCAGGAGATCTTTGCAGAGGCCTTGGATGCGATGACGGTCTTGAAACCTTCGCCGGTATAACCACCGATGATGCCGTTGAACTCACAGGTCGGACGGGCGTTGAGCTGTTCGTAGACGCTGTAGCCGGTTTCCCCGGCAGGAATGGAAAGGCCAACCTCGGCAAGGAAGCCTTCCGCATCATAAGGCAGGGCATCCCACTGGGCCTTCATTTCTGGTGTCAGCTCTTCTACGCCATCATAAAAGCCCGGAATGGTCACACGGCCAGTGTCGTCGTGGATGTCCGCCAGCACTTTGGCAAGGATCCGCACCGGGTTGGCTGCCGGGCCGCCGTAGGCGCCGGAGTGCAGATCGCGATTGGCGGCCGTGATGACGACTTCCTGTGCCATCAGTCCGCGCAACATGGTGGTAATTGCCGGGGTTTCAGCGTCCCACATGGTAGTATCGCAGACCAGAGCCAGATCCTTGGACAGCTCTTCCTTGTGCTTGTTGAGGAAAGGCAACAGGCTTGGCGAAGCGCTCTCTTCCTCGCCTTCCACCAGAATGGAGACATTGATCGGCAGCGCACCATGCACTTCCTTGTAGGCGCGACAGGCTTCAACGAAGGTCAGCACCTGACCCTTGTCATCGGAAGAGCCGCGCCCGAAGATCATTTTCACGCCGTCCTTTTCGAAAATCTTGGCAGTGAAGGGATCATCGTCCCATAGCTCGACCGGATCGACGGGCTGCACGTCATAATGTCCGTAGAACAGGACGTTCGGGCCGGGTTTCTCCGAGGTGTCGCTGTCATGGCCCATGACCATCGGATGGCCAATGGTTTCATGCGCCTTTGCGTCGATCCCGATCCCGTTCAGCTCATTGGCAAGCCACTCTGCGGCTTTCTTGCACTCGTCCTTGTAGGCGGGGTCGGTGGAAACGGATTTGAACCCAACGAATGTGAAAAGACGTTTGAGGGAATCGTCGAAGTTGGCGTCAATCTGCGCCAGAACAGAATCAAGCTTTGTCATGAAATACCCTTGTCGGATCGGAAGAGTCTGAGCGGAATAAGCATGTGCCGATGCGCCATGCTGTTGGCCAGACGCTATCAGCTTCAGCCATGGGACGCCAGCCTCGCTGGGGGAACTTTCACATATGTTCCCCCCTATCTGGTCGAGAGAGAGGCAAGAGGGTTTCGGGTGACTTTGCAACAGGCCGCAAGGCCATCAGAGGAAGACGACTTCTTCCTCTGCCGAGCGACCGGATCGCCCCGGAGCCATCATCGAAGGCATATCGTCATCCTCGTCGGAACTGCGGCTGCTGCGAGGCCGCAGAAGCGGGGTTTCTGGACCCTTTGCCTTGTGTGGTTCGAACGAGCCAGGATCGGACTGGATCCCTGTTGCAGACGATGAACGGCCGGCAGACGGGCCATTCTGAGCAGAGGCTGCCGCAACACCAGTGCCTGCACCGGAAGGATGATTTGTGGCACGCTGTTGCCCACGCTCATCGCTTTGGGCCGTCGAATGGTCAGCCGCATTGATATCGCCAACTATGCTGGTCGGTGCGGATCGGGAAGGGGCCGCGTGGACCAGATCGGACGGACCCGCAGTCTCGCTGCCATTCTGATCCGTGGCAGATCGGGCAAGCTTGCGTTTGGCTTCCGCCCGTTCCTCTTGCAGAGCCTTGACCTTTGGTTTCGACCAGCCCAGCTCTTCATCTGAAAGCGGGATGTAGCGAGCCGCCAATTCCAGATGCTTGCGCACGGTGTCGATCGAGGCTGGCAGGATCACCAGAGAGGCAAAGCCGAGCTTGCGAGCATTCAGTACGTCCTGCGCGGTGGCCTTCTTCGAACAGAGAATGAGACACACACCGCGACCTCCGGAAAATTCGACCTGACGGGCGGGTATGAGGATATTGGCAATATCGTGGGGGCCATAGCTTTCGTCAACGAAAACGACGTCGATCTGACCAGCGCCGACAATCGACGTGGCCTGTTCTATGTCTGACATGGAAAGCGGGTGCTCGATGTCACAATTCTTGAGCAGGTTTGCCCAAAGCTGACGGTCGTGGCGTCTTGGGGCAAGGATCATGACAGACAGATTTTTGACTGGTATCAAGCGACGCGACAATGCTGGCCTCACTTATTCTTTTCTTGTTCGTTGTGCAGTCTGCGAACCCCCAGTTGTCCGCGCCTGCAAGTGTTGCATTCGGCCCTTAGTCCTCATGGACGTACAAAATGGGCCACTCCTACAGGAATGGCCCAATTTCACTAATAATCCCTTGCAACCACTAAAAATTCAAGCTTTTGCATAAGTGGGGGTTAACGAAGACTTGCGCCAAAATAATAATCTTCCTAGCGACCGCTTTTGAGGCTGCCAAGAATGCCGCGAACCAGTGCTCGTCCAAGCGAAGAGGCAACGGAACGGGCCGCTGATTTGAGAGCCGCTTCGGCCACCGTCTGCCGGCTCGACCGGCGTGTGCCTGTGCTGCGCCGTGCCTTGGTGGTAGGGCGGTCATCTCGGTCGAAATCGGGCAGGGTGAAGCCGGTGCGGCCCTTCTTCATGCGCCCGGTTTCTTCGCGCTGGCGATCCTCTTCCTCGCGCTGCATCTCCTCGCGTCTTGCCTTGTCTTCCGCCCGTTTGAGCAGCACTTCATAGGCGCTCTCCCTGTCGACAACCTTGTCATAGACGCCAAGGATCGGGCTTTCGTTGATGATGGCCTCGCGCTCGGCAACCGAAAGCGGTCCTATGCGTGAACTTGGTGGTCGGATGAGCGTCCGCTGTACCATGGAGGGCACGCCTTTTTTCATCAGCGTGGAGACCAGAGCTTCTCCGACTCCCAGTTCCATGATGACCTGTCGGGTATCGAGCCCCGGATTGGGGCGGAAGGTATCTGCCGCTACCTTGACGGCTTTCTGGTCTCTCGGGGTATAGGCGCGCAAGGCATGTTGCACCCGGTTGCCCAACTGCGACAGCACGTCGTCAGGGACATCGAGTGGATTCTGCGTGACAAAATAGACACCCACACCTTTGGAGCGAATGAGCTTGACGACCTGTTCCACCTTGTCCACGAGGATCTTGGGGGCATCCTCGAACAGCAGGTGAGCCTCATCAAAGAAGAAGACAAGCCGCGGCTTGTCGCGGTCGCCCACTTCCGGCAGTTCCTCGAAAAGTTCCGAGAGCAGCCACAAAAGGAAGGTGGCATAGAGACGAGGAGACTGCATCAGCTTATCGGCGGCCAGAATGGACACGACGCCCCGACCGTCGCGGGTGGTGCGCATCATGTCGAGGATGTCGAGCGCGGTCTCGCCGAAGAACTGGTCAGCGCCCTGTTGCTCGAGTACCAGCAAATCGCGCTGAATGGCGCCGATAGACGTGGTGGAAATATTGCCATAGGCGGCAGACAGTTCCTTGCGCCGCTCTTCCATGTTCACCAGAAGGGCGCGCAGATCCTTGAGATCGAGCAGCAGCAATCCTTCGTCATCGGCCAGCTTGAAGGCGATATTGAGAATACCTTCCTGCGTGTCATTGAGCCCGAGCAGGCGTGACAGCAGAAGCGGTCCCATATCGCTGATCGTCGTGCGCACCGGGTGGCCCTGTTTACCAAACAGATCCCAGAAAATGGTCGGCACGGCGGCAAACGCATAGTCATCGTCCAGGCCGATCTGTTCGGCGCGTTTGAACAGGAAGTCCTTCGCATCTCCTTTCGCCGCCAGACCGGAAAGATCGCCTTTGACGTCGGCACAGAATACCGGCACCCCGGCATTGGAGAAGCCTTCCGTCAGGATCTGCAGAGAAACGGTCTTGCCGGTTCCTGTTGCGCCGGTGATCAGGCCATGCCGGTTGGCCAGCGCAAGATCAAGATATTCCCCCTGGCTTGACTGTATGCCGTCTTTGTCGGTCATAAAAGATGTGCCGAGATAGACTTTCCCGTCTTGTAACATGATGCCCCCGGATCCTGTTTTTCCTCGTCCGGCAAGGCACTGCAGCCAACAGCCGGACGGATTGATCAAATTGTGATAGCCGCGCCCCGATAAAGATGGACCCATTCACCAGAGGTTCATGCTCAAGCCTATAATTCCCTTGTGCAATCAGGATCCGCCCTTCTGGATTCTTTTTACGTTGGATGGCAGGAGGCTGCAACCGGATAGGCTGAAATAGCGACAATTATCGAATCTTTTCAGTCTGACATGGGAGCAGGGGCAAAGGCGGCCATATCCGGGATAGATTTTTGCTGTCCTTGCCTGCTATGACAATGCACAATCGCTTTACAAGGCCAACACGCTTTATTCGGGAGACCATTATGGAACAAATCATTGCGCGGATCGCATCAGCTGCGGGCATTTCTGAAGATCTGGCCATGACAGCAGTCAAGATCATTTTCAATTTTCTGGCCAAGGAAGCGCCGGAAGACAAGATGAACATGCTTGTGAGTGCCCTGGGGGCGCAGGAGCTGATGGATCAGGCAGCTGAAGCTGGTAACGGCGGCGGCGGATTGCTCGGTGGTCTGATGGGGGCAATGGGAGGCATGGGCGGTATCGGCGGTGCCATGGCGGCCCTCAATCAGTTAACCAGCGAAGGCCTCAGCATGGGCGAAGTTCAGACCGTTGCCACAGAACTCATTTCCGCTGCGAAAGAAAATGCAGACGAGAGCCTTGTGGATGATGTGGTCAATTCTGTTCCGGCTCTCAGCCAGATCTTGTGACTGCACTAAAGCAATAGTTGCGAACATTGCGTTTTTACTACACTCTATTGTGTGTGGTTATGCCTTATGCTCGCAACCGTTCTTTCCAGGATACTTTTGCGCGTTTGTCGGGGGACAAAGGCTGGATCACTTACAAGAATTATGTGGAGGCAAGACATGACTTCTTATCCAATTGCGAAAATTGAAGGTATCGGCCCAACCTATGCTGCAAAGCTCAAGGAGGTTGGCATCACCAACACGAAAAGCTATCTCGAAAAGGCCAAGGACCCTGCAGGCCGCAAGGAACTGGAAGAAAAGACGGGTATTGAGCATGCCCGCATTCTGAAATGGGCCAACATGGCCGATCTGATGCGCATCAAGGGTGTTGGTGAGGAATATTCCGAGCTTCTGGAAGTGGCCGGCGTCGATACCGTCAAGGAACTGCGCAACCGGAATGCGGCCAACCTGACAGTCGCAATGAAGGACGCAAATGCCGAGAAGAAACTTGTGCGTCAGGTTCCTGCTCAGAGCAACGTGGAAAAATGGGTGGCTCAGGCTAAGGAACTGCCTCCGATGATGACCTACTAGAGGTCATGCCGGGAATCGGACAGGGAAACCCGGACAAGGAAACAGAGACGCAAATCGTAAAGGGGAGGGCCGCGTGAACGGTGCGTGCCCTCGAGCGTTGTTGTTGTGATCAAACGCTTGATGCTGCGGTCGAAAAAGCCGCGCCTTTTCTGATCAAGCGATTGTTTCAATCTGGATTTGTGTCAAAACGCAAAAGCCAGCGAGGTCGTCGCTGGCTTTTTTGTGATGGTGTGATGGCCTGCAGAAGGTTGAAATTTCCTTGGGTCTGTCAGCACAGAAGCTCATAGGGCTTTCAAATTCAGGCCATGCCAGCTTTGACGGTCAGTCAGCTTTGCTGCTGCATCCAGCGCATGCCCATTCCTCGACCCATGCCATTTCCCTTGCCCGGTCCCATCTGGGCATGACGAGGACCGAAGTCATCGTTCGAAACCTTGCCATCGCCGTTGCGATCCATGCCATTCAGCCAAGGCACGGTCTGGGCAAGGAACTCCGTCCGGTCAACCTTGCCGTCGTGGTTGGCGTCATTGAAGTCGATGGTCATGCCGAACAGGCCGCGCTGGCCGTTGGTTGCCTCTGCCGGGGGCATCCTGGTGTTGTTGAGGAATTCGGTAAACTCGGCGGCCACAATCACGCCGTCCTCGTTCTCGTCGAGTGAGTCGAAATAGTCGTTGCGGCGTTCCTGAGCTTCCTTGAGGGTCACGACACCGTCTTCGTCACTGTCCCAGCTGCCAACAAAGACGGGTTCTCCCGTGCGGTTGCCGCGGCCAAACCCCGGCTGTCCTGCTGGAGGGGTGGTCTGTATCGCAGGCTGTTGTCCCTGGGCATTAGGCGGAGCCATGCCCCAGCCCATTCTCCACCCCATGCCGCGGCCAAAGCCGCCGCCCATGCCTTGGTTGATACCTGCGCCCGGGCCCCATGTCTGCGGGGTGTCGGGTTGCATGTCTGTCGGGGAGCCGGTTGGGCTGACGGCGCCAGCCTGTTGCTGCATCATCCAGCGGCCGCGTCCTCCGCCTCCCATGCCCTGGCCAGATTGACCTTGCCCCCAAAAACCCTGCCTCATGCCATAGCCGTTGCCAAAGGCAAGGGCGGATGACGTCAGGGCCAGCGTGGCGACGACTGCTGCTGCGGTAACAAATCTCATGATGGTTTCTCCCTTTGGAATGAAAGCTGAGGTCAGCTTATCAGCCCGCTGGGAACGGCAAGCATGAGTGAGCGCAAAAGAGGACTGCTAAACCCCACTTTTAAAGTATTCCAATGTATCGGAGGCGAGGTTTGCAACAATCGGTTACAATTGTTTCTGTCTGTGTCTGTTTGGCTCATTTGAAACGGAGCGAAAGGTTGCTCCGGTTACCACAGTTCTTCACACCGTCATTTCTGGTTCGGATGTCAATCGGTCTGAAAAAATGTGTCCTCCTGTCACCTGCGATTGTCAGCGCAGCTGAATTTGTCCATAGCGCATGGCTTCGACCACCGTTTGCGTCTTGTTGGCAGCCTGCATCTTCTCTGAGGCGTTCTGCAGATGGGCGTGAACTGTTCTCTGGGAAATATGCAGCTCTTCGGCAATGTCGCCTGCCGTCTTGCCTTCGGCCGTCATGCTCAGAACGAGTTTCTCGCGTGTCGAGAGCTCACCTGGACGGCTGGCAAGAATCGGATGGACCGATTGCATCTCTGCCAATTCATGCTGGATGGTCGTTGACAGCGAGGTCAGCTCCCTTTCGGATACGTTCAGTTCCTGTCCGGCCACGCAAATGGCTACCTGCATGACGTTGAAGTGATGCACGTGAATGCCGATCAGCGATCGATAGGAACGCGGGCTGGAGCCACTTCTCTGCAGAAGGCCGATAAGAGAGGACTCCCTGATCCAGCCGTTGTCCTTGTCATCAAGGTTCCAGTAGGCAGGCTTGGAAAGAACTGCGATCCGGCGCAACAAGTCATCGCTGCCGCGTACTTGCGCAAGATGGGCGCTGGACAATACGGAATCACCCCAGTGTTGATAGAGCACCAGCTTGCCCAGATCTCTGCCGGGAAGCGGAAGACCGGTGATAAGAATATGCTCTGCACCGAAAGATCTGAATCGGGAGACAACGCTTTCAAAGAAAGCATCGGGATTTTTGGCTGGCTGAGACACGGCAATGGCCTTGTCTGTGAGCCCCCAATGGGAATCAGTCATGGATAGTAACTGCATGTTTGGTGTTGCAACAATGTCAGACAAAAGGAATGCCTGACGGACAAAAATTACTGCAACAGAATGCCGTTTCAGAATGAACTGAAATGAACAACCGTCGCTTTCCCACTTAGACCCGCTCCAGATTTTGGACTATTGTACAATTCACGGCAAGGAAAAAGTAACGAGACACGATTGTCATTGTCATTTTTCAGCAAATGGCGGTATTTGTCAGGTAAATTTTCCCCAGAGCTGTTCCTATAGAGGACACCCTTGCGGCAATCTGTTCGTAATCCCCTGATAATGTCCTGTCGTCGTATGATTCTCGACCGGGGCAGCCATGCATATATCGTCGATCGCCTCAATATATGGGCGCTGAGGGGTGCCCGGGTGGACGATCTGGAATGAAAACGCCCACATTTATCCCTTTTCGATCAACCGCGCCATTCGGAGAGCTTGCGAAGAGGGTGCTTTAGGCTTTAGTCTAAGCAATGAAGTGACTTAGCTGCACTTTCTTCATCATTCTTCCGGACTAGTCATTTTTCCGAACTGTTCATGAGCTCTCAGACCACATTAATGCATGCACCGTGACATTCTCGATGTCGATGCAGAAATATGTCCTGAGAAAGTCCCATGTCAGAAAGCCAGTTTAAATATTGGCTTAGGATAATGAGATAGGACAAAGAATGGCAAAGCAAAGTGTATATCCTTGCGATCAGATGCAAAACAAGTGAAGTGTATCAGCATATCGAAAAGGAAGTGATGCACTTAATAAGACGATTTGAAGGCTTGATGGGTGGGCTCTCCGCCCATTCGAATTGGGCCTTCTATAATTGGGAGTGAATATGATGAGCGAAGCGTTGAGGATAGCCGAGACATTTCCAGGCTATTCCCGTGAGGACTGGGCCGCGATGGTTGAAAAGGCGCTCAAGGGCCAGCCTATTTCTCGCCTCACAACGAAAACAGTAGACGGCACGGAAATCTCCCCGATTTTCGAACGGGCCGTCGGAAAAGCGCCTTTGGCAATGCGTCCCAAGGACACGACATGGGCTGTTTGCCAGCGGATGGATCATCCTGATGCTGCCAAGGCAAACGAGCAGGTGTTGAACGACCTTGTGAACGGCGTCAATATGGTTTGCATTCCATTTGCCGGTAGCGCGTCTGCAAGGGGCTTCGGTCTGGCTGCAGACAAGGAAGTTTTGGCAAAGGCGCTGAACGAGGTTCTTGTTGACCTCATTGCATTCCGTCTGGAAACCGGTGCTGCTGGTGATGCTGCAGCAAAGGCTTTCGCGGGTGTGGTTGCCGACAAGGGGGCTGATGCTGCCTCTGTAAAGGTTTCCTTCGGTCTCGACCCGATCGGTTGCTTTGCAAGCACCGGTGCGCTGCCTGCCGATTGGGCAGCTACCCTTGCAAGCACGATCAAGGATCTAAAAGCCAAAGGCTTCAAGGGTCCGTTCGTTACCGCTGATGGCCGTCCTTATCATGATGCCGGTGCAACCGATGCCCAGGAGCTGGGTGCTGTTGTGGCAACCATCGTCGCCTACTGGCGCGCGCTGGAAGACGCCGGTTTCGAAGCTGCCGAAGCTCTCGGCATGATCGATGTGGTTCTGTCCGTAGAAGCCGATCAGTTTGCTTCTTTGGCCAAAATGCGTGCGATCCGTCATCTCTGGGCAAACCTGCTCGAAGCAGCCGGTGTCGACTTCCTGCCTTTGACGGTTCATGCAGAGACCTCCTGGTCGATGATGACTCGCCTTGATCCTTATGTGAACATCCTGCGTGAAACCACTGCCTGCTTCGCAGCCGGTGTTGGTGGCGCTGACAGCATCTGCGTTGTTCCGCATACCATCGCTCTTGGCTTGCCTGGTTCTCACGACCGCCGCATTTCCCGCAACCTGCAGACGATGCTGCTGGAGGAATCAAACCTCTATCGCGTCACCGACCCTGCCGCTGGTTCGGGCTATGTTGAAACCTTGACCGACGAAACCGGCGCCATGGCCTGGGCTCTGTTCCAGGAAGCTGAAAAGGCTGGTGGTGCAGTTGCTGCGCTCAAGGCCGGTCTGTTCGCTGATGTGATCGCCAAGTCGAACGAAGTACGCGGCAAGCTTCTTGCAACCCGCCGTGCTGCTCTGACCGGTGCTTCTGCATTCCCGAACATCGACGAAAAAGATGTTGCAGTGCTTGACGTCGCTCCGATCGCTCTGGCCGTTCCGGCTGCTGGCGAAAGCTGCACTGCTCTGAAGGCCGTTCGTCTCTCAGAGCCATATGAAACTCTGCGTGACGCAGCCAAGGCTGCTGGCAACCCGCCGATCTTCTTTGCCAACATGGGCCGCATCGCCGACTTCACGGCACGTGCAACCTGGACGAAGAACTTCTTCGAAGCTGGTGGCATCCGGTCCCTGTCTGACAAGGGCTATGCTGAAGCTGCCGAAGCCGCTGCCGACTTCAAGGCATCTGGTGCAGCGATTGCTGCCATCGTAGGCCCCGACGCCCTGTATGAAGAAAAGGGCACCGACTTTGCCAAGGCTCTCAAGGAAGCTGGCGCGAAGATGGTCTATGTAGCAGGTCGTCCGAAAGAGATCATGGAGGCACTTTCTGCCGCCGGTGTTGATGCTTTCGCCTTCGAAAGCTGCGACGTGCTCGCCGAACTCAATAAAATTCATGACGTTCTGGGCATTGCCCCGGTCGCCAAGGCATAAGCATAAGGAATTGGAAGAATGAGCAAGATCCCTAACTTTGCCGACATAGCATTCAAGGCGGCCAGTCCTTCTGTGACCGCCGGCGATGCCCTCTGGCACACGCCGGAAGGTATCGACGTTAAAGACGCCTATGCCGAGAGCGAAATCTCCAAGTATGATTTCCTCAACAGCTGGCCGGGTCTGGCCCCGTTCGTGCGTGGCCCGTATCCGACCATGTATGCACAGCGCCCATGGACGATCCGTCAGTATGCCGGTTTCTCCACCGCTGAAGACTCCAACGCCTTCTACCGCCGCAACCTTGCTGCCGGTCAGAAGGGTCTGTCCATCGCGTTCGACCTTGCAACCCACCGCGGTTACGATTCCGACCACCCACGCGTAGTCGGTGACGTTGGCATGGCCGGTGTGGCGATCGACAGCATCTATGACATGCGCACCCTGTTCGACGGCATTCCGCTCGACAAGATGTCTGTGTCCATGACCATGAACGGCGCTGTTCTGCCTGTCATGGCTCTTTACATCATTGCTGCGGAAGAGCAGGGCGTTAGCCAGGATCTGCTGGCCGGTACCATTCAGAACGACATTCTGAAAGAGTTCATGGTCCGCAACACCTACATCTATCCTCCGCATCCTTCCATGCGCATCATCTCGGACATCTTTGCCTATACGTCCCAGAACATGCCGAAATTCAACTCCATCTCGATCTCCGGCTACCATATGCAGGAAGCTGGTGCGACGGCCGACCTTGAGCTGGCCTATACGATCGCCGATGGTCTTGAATATATTGCAGCTGGTGTGGAAACCGGTCTGGATGTGGATGCATTTGCTCCGCGCCTGTCCTTCTTCTGGTCGATCGGCATGAACTTCTTCATGGAAGTTGCCAAGATGCGCGCAGCCCGTCTGGTCTGGGCCAAACTGGTCAAGGAAAAGTTCAATCCGAAGAATCCGAAGTCCTATTCCCTGCGTACCCACTCCCAGACTTCCGGCTGGTCGCTCACCGCTCAGGATGTTTACAACAACATCGGACGTACCGCGATCGAAGCCATGGGTGCAACGCAAGGGCATACCCAGTCCCTGCATACCAACGCTCTTGACGAAGCGCTGGCTCTGCCGACCGACTTCTCTGCCCGTATCGCTCGTAACACCCAGCTGTTCCTGCAGCAGGAAAGTGCGACCACCAAAGTTATCGACCCATGGGGCGGTTCTCACTATGTTGAGAAACTCACCGCTGAGCTGGCTGAAAAAGCTCTGGCCCACATCAAGGAAGTCGAAAGCCTTGGCGGCATGGCAAAAGCCATCGAAGCCGGCATTCCGAAGCTGCGCATTGAAGAAGCTGCTGCGAAGACCCAGGCTCGCATCGACGGCGGTTCCCAGACCGTTGTTGGCGTGAACAAATACAAGCCTGACTTCAAGGAAGACATCGATGTGCTGCAGGTTGACAACACCGCAGTTCGTCAGCAGCAGCTGGACAAACTGGCTCGCCTGAGAGCAGAACGCGATCAGGCCGAAGTTGATGCAGCTCTTGAAGCTCTGACCAATGCAGCCGAACAGGGCAACGGCAACCTGCTTGATCTCTCGGTCAAGGCAGCGCGCGTTAAAGCCACTGTCGGTGAAATCAGCTACGCTCTGGAAAAGGTCTACGGTCGCCATCGCGCCGAAATCAAGTCCATTTCCGGTGTCTACCGCAAAGAGGTTGGTGCCATGTCTGACGTGGTTCAGAAAGTCCAGAAACTGGTTGACGAGTTCGAGGCAAACGACGGTCGTCGTCCTCGTATCCTCATCGCCAAAATGGGCCAGGACGGTCATGACCGTGGTCAGAAGGTTATCGCTTCCGGCTTCGCTGACCTTGGCTTCGACGTTGATATCGGACCTCTCTTCCAGACCCCGGAAGAAGCTGGTCGTCAGGCTGTCGAAAACGACGTGCATGTGGTTGCTGCCTCTTCTCTGGCAGCCGGTCACCTGACCCTCGTACCGGCCCTGCGTGACGTGCTGGCTGCTGAAGGCCGCCCAGACATCATGATCGTTGCTGGTGGTGTGATTCCTCCGCAGGATTATGATGCGCTCTACGCAGCGGGTGCTTCTGCCATCTATCCTCCTGGAACGGTTATCGCCGACGCTGCGATCGACCTCATCAACCAGCTCAACAAGCGCCTTGGTTACGCCAAGGATGCTGCTGAGTAAGACGACCGGGGCATAGACGCCCAACTGAAGAAATTAAGAGGCTGCCCAACCGGCAGCCTCTTTTTTTGTGTCAAATCAGACACAAATCGGTGCAGATTAACCACCTTGGTTAACCCTGTCTTTCAAAAGTGGTCACTTGCATTCTGCTTTGCATTTTAAACGAATAGGTTGTGGGGTAGCGTTTTGTTAACCGCAACTTATGGTAAAGCATGAACCATGTTTCACTTCCTCAAAAGCCCGTTTTTCTCGCTCAACCCCAAGAGAGATCTCACTGTCGATACTATAAGAGGCATGGCATGTATCGCGCTCGTTGCCTTTCATGTTGTCGGGGGAGATCCTGACCAGGGGATGGCCGTCGGGGTCAACGATTGGCTCTACAGGATGCTGCATTCCTTTACGGATATGCGGATGCCGCTCTTCAGCTTCATTTCCGGGATCGTCTTCTTTTCGTTTCCGAAAAGTGGAACCGGCTTTCACTGGCTGGTAGGCAAAAAGGCTCGCAGGCTGCTGTTACCGCTGCTGACAGTGGGTACGCTTTGCTGGCTTTCGCGCGTGATCATGGGGATCGAGAGCGAACCGCTCTATATGGTCTATTTCTCTCCATACAATGTCTATTGGTATCTGCAGTCGACTTTCCTGGTGATGTCTCTTTTCCTGCTGGTGAACTATTGTGCGATGCGCAGGGCTGATCGACGTGAATTCCAGAGCATAGCCAACATGAATGCGATCGGGCTCGGGGTGTTGGGGGCCTATATCCATGTTTTCCAGTTCCCCTATGTCACGCAGTTCCTGTCCCTTCAGAAGGCCTTCTATCTGATGCCCTTTTTCATGTCCGGCTATCTGTTCGGTCAGGTGGCTCAGGTCTATGCCGTGAGGGTGAAGCTGGGCCAAAAGGCGCTGGCTGCTCTGATACTTGGCGGCTTTATCGGTCTGGGATTTGCAATGGTTGATGGAGGAAACGGCTTCGAAACGGCCACTCGCCGGGCGGTTTGTATTCCGGTGGGAATTCTGACCGCTCTCAGCCTGTTCACACTTGCTCCAAGGGTGAGGTTCCTGGCTTGGGTCGGCGACAAGTCCTATGCGATCTATCTGTTCCATGTCTTCTTTACCGGAGCAACGGAAATGGTCTGGCGCAAACTGCTTCCTGCAATGGATATCCATTTCGGCTTCCTCGGCTTCTTTGCCGCCGGATTGCTTGGACCGATCATTCTGAGCTGGTTCATTCTCAAGGTCCCGCTCGGACGATGGCTGGTTCTGGGGTTGGCTGCACCGAAATTCATGCAGGAACGGTTCGGGATCCAGCGCGCCCATTGAGCGGGAGGTTGGTGGGCGGACACGAGCATTCGCAATAGAGGACAACCGGAAAAAGCCGAATGTGAGAGTAAAAGAATTGAGGGGCGAGCCTACTGGCTTACCTCTCAGTTCATTTGTTGTTCTTGACTATTGGTCGCAACGGCCTACCTCTTTGAGAGAGCTGAAACCAAAGGAATGACCATAATGCTGATTACAACCACCCCGAATGTTGAAGGCCACGCCATTGTTGAATACAAGGGCCTCGTCAATGGCGAAGCCATTCTTGGCGCCAATGTTTTCAAGGACTTCTTTGCCGGAATCCGCGATATCGTGGGTGGACGATCGGGGGCCTATGAGTCCGAATTGCAGCGTGCGCGAGAGATTGCGGTTGATGAAATGACACAATATGCCCAACGCCTTGGCGCGAACGCAATCATTGGTGTCGATGTCGACTATGAAACCGTTGGTGACAGGGGATCGATGCTGATGGTTGCAGCCTCAGGGACAGCTGTCGTCATCAGGTAGCGAATCGACGATACTCTCGCCAGACTTCCTACAAGGCGCCTTGCTCCGGACGGGGTGTGGCGCTTTTCATGCGAGTGGATCAGATGAAAAATTTGTGCATTTTCTGCGGCTCAAGCTGGGGACGCCGGAAAGAATTTGAAGAAGCAGCGATCGCCTTGTCGACAGAAATTGCCCGGCGCGGCTATGGCCTTGTCTATGGCGGATCGTCGGCCGGGCTTATGGGAGCCTGTGCGGATGCGGCTCTGGCCGCAGGCGGGCAGGTGATCGGCATTCTCCCCAACGCACTGAAAGCCAAGGAAATCGATCACAAGGGCCTCACCGAGCTGCATCTGGTCGAGAGCATGCATGATCGCAAGGCGATGATGGAGCAGCTCTCTGATGGCTTCATTTCCATTCCGGGCGGAATCGGAACCATGGACGAGCTGTTCGAGATGTGGACCTGGGCGACTCTTGGCTGGCATGAAAAGCCATCCGCCCTGTTCAATGTCGCCGGATATTATGACGATCTCATCCGCTTTCTGGACAAAACCGCGGAAGACGCCTTCGTCAAGCAGGCGCATCGCGACATGCTGATTGTCGAGACCGATATAGACCGGCTCTTCGACCGGCTTGAGGACTATGTTGCCCCGAAGGTCGGCAAATGGATTCCAAAAGAAGGAACAATCATATGACCGGAGACGCTGTTGGGCATGGGTTTGAATTGGCCCGCCTCACCGATCTGCCACACATGGTCGATGCCTGTGCCGCCCTCAATGAGGCCGAATGGGGCGATGGATCCGATGAGTCGCTGGAAATGCGCCGGGCCGGCTTTCGCCGCCTCGCCTTGGCCGCTGACAATGAAGATGCCATCCTGTGTCTGGCAGAAAATGGTGAACTCGCTGGTCTTTGCATCCTGATCGAGAATGATCTGACGGATTTTCCGGATCTGGGGCCGTGGCTGGCCAGTCTGATTGTCGCTCCGACCTACCGGGAACAGGGCCTTGCCCGGCGCCTCGTTGCCGAAACGGAGAATCTGGCGCGTGATTTTGGTGAGGAAGGGCTGTTTGTACACTCCCGATCACCGGAGCTTTTCCGTTCTCTGGGCTATCAGGACGTCGACGATCATCTGGTAGGTGATGTGCGCTTTTATGTTCAGGGCAAGGAACTCTGATCTCTGGTTCGGGCTTTGCTAGAGACATGGCCCTGTCCCGCGTCGCATGCCACATGGTGCATGAGACAGGGGGCAGGGCCTTGTTGCATCAGAGGGTCAGAAGGCCCTTGAGATCCTTGAACTGGGCGACGGGCGACAGATCCCGATATTCGTCCAGATCTCCGGTGCGGTTGATCCAAACTGTGCGGAAGCCATAGGCGGTGGCCCCGGCCACATCCCAGCGGTTGGACGACTGGAAGGAGATCGCTTCTGGGAAACAGCGGAACGCTGTCATGGCCAGATCATAGACCGCTGACTGCGTTTTGTAGGTCTTGACCTCATCGGCACTCAGAATATGGTCGAACAGGTCATTGAGGCCGTTCTTGGCGACAGCGGCTTCCAGCATGCTTGCAGTGCCGTTGGACAGGATCGCCAGCTGCGCATCGCGGTTCTTCAGCTCTTCCAGTACCGGGCGCACATCCTCGAATGCATCGGCTTCGTGGTAGACATCGAGCAGCGCCTGACGCAGGGAGCGGTCGGCATCGGGAATGCGTTCATAGGCAAAATCAAGAGCGCGTTCCGTGAGGGTCCAGAAATCGACGTAGCGGCCAGTCAGGGCGCGAACCCAACTATACTCCAGCTGCTTCGAGCGCCAGATCTCGGAAAGATGCGCCGCATTTGGGCCAAGTTGATCCGCATAACGACGCACGGCTGCATGCACATCGAAGAGCGTTCCGTAAGCGTCAAATACATAAATCGAGCATGAGTCTGAACCAGCCATGCTTTTAGTCTCCTTGAAGTGTCTCTTGGATAGGCCGCGAAGGAAGCTCGCGAAGTATCGCAAAAATTGCGAATGAAGTGTGCAATTATAGTTTGCACAAGCCCCGCAAGAATGCAATGTATCTTGCGTGGATAGGAACCGGTGAATTTTGGAAAATATTTACTGATTTTCTGAAATATTTGTGTCGCTTTTTGCAGTATCGGCGACTATATGAATGAACCTCATCTATTTGAGTTCTCTGCAAGGAATGGCTTGACCTGACGCTTCATATTGGTTTCCTCTATCCTTGGCAGTCATACTGCTCCCGCCCCTTTTTCCGGTTCAATCCGCTCCAATTGCATTGAGACAGTTTGCCTCATCAGACAATGATATGAGAGTGCCTGTTTTCCGGTATGGGTAAAGGGAGCCCGTAAGAGGAAATAAAAGCAAGGAATTTTGAAATGGCAGAATTTTCACAAACATGGACTTGGTTCAAAGGCGAATGGCACGAAGGCAATCCTCCCATGATGGGGCCGCGCTCGCACGCTTTCTGGCAGGGGTCCACCGTATTTGACGGAGCCCGTTATTTTGAAGGCGTCATGCCTGACCTTGATCTTCACTGTGCCCGTATCAACCGCTCTTGCGAAACCCTGGCCATGAAGCCAACCATGAAGGTTGGCGAAATCATGGAACTGGCCGCCGAAGGGTGCCAGAAATTCGGTGGCAATGCGGTTTATATCCGCCCGACATATTGGGGCGTTGGCAGCTTGTCTTCCGTGATCAACGTTGATCCGGACGATGTCGATTTCTGCCTGACCCTGTTTGATGCACCGATGCCGGATCCGAGCAAGGGCATGCGCGTGACGACCACCAAGTTCCGCCGTCCGACCCTTGAGACCATGCCGACCAACGCAAAGGCATCTGGTCTTTACATCAACAACGCCCGCTGCCTCAAGGAAGCGCTCGACAAGGGCTTCGACAACGCTATTGTCTGCGACATGCTGGGCAACGTTGCCGAACTGGCAACCGCCAACTTCTTCATCGTCAAGGACGGCGTCGTCAAGACCTCCGTTCCGAACGGCAGCTTCCTCAACGGCATCACCCGCCAGCGCACGATCCAGCTGCTGCGCGATGCCGGTGAAACCGTCGTTGAATGCACCCTGACGCTCGATGATTGCCGTGAAGCAGACGAAATGTTCTCGACCGGCAACTATTCAAAGGTTGTTCCGATCTTCGCCTTCGACGAACGCCAGTATGATCATGGCCCGATCGCCAAGAAGGCACGCGAACTCTACTGGGAATTCGCGTTCAAGAAGTAAGGATGGTTTGTCGAGCGATCATTCCATCTTGAGACAGGAAAGGGGAGGGCAATTGCCTTCCCTTTTTTTGTTGCTCAGGCAAAGGGCTGATGTCTTTTCTTTTCTGCAGACACTATTTGTCGTTTCAGGAAACGGATTGCCCTGCTTTTGACATACTGCTGGCCTAGATACCTTCCAGGCGATGATGCTCATTGATTGAAGGCCGTTGCGCAACTTCTGTGAATTTTGGTTTGCGATTTGGCAGGAAATTTCATGCGATACAGAGGTGCGGGCATTCGTCATCGATCATCACGCAGAGGCCAATGGCATGGCGCCCTTTCGACCTCGCCCCTCGTTCAAGGATCATCACCGTCAGGAGCAAAAGAATGAAAAGCAAGCGACCAGCCTCGTTTCTTGTTGTTGCCAGCCTGTCGATTGCATTTGCCTTGCCTGTAGCAAGCGCATTTGCCTTTCAGCCCGGTGGAGAGCCCAACAGCCCGCAGCCACAGTTGCAGCCTGAAAATGACAGCGCTCCTGCTGGTCTTCCGGAAGTCTACAGTCAGCCTGCCTCGGCTTATATGCGCGCCGCCAGCTCGCCACAGTCCGCAAGCAAGGTGACCACGGGCAATGCCCAGAATGTCCGTCCCAATCCCAAACCGTCCAAATGTCTGATGCTGGCCAAGACCATCGGCGCCTCCCGTGTGTGGTGGGGACGTCATGTCGGTGCCAAGGAAGTCGAGGACGACACCCTGTTCTTTTCCGTCGGGCCGCGTCGGATCCAGTTTGATGACATCGGCTGCTTCAAGACCAAGAAGGACTGTGAGAACTGGCTCTACTGGAAGCGTACCGACTATCCGCTCTTCTCCTCCATCAGTGCCTGCCGCCGGGGGCTATGATCGAAGGCAATCCGCCGCCGGTTTGCGCGGCCGGCTTCTTCTGGTCTCCAAGTGCCTTGCCACAGGTTAAAAAGAAACCCCGCCTCACCGAGAGACGGGGTTCTTTTTTGCATGAAGCAAACGATGTAGTGAGCCAACTGAGGTCAGTTGGGCCGATCAGGAAGCGGTTTCCAGCAATTCGGCGACATATTCCCAGTTGACCAGGTTGTCGAACCAGGCTTCGAGATATTTCGGGCGCGCATTGCGGTAGTCGATATAGTAGGAATGTTCCCAAACGTCACAGCCGAGCAGCGGGGTGCCACCGTGAACCAACGGGTTCTCGCCGTTTGGTGTCTTGGTTACGACCAGCTTGCCGTCAACCAGTGCCAGCCATGCCCAACCGGAACCGAACTGGGTGATGCCGGCATTGATGAAATCAGCGCGGAACTTGTCCATGCCGCCGAGGTCTTCTTCGATCTTGGTGGCCAGAACGCCCGGAATGAGGCCCTGTTTGGCAACAGGCTTCATCCATTTCCAGAAATGCAGATGGTTGTAATGCTGAGCGGCGTTGTTGAACAGACCGGCATTCTTGCCGAAGCTTTCTTTCACGACATCTTCAAGGCTCTTGCCTTCGAGGCCGGAGTCTTTGAGCAGGTTGTTGCCGTTGGTGACATACGCCAGATGGTGTTTGTCATGGTGAAATTCCAGCGTCTCTGCAGACATGAAATCGCCAAGTGCATCATAGGCATAAGGAAGTTCGGGAAGTTCAAAAGCCATTGAAATATCTCCATTTATTAGACAGGCACCGGCGCTTGAAGTCGGCGAATTTTGATCTGAATCAAAAAATAGTGATTGTCGCTCCGGACCACAAGAGCAAAGCGACAACAATTTCTTGAAATGGTTCTAAATTCACAAACTTTCTGTTTGCTGGTGTCGGGAATCCCAATCATGAGAGGCTCACGAGCCTATCACTTTCTCAATCAATGCGCGAGAAAGCCTTTTGTTCCATGTCAAACAGCGAAATCAGCTTTTCTTCGAAAATCCGGGTGGAGAAATCTTCTTCACGAATGCGCTCGAAACACGCCTTCTTGATTCGCTCGATCTGGGGCCTGTCTTCCAGCAACTCCTGCAGCTTGACGGCCAGCAGGAAGGCGTCGCTCATGGGCACCAGAGGCGCAACCATCCCTCCTTTGAGAATGTCCATCGGACCGCTGGCGCAGGTGGAAACACAGGCGATGCCGGCGTCCATCATCTGGCACAGGGACACCGAATAGGGCGCGTTGGATGCAGCGAGACAGTAGATGTCAAAAGCCTCGGCCATTTCTGAAGCATCCATCGGCCCTGCGAAATCGATAAAGGGCGCTATATGGTCCGAGAGCTCCTTGAGCTCATGCTCAAGCGGGCCTTGTCCGGCGATGACAAAACGGGCCTCCGGGCTACTCTGATGCAGCAACTGGGCGGCGTGAATGAAAGTACCGAGGCCGTCTCCTTCAAGGAATTGGCCACTGGTGCCAATGGTCAGCGGTGCCTCCTCATCCTCGGGCAGGGGGGCGATATCACTGAACTGGCATTCATAGGGGTAGGGCAGCACGTCGACGGGAACTTGCCCCTCGAAAAAGGCCTTGGCCTCTTCCGCAAGACTTGACGTGATGGCAACCATGCGGCTGGCGTTCTTGAAGCCTTCATACATGTCGTCGTGACAGACCCCGATTACCTTGCGTGCAATGTGGGACAGCCCGCGACAGCCGAAGGCCTCGTGGCAGATGGCATAGTCGAAACGGAACCGGCGGGTCGCTGTCAGGATCGGCCAGAGCTGGGGCGTTCTGAGCAGCAGCTTGCGGGAAAAATCCGATACCGGATACATCCGGTAACCCATGGTGCGCGCTTCCTCGCCAAAGGGCGAACCGTTGGGCGCCATGATCGTGATGTCGAACAGTTCGCTGTGGGAGAGGTGATGCAGATAGATCTCATAGGCGTTCAATATTGCAGCGTCCTGCACTTCAGGCGCGAAGAACAACAGCGTCTTGCGCGTCTGATCACTATTGGTGGCACTATCCATCGATTGCATCTGGTCTTGTCTCCGGTGGCGGTTGCCTGAAAAAGGGTACAGAGAAGTGCGGCCCCCGGCAGTCTGAACCACCCGTTGATTCTATGACAGAATTCCCGCGCCTCTGCAACAAGGGCCCGGTAGCCGAGAGCTTAGTGAAACATTATGGTTTGGAAAACCCCGTATGGCTTGATTTCTCCCTGGCAATTGGCGAAAAGAAGGGGCCCCAAGCCTGCCGAAAGCCAGACCTGTCGCTTGCCTAAGAGGCTGCCATTGTCGGCCCTGTTCCCGCAAATCATTCAAGAAAAAGAGCAATATCATGACCAATGCACCCAACTGGCAGGAAGCCGAACGCGCGGCTCAAGCCATCTGCGCCCAATGGGCCGCGAACGAACCCGGCGGCATCCTCCTCGGGTTCGACAAGGGCGGTGACCGCATGAGCGTTTGTGCCGGTCTTGAGAATCTCAATTCCGGCAAGGCTTTCTCCGACAACAGTGTCGGTCGTTTTGCCTCCATCACCAAGCATGTCTTCTGCACGCTGGTGCTCCAGCATCCGCAACTCTTGTCACTTGATGACCGGTTGGGCGACCTTCTGCCCGAACTTTCCGTTCCGCTCGCGGACGTCACCGTTGGTCAGGCTCTGGACATGAGCGGCGGTTTGCCCGACATGCGGGAATGTCTGACGCTGCTGGGACTGTCGGTCTACAACGAAACCGGCAGTGCCGAGAACCATGCCTATATGGCACGTCAGACACGACTCAATTTCGAGGCAGGCACCGAGGTCTCCTATTCCAATACCGGCTACCGGTTGGTCGAGATCATTCTGGAACGCAAGGGCGTGTTCCTGAAATCCTTCCTTGAGAATGAGGTCAACAGCCTTCTGGGCACCTCCTTCGATGCCCCACACCTGTGGGCCGATCCGGTGAAGGATCTTTATCCTGGCTACTGGTTCAATGGCGAGAAATGGCTGCTGTCCGCTGCCGGTTTGCAGATTTCCGCCTCTGGCAGTCTTGCCGCCAGTGCCCGCGACATGAGTAAGTGGCTGCGCGCCTTGATGGCGGGTGAGGGCCTCTTTGCCGGTATCCTCGAGAAGCTTTCCGCCCCGCGCCGTCTGAAGAATGGCACCGTCTCGGGCTACGGCCTCGGCATCACGGAGACCCTCCTTGGGGATCGTGTTTTGATTGGGCATGGCGGTAGCCACCCCGGATACAAGGCCTATATCATGATGGACCGGGAGAGCGGCACGGGTGTTGTCCTGCTGTCCAACCGCGATGAAGTGGATTCTCGTGGGTCGGCCTCAAGGGTCATGGCGGCTTTGCTTGGCCTGCCGATGCCATCGGTTGCGGGCGATAGAATTCCTGATGGCCTCTATGTCTCGAAGGACGGCCCTTTCTGGCTGGAGATTGCGGGTAGCACGGCGACCTGGATCGACGATGGCGGCTCGCTTTATGAGGCCGAAGGCAAGGTCGTCTCGTCGCGATCTGCGACCTCCGAACTGACGCTCGAGTGGGATGGTGAAGCTCTGGTGGGCTCCGTCGGGTATGTTCCCCGGCGACTGCTGCCAGTTACTCCAGCAACACCAGACAGGGACCAGCAGGCCCGACTTGCAGGCATCTGGCAGAACGAAGAGGGCGCCTTCCTGTCCATCGAGAATGGCGCTGTAGTCATGGGCGTGGGGCCGACGCGCCAGTCGATGCCTCTGCTGGCTCTTGGAGGTGGGCGATACCTGTTTACTCTCAAGGACAGCCTCTGGACCAAACGCATCTGCCTCAACATGCTTGACGAGGATCGTTTTGAGCTGGTGCTCAGCCGTGCCCGGATGATCGAGTATCGCCGGTTGGTCTAGGCCGAACCAGACAGGGTTACTCAGGGTGTCGCGTGCGCGGGAGGGGTTCCCTCTTCTGCGTGCGCGGTGCGTTCTGCTGACACCGAACTCTGTAATGATTGTAACTTTTTTCGATTCTTCTTTTAATTTTAAATATATGTGAACTTTGGAAACATATGCTTCACACACACGTTTCCCGGGACAAATCGCACGTAGAAATCTGAAAGCAAGGGAGCGTCTGGAATAAAGCATTTTTTGGGGAGACGCCTCGCGATTACTTGATGGTGTTTCTGAGTTGCCTGAGGTTGCCGGATTCGGTGACGGGTTGTGAATTGGCCAACCGGCAATGATTGCGTTTAAGAGCTTTACCGAAGGAGACCGGACGTGCCTCTCAGCAAGTCCCATAAAGTCGAGGCCCACGATCACTTCGATTTCGAGGGATCGGACTATCGAGCCCTGTTCGAAGCAAGCGACGCTACCGTTTTTCAGGACCCTCAATGGCTATCTCTGCTCTATGCCAAGCTGGGCCCCGCCTGTGGCGTGCGGCCTCTGGTGATCACGGTTCGGGATCGGCGTGACGACAGCCTTTGCCTTGTGCTGCCCTTGATGAGAACCTCCTATGCTGGGCTTTCCTGTGTTGAGCCAGCCGATCTCGGCACTGCCGATTACAATGCCATCGTAATGCGGTCTGACTGCGAGGAAGCCCTTTTGGGGGATGACACAATCAGTGCCGAACTGCTCAAGTTGTTGAAACCCTGCCATCTGGTTTTCTTTCGCAAGATGAAGGGCGACAGCAGGGTGCTTGCGCATCTGCTGGGCAAGGTGATTGTTGCCGACATGGTTTCCTCCAGCCACGACATGCCGATCTGGGCTCCCTATGAGGACTGGCGCAACGAGGTTCTTTCAAAGAGTTTCCGTACGGGACTGCGTCGCAAGTTCAGAAAGCTGGAACAGCAGGGAGACGTGACCCTCAAGGTCATTTCCGGCAAGCAGGAAATCCTCGCGGTGATGCGCCTTTTGCAGGAGCAAAGACGGTCCCGCTATCCTGAAGACCTGTTTCTGAATCAGGCTTATTATGACTTCTACTGCACCGTCGCCATCGAGGGAGAGAAAACCGGTCTTGCCGAAGTGACGGCCCTGCATGTTGGCGATGATATTGTAGGCATCGAGCTGGGTTTTCTCAAGGATCGCTGCTATCACTTCATTCTGGCGGGTATGGACAATGATGCCTATGGCAAGATGTCTCCAGGCCTGCATCTGATCGACTATATTCTGGCGCACAGGGTCGAGTGTGGCGACACGAGAGCCGATTTCACGATCGGTGACGAGCGCTATAAGGCCAGCTTCGGAGCCAAGCCGACCCGGCTGCGACTGATGGCGCGGGCACGGACTCCTCTAGGGGCTCTTGCTCTCAAAGCCTATATGAGTGGCGGTCCGATCAAGGAACTGGTCAAACGCGTTGCCGCTATCGCCAAACGTTGAGCCCCGGATCAGCGGGCGACAAGAGGGCAGCTTGAAAATAAAAAGGCCGTCTGCAGCATCTGCAGGCGGCCTTTTCTTGTCGAGGGCTGCATTTGGCTCAGAGCTTGCCGCTCACCTTGATGGCAAATGCATATTCAAGGGCGGTTTCCTTGAGACGATCGAAGCGCCCTGAAGCGCCAGCATGTCCGCTGCCCATGTTGATCTTCAGCAGCAGCAGATTGTGGTTGGTCCGCTTTTCGCGCAGTTTTGCAACCCATTTGGCCGGCTCCCAATAGGTCACCCGCGGGTCGGTCAGGCCGCCGACGGCGAGAATGGCCGGGTAGTCCTGTTCGGAGACATTGTCATAGGGGCTGTAGGCAGCAATGAACTCGAAATCTTCTTTCGATTCGATCGGGTTGCCCCATTCCGGCCATTCCGGGGGCGTCAGCGGCAGGGTGTCATCAAGCATTGTGTTGAGCACGTCAACAAACGGTACGATCGAAAGAATGCCGGAGAAGAGGGACGGAGCCATGTTGGTGACCGCCCCCATCAGCATGCCGCCGGCGGAGCCGCCTTCGGCCACGATCTTGCCCGCAGAAGTAAAGCCTTCTGCCACCAGAAACTCACCGGCAGAGATGAAGTCCTTGAAGGTGTTGGTCTTGGTTTCCCGCTTGCCGTTGCTGTACCAGGCAAAGCCCTTCTCCTTGCCGCCACGAATGTGGGCGATGGCATAGACGAAACCGCGGTCGACCAACGACAGGGCGGTTGTCGAGAAGCTTGCCGGAATGGAGATGCCATAGGAGCCATAGCCATAGAGCAGGCAGGGGGCGGAGCCGTCCAGCGCCGTGTCCTTGCGATAGAGCAGCGTGACCGGCACGAGCTCGCCATCGTGGGCTGGAGCCATGAGGCGGCGCGTGACATAGTCATCGGGATTGTGTCCGGACGGCACTTCCTGTTCCTTGCGCAGCTCCCGTGAGCGTGTTGCCATATTGTAGTCGTAGATCCGGCTCGGGGTCGTCATCGAGGAGTAGGAAAAGCGGATGATGTCCGTGTCAAATTCCATGGAACCGTGGAACCCGAGCGAATAGGCCTCTTCTTCGAAGGCAATCGGATGCACGGCGCCAGTCCGGATATTGCGGATCTGAATGCGTGGCAGGCCGTTTTCCCGTTCCATCCAGACCAGAAAATCCTTGAAGATGCAATGGCTGATCAGCAGGCGCCCGGTGTGATGGGGCACCAGATCCTGCCAATGGGCGCGGCCAGGCTGTGTCGGAGCAGCGGTCACCAGCTTGAAGTCCTCGGCGTCGCCTGCGTTGGTCAGGATATAGAGAATGCCCTGACCCTCATCGACACTATATTCGATGCCGGTTTCGCGCGCAGCGATCAGGCGCGGCTTGCTGTTGTTGTCCTCGGCCGAAAGGAGGTGGCATTCGCTGGTTTCGTGATCGTGGCACTGGATGAAAATGTATTTGCCCGACTGGCTCTTGCCCAAGGCGACAAAGAAACCGGCATCTGCTTCTTCATAGAGCAGTTCGTCGTCTTCCTGGGAAGCGCCAAGTTTGTGGCGATAGACCCGGCTTGGACGATGGTTGTCATCCTGCAGGGTATAATAGATATGTGTGCTGTCTTCGCTCCAGACGGCAGAGCCGGTGGTGCGCTCCAAAAGGTCTTCCATTTCCTCGCCGGTGCTCAGGTCGCGAATACGGATGGTGAAGAACTCCGAGCCCTTGGTATCCACTGCCCACGCCAGCTTGAGATGATCAGGGCTGTGGGAAAGCGAGGCAAGGCGGAAAAAATCCTGCCCTTCGGCTTCCTTGTTGCCATCCAGCAGCATCTCTTCCTCGCCGCCCTCTCGTGGGGTGCGCACATAGAGCGGATACTGGCCTCCGGCAACATGGCGCGAGGCGTAGGCATAGGGCCCATCGGGTGCCGGCACGGAGCTGTCATCTTCCTTGATCCGGCCCTTCATTTCCTCGAACAGGGTTTCCTGAAGCGCTTCGGTATCGGCCATTTCCTTTTCGGTATAGGCATTTTCCGCCTCCAGATAGGCTTCGATATCGCCGTCCAGAACCGCTCGGCCCTCGTGCATTACATCCTGCCAGTTGTCCGCGCGAAGCCAAGCATAGTCATCAATCAGCTCGAGGCCATGATGGGCCACGCGGTGAGGGCGCTTCTCTGCGCGCGGAGCGTCAAGTGGAAAGGCTGCTTTGGCAAACGACGTTGCAATTGGTTCTGACATTGTAGTGACCTTATCAAACGGCAGGAAAATTCTGCATACACCTATGATTTTCGGGGCCAATGTTCAAGGCCCACCTCAAAAGGACAGCGAACTCTGAACACCCGTTCATCGCGCTAGGGAAACAATGCTAACAGGTTGAGGAGTGAGGTTGCAAAATCTTTCATAGATGATAGCAATAAACCCAACATCCGCGAGCCCTCCCGCCTTTTCCATCGGGCCGCGCAGAAAAGGAGACGCATCATGCCACACATGATCATTACCTACGCCAGAGAAATCGAAGATAAAACCGACATCAAGGCTCTTGTGAAGTCCGTCTGGGATACCGCAGAAAAGTCCGGCCTTTTCACGCCAGCTGCCATCAAGTCCCGCGCACTGCCCGTTGATGCCTTCGTGACTGGCGGAACCTACAAACCGTTCGTTCATATCGATGCAAAGATGTTTGCGGGCAGAACGGTGGAGCAGAAACAGACCCTTATCGCCGCCTTGCGCGAAACAGTCTCTGCTGCGGTCGGATCAGGCGTGTCCGTCAGTGTTGAAGCCATCGACATGGACAAGGCCTGCTATACCAAGAACTGACCGGTAGTCGCAGTTCGACTGACGCTTGCAGACAAAAGCCCGCCCCTTGTTGTGGCGGGCTGTTCTGTTTTTCGGGAGGATTTTCTTCAGGCTTCAGATCGTCTTGGACGCCGGGTCGAAATGATCGCGAAGGCAAGGGTTGACAGGGCGATGACCAGCCCGGCGGAAAGCGCTTGCATGGCGCCGATGGTATCGGCCTTGCGCAAGACTGCCTCTTCCGGTGCATCCGGATTGTAGTGAACCGTGACATTGGTTCCCTGACCGAGGCTCTCGATTTCCGTTTCCGCCACCCCCTTCAATGTGCGTGGTGGATGGTTGCGGCTGAGCTGGTCGCCGATGAAGAAGGATCCGTCGACCTCATAGCGATAGCGTACCTTGGGCACGAACATCTCCATGGGGGTGCCGTTCGAATTGGTCTCAGTGATGTTGTCGACGTGGCTCTCCAGAATTTGCCCTGATACAGCCTGCCAGGACGATGGAATTTGTGCCTCCTGCAGCCCGATCCAGCCCAGTCCGGCATATATGAAGCCACCCAGAGAAATCGCCAGCATGAAATAGGTCAGGATGCAGGGCGAATTTGTGGAGCAGGAAGCCTTTTCTTTTGCTGCCATGGTCATCTCCTCTGGCTCGGGTCTCTCCGGTCGGCCAAACTGGCCGCGTCATCTGGCCGGGCCGTTGGGCACCGGGCAGGGGGACATTAAGGCCGCGACCGGAAAATGCAAGTCGCCAATCCGTCGCTTGTGGCGATGCAACAATGAGCCGGGCTCCGACTTGATCAGTCTTCTTCCGGTTCGAATCGCAGCGCCACACCGTTCATGCAATAGCGCAGACCTGTTGGCATCGGGCCGTCATCAAAGACATGCCCAAGGTGTGAGCCGCAGTTTGCACAACGAATTTCCGTTCTCTCCATAAAATGTGTGTGATCGGAATGCTCGGAAACAGCATCAGAATCGGCGGTTTCGTAAAAACTGGGCCAGCCACAGCCGGCGTCGAACTTCGAATTAGAGTTGAACAGCAGGTTTCCGCAAGCAACACAGTAATATTCGCCCTGCCTATACTCCATGTTGAGAGGAGAGCTGCCAGGTCGTTCTGTGCCATGTTGTCGCATAACCCGGTATTGTTCCGGTGTTAGCGTCTGTTGCCACTCTTCTTCTTTCTTTAAGTCTTTTGACATAACCTTACTCCTTCAAGGGACACTTAAATCTTGTAAAGGCGGTCCATTAAACTTTGGCGTAATGCTTGACCCTAATTGAACCTCAGGGGTTCAATGTATGGTCCTCTTGTCCTAAATCATATAGGGATAGCGGGACTTATTCTAAAGGCTAACGTGCCGTTGGTGTTCGGAACGGTATGAACCTCAATGATTCAAGGGAAGTGATAAGGCCTGAGCGTTGATCTACTTATCTTGATGAGTTTTGCCGCATTGCGGTGCGGTTGTTTTGTATCGTGGATGTATGCGGTGGAAAAACCCTGCATATTTGCTGTAGTGTTTCAAGAAGAGCCAGCAGCAAGGGTAAGAGTTGCACAATATAGGGGCAGGTTTTGCACTCTTTGCGCAACTTTCTGTAGGGTTTAATGGGTTGGTGGGTTATTTCTGGGAAAATGCCGACAACATAAAAAGTACGATAAGGTCAAGTGGATCCTTGGGGGCACTGGTCATATGGATAGTTTGGTGAGGATGACGCATGGCGTTTGAATTTGGTGGCGGGCTCAACCTGGTGTTGGCGACACCCTTTGCGGCAGCAGTGGTGGCGCCATATCTCAAGAAGGCTCTTGGTCACAACAGTGCCTGGCTGCTGGCGATGGTGCCAGCTGGGATCTTCATTTATCTATGCCAGTTCATTGGTACGGTCGCGACCTCGGGACATGGCGTCAATATCACGCCAATCGAGTGGCTTCCGCACTATGGCATCCAGTATTCGCTGTTTGTCGACGGATTAAGCCTCGTCTTTGCCCTGCTGATCTCCGGTATCGGAACTCTGATCATTCTCTATTCTGGCGGCTATTTGAACGGCCATGCCGATCAGGGCCGTTTCCTCAGCTTCATGTTCCTGTTCATGGGCTCGATGATTGGCGTCGTGCTGGCCGACAACCTGATGACCCTGTTCATCTATTGGGAATTGACCTCTATCACCTCTTTCCTGCTGATCGGCTTCAATCACAAGGAAGAGCGGTCTCGCCGGGCCGCGTTGCAGGCGCTGATTGTGACAGGTGGTGGCGGACTTGCGCTGCTGGCAGGGCTTCTGCTGATGTATCATGCCGGTGGCACGATGGAGATGAGCGAGTTGCTTGGCAAAGGCGACGTGCTTCGTGATAGCGGCTTCTATGTTCCCATGCTGCTATTGCTGCTTGGCGGAGCCTTCACCAAATCCGCACAATTCCCGTTCCACTATTGGCTGCGCAATGCCATGGAAGCCCCAACCCCGGTCTCGGCCTATCTCCATTCGGCCACCATGGTCAAGGCGGGCGTCTATCTGTTGATGCGCGTGCATCCGGTCATGGGAGACACCGCACTCTGGACGACCATCCTGCCGATTTTTGGCGGCATGACGCTGATCATGGGAACCTGGATGAGCCTGCGCCAGACAGACCTAAAGCTGACGCTCGCCTATACGACGATTGCTTCGCTGGGCCTTTTGGTGATGCTGGTTGGTACCTCCAACGAAACGGCCATTACTGGCGCTGTGGTCTATCTGTTTGCCCATGCCCTTTTCAAGGGTGGCTTCTTCATGATCGTTGGCACCATTGACCACGAGGCAGGAACCCGCGATGTAACCCGCCTTGGCGGTCTGCGCCATGCAATGCCCTTTTCCTTCTATGCTGCCGTTGCCTGTGCCCTGTCGATGGGCGGCTTGTGGCCTTTCATCGGATTCATTGCCAAGGAAGAGATCTATGCCGGCCTTATCGGTACCAACGCTCCGGCGTTGTTCCTGACCCTGACCGCAGTTCTGGGCAACGCGATGATGTTCGGCGCGGCCTTTGTGGTTGCGTTGAAGCCTTTCCTCGGAGAATCTGTGAAGACGCCGAAACATGCCCATGAAGGGCCAGTGCTGCTGGTTGCCGGACCGGTGGCTCTCGCCAGTCTGGGACTGTTGTCGATGTTGTTCGGCGATTTCGTCGGAGCGGAACTGCTGCGCCCCATGGCCAATGTCGTCCACGGCCATCACGGCCACCTGCAGATCGGCATCGGTGCTGTCCATGTCAACTTCGCCTTCATGCTGTCGCTGATGACCATCGCTCTGGGCGTAGGCTTCTATTTCAAATACGAGGCCATCCGCAGCACCCGTGGCGTCCTCATCCGCTTTCTGGGGGAGGGGCCGGACAGCTTCTTCGATATCTTCATCGCCGGTCTGGTGCGTTTTTCCGCTCGTACTGCGCGGCTCTTGCAGAGCGGCAACATGGAGGTCTATCTGGCGGCCACCTTTGCAACCATCGCAGTGGCGCTGCTTGTGCCGATGATCGCGTTTGATGAATTGCCTGACTGGCCCACCATGCCGGACCTCTATATCTATGAGTGGTCGACGCTGGGGCTTGCCGTCGTCGGTCTTTATGCGCTTCTGGTTGCCAAGACGCGCCTTACGGCGATCGTGTCCCTTGGCATTCAGGGCTTTGCAGTGGCATTGATCTTCCTGCTGTTCGGAGCACCGGACCTGAGTTTCACCCAGTTCATGGTCGAAACCCTGTCCGTCGTGATCATCGCCCTCATCATGAACCGCCTTTCGCTCAAGGAACATGACAAGCGGCCCGGCCCGCAGATCGCCCTTGATGCCAGCCTGTCCATTCTGGTCGGCCTCGGCTTCTGCCTGCTTCTGATGTCTGTGACACAAGGGACGTTCGACTGGCATCTCAGCGAATTCTTCACCGAATACAGCCGCGCCATCGCGCATGGCCGCAACATCGTCAACGTCATCATCGTCGATTTCCGCGGCTTTGATACGCTGGGCGAGATTGCTGTCGTAACGATCACCGCGCTCTGCGTTCACACCCTGACGCTCGGCACTGGGCGCATGGCCCGCAAACCGAAGGCGGTATCTACTCATCCTGTCAGCCTTGACGAAGCGACCTCTGGTCAGAAAGGAGCAGAGTGATGCAAACTCTGATTTTCCGGACAACTGCGCCGTTTCTGGCGGCATTGATGATCCTGTTCTCGATCTTCGTCACATTGCGCGGACACAACGATCCGGGTGGCGGCTTCATCGGTGGTCTGATCGCGGCATCGGCATTCATGATGTATGGCATTGCCGCAGGGGTTCAGTATGTTCGCCGGGCACTCTATTTCCATCCGATCTCGGTTGCCGCATTCGGCCTTGTGCTGTCGGCCACCTCGGGCATCCTGTCACTCTTCGAGGCCCAGCCCTTCATGACCAGCCAGTGGACCTTTCCGACCATCATGGGCGTGGAAGTTGCCATCTCGACGCCGATGTTCTTTGACATTGGGGTCTATTTGGTCGTCATGGGCAGCCTGACATCCATCGCGCTGAAGCTGGAAGAGGAATAGAGCGACCATGGAAGGTGTATTGTCTATCCTCGTTGGCATCTTTTTCGCTGTCAGCATCTATCTGATGATGTCGCGCTATACCATTCGCATCATGCTCGGTATTGCCGTGCTGGGCAATGCGGTGAACCTGCTGATTTTTACCAGTGGGCGGCTGATGCGCGAAGTGCCGCCGATCATTCCGATTGGTGACATGGTGCCTCCCGGACCGACGGCGAATCCGCTGCCTCAGGCACTCATCCTGACGGCAATTGTGATTTCATTCTCATTTCTGGCCTTCCTCCTTGTGCTTGCCTATCGGGCGTATCAGGAGTTGGGAACCGATGACATTGTTGAAATGCGTGTCGCGGAACCGGCAGACGAAGATCTGCCTCCAGTCAGCTACTAAGGAGAAACAGCTATGGCTGGAAATGCAGATCATGCGATTGATTTTGCCGCGGGCATGCTGGTTGCTCCGACCTCTGCTGTCGACTGGCTGATCGTTGCGCCAACCCTGATCACCATCATCGGTGGCGCTTCACTGGTGATGTTGCGATATCAGGCCAAGTGGCATGGCTATCTGACGTGCTTCTTTCTGGCGATGCTGGTGGTGGTTGACGCCATTCTGCTGGCGCGCGTGATGGAGCATGGACCCCTGACCATGACCATGGGGCGCTGGATGCCACCATTCGGCATCTCGCTCGTTGTCGATGCCCTCGGCGCCCTGATGGCTTTGATCTCGGCCGTTGTCGCCCTGACCGTGTGCGTCTATTCGCTGGCGGACATCTCGGTCACATCGACGCGATTCGGCTTCTATCCATCGCTGTTGTGGATGATGACCGGCATCACCGGATCCTTCCTGACCGGCGACATCTTCAACCTTTACGTCTGGTTCGAGGTGATGCTGATTTCATCCTTCGGCCTGTTGATCGTCGATGGTGAACGGGTGCAGATTGACGGTGCGGTGAAATATGCGGTCCTCAACCTCATGGCAACGACCCTGTTTCTGGTGACGACCGGCTACCTCTATGGAGCGGTCGGGTCGCTGAACATGGCCGACATTGCCGTTCGCCTGCGCGAAATGCCGGCGGGTGCGGCGCCAATGGGGACGATTGCCACCCTCTATCTGTTGGCCTTTTCGATGAAGGCAGCAGCCTTTCCAGTCAACTTCTGGCTACCAGCATCCTATCACACCCCGAAGATCGCCGTTTCGGCCATCTTCGCCGGGTTGCTCACCAAGGTTGGCGTCTATGCGCTTATTCGCACTCTTGTGCTCGTCATGCCCGAAGGGCGCGACCTGCTCAGTGACGTGATTGCATGGATTGCCGCCTTGACGATGATTTTCGGGGCGATCGGTGCATTGGCCCAGAATGACGTTCGCCGCAGCTTCGGCTTCCTTGTGGTTGGCGGCATCGGTTCTTCGATGGTCGGAGTGGCCGTCGGTACGGAAAATGCCATCACCGGAGCGATCCTCTATGCGGTCAACTCCATTCTCGTGATGACAGCGCTCTATCTGGCCTTCGGTATCCTGATGCGCAAGAATGGTGGCAAATACAACCTTGCCGACCTTGGCGGTGGCTACAAGGCATCGAGTTGGTTGTCCGTCCTGTTTCTGGCGCTGGTGTTTGCCGCTTCGGGACTGCCACCTTTCTCCGGCTTCTGGCCGAAGATGATTCTCGTCGAAGCAAGTCTCAAGGAAGGCTATGGCTGGCTGGCCTTTGCCGTGCTGTTGTCCGGTTTCATCACGACGATTGCCATGGGACGCATCTGGGCTCATGCTTTCTGGCGTGGCGGCCCGATCGGAACCAGGGATGGGCGGGATGCCGCACCGCTCTATCTTCTTTCGCCGGTTGTGCGCCAGCGCGTCTTTGTGCCAGTGATGGCACTGGTTGCAATGATCGTCTATATCGGCGTCAATCCGTCGCCGGTCTTCTCCGTTTCCCGATATGGTGCCGCGACATTGCTGAAACCGGATCACTATATCGCAGCTGTGTTTGGTCCTGTTGCCGCGCAGAGAACGGCGATGAATGAGGATCACGCGACAGCAGAGGGGCAGGAAGATGCAGGCGCAGCCAACAGCAACGCGCCAAGCAGCACCAAGGGTAGCAGTATCCGGGCCAATAGTAATCGGGAAGGAGCGCACTGATGAAATATCTGTTTCTTGTCAACGTTCTACTAGCCCTAATCTGGGCTGCCGTCGGTGGAACCTTTACGGTGCCGAACCTGCTTTTCGGCTTTGTGCTGGGCACCATTGTGCTGTTCATCATCAGGGAAAAGGCCGGCACGCTCCGCTATTTTCAGCGCGTCAAGCGCATCGTCGCCCTGATCATCCTGTTTATTGTCGAACTGATCAAGTCGGCGGCCAAGGTGGCCATTCTGGCCGTGTGTCCGAATATCAAGCTCAAACCCGGATTCTTTGCCTATGAGCTGAAGACGGACAGGGATCTGGAAATCACCATTCTTGCCAACCTCATCACCCTGACGCCGGGGACGCTGTCTGTCGACGTCTCGGACGACAAGAAGTATCTCTATATCCATGCGATAACGATCGATGATCTGGAAGATATGCGCGAAGACATCGAGACCGGCTTTGAACGCAAGATCATGGAGGCTTTCCGCTGATGGATCCGCTCATCAACATGTATTCATTTCTTGACGTCGCAATTCTGCTGACGCTGATGATCCTGTCGCTGTCGTTCCTGTTCACCGCCTATCGCATCATCAAGGGGCCAACACTGGCAGACCGGATCATTGGGCTGGACATGCTCGTTGCCGTGGGTATCGGCTTCATCGCGGTGATTGGTGTGAAGACCAATTTCTATCTCTACACCGATATCGCAATTGCATTGGGTCTGGTCGGCTTCCTGTCAACGCTTGCCTTTGCCCGGTTTGTGCTGCACCACGGCGACAATTCGGAATTCTTTGATGAGGAAGAGGCCGCCATGGCTGATGCAGAAGCCAAGAAGGCATTGGAGGGAACACAATGATCGGCATGACCTTTGACATGGTTTTCGACATCTTCGTCGGGCTTTTGCTATTGCTTGGTGCGGTCTTCGTTTTGACCGCCTCCATCGGCATGCTGCGATTTCCCGATGTCTATACCCGCATGCATTCGGCATCCAAGGCCGGGACGCTGGGGTCTGGCATTGCGCTGCTCACTCTGGCTCTGCATTCGGGCGAATTTGACGTTTTTTCGCGGGCTTTGGCGGGTATTGTCTTCTTTCTGCTGACGACGCCCATCACCACCCACCTAGTCGCAAAAGCTGCATATTCTACCGGAACAAAACCGTGGGGTGGTACAGTAATTGACGAATATGCGGAAAGTACGGAAAAGAATTCGGAAAAATAAGTAATTTTTCTATATCTTGACCTTGGCCAATCGATAAAGAGGGAGTTTCTGCGGAAAACTCCCTTTTCTTAATTTTGTTTCCTTGCTCATATATAAACTTGCGTTACTTCCAAAATTATGTGCTGTGACATGGTTTCCCACAAGCTTATTAAGAAAAGTGTATTATTTCTTGAAGTAAAAACATAGATACATTACCAATGAGCCCAATGGATTTCAAAACTGGTGACTCTTGTATCAAACAGTCGAGTGCCAGATCGCTCAGGTGGATCTTAATCATCTTGAGCATCAATTAGAAAGAATGTCCGGATTATGTCAGAAAACGCAGAAAACAACGTGTTGATTGAGCTCACTGCTGATATCGTATCGGCTTACGTTAGCAACAATGCCGTACCGGTAAATGATCTTTCGGGTCTTATTGGTGACATTTACAAGGCTCTGGAAGATACCCGGGCTCCTGTATCTGAAGAAGTCATCGAAGCTCCGAAACCAGCAATCTCGGTCAAGAAATCAATCACGCCAGACTATATCATCTGTCTGGAAGACGGCAAGAAATTCAAGTCCCTGAAGCGCCACCTGCGCACCCACTACAATCTGTCGCCTGAAGAATATCGGGAAAAGTGGGGCTTGCCAGCAGACTATCCAATGGTTGCGCCAAGCTATGCAGAAGCACGTTCCAGCCTCGCAAAGAAAATGGGTCTGGGTCAGCAGCGCCGCAAGAAATAAACCTGACCGTGTCGGGTTTCGCGCAGTCTTTCCTGCGCCACGGAATGAACAAGGCAGCTCACGGGCTGCCTTTTCTTTTGTGAGATCTTCGATTCCTCTGTGCGTTATTCGCGGCTGTTCTCCTGAATGCCGTCGTTTTCTCTTCTATTGATTTTTCCGGGCGGCCCTTTCTGCGCCCAGTGCCTGCATCAGGCCGATGTGGCGCATGAGGGAATAGCGAAAGTGGCCGCTTTTTCCCCTTCGTCTCTCTGCTCGCAATGCCAGCATCAGTTTCCGGACGATCGCCCCCGGGCAGCCATTTTCGAGTCTATCGATTTCACTGGGAAACAGATGTAGCAGGCCTGGGAGATCTCTTTGACGGACATAGTCCCGTTCTCCACACCGTACCATGCTGCGCAAATAGGAAGGATGATCTTCAGTCTGAAAGCCTCGGGTTTTCTTGAGTGCTGACGATCCAGCT
This sequence comes from uncultured Cohaesibacter sp., assembly GCF_963666525.1. Taxonomy (NCBI): domain Bacteria; kingdom Pseudomonadati; phylum Pseudomonadota; class Alphaproteobacteria; order Hyphomicrobiales; family Cohaesibacteraceae; genus Cohaesibacter; species uncultured Cohaesibacter sp. The sequence continues at coordinate 4,402,412 of NZ_OY762905.1, forward strand.
GAGCTATTTTCCCGCAAGGAGGCCGGGGAGGGTGGTGTCTCGTCTTTGCCTGTCGCGAAAGAGAAGATACCCGTGTCCACTTGGGACTGTTGTTTGAAAGTTGCCATGCCGCAATTGTCTCTCTCGACGCCGTTGCGGGCATAAGGGGCATAAGGGGAGGCGAATTTCGGGCTGTTCCATCAGATGAGAAAATTACTTGAGCCACAAAAGCAGAGATTTCCATTGTATTTTCCTATCCGCTTCAATTCTCGGGTCGAATTTTAAGAGGATTTTATTCCTAATTCTCGCAAAGGTTGTATATTATTTGTAATTGCTAAAAATACAACCAATAAGAGAATTGGATGAGTGGAGACTAAGATGGAAGCTGGATTGAACACTGAATGTGGTGAGACACTCCTCCGTGTCAGAGCCGAAAGCAGGACAAGGGCTTGCGAGGCCGGAACAGGCATTGCTGCTCTGGAGCTGGTAGATGAGTTGGTCGCCAGAACCTACCGTCTCCCGCGCAGCGCACTCCATGCGGGCACGCGTTGTCGCAAGAGCGTTGCATTTGCACGGCAGGTGGCGATGTATCTTTGTCATGTCTGCTTGAGCTATCCCCTCAAGGATATTGCACGGCATTACCAGAGAGACCGGACAACAGTGGCCTATGCCTGCCGTGTGGTGGAAGATCGGCGGGAGGAGGAGGAAACAGAGTTGCTCATCAACAGTCTCGAAAGTGCATTGGAAACCATCATGCTGGTCACGCCGCTGACCCGAAAGAGGGTTGGTTGACATGGTCGATCTGTCAAAGCCAGAGCGCGAACAAGGCCATGATCAAGACGGCGGCTTTCCCATCAGTGCGACTCTCAGAGACGCTTTGAACGGGGTCGCAAGAGTATCTGCCTGGGTGCCAGGAGCCTGTCCTGACCGGATTAGGGAGATCCTCCTGCAGCGAGGTTGGGTCGAGGTGAAAAACAAAAGGCCCAGACTGACCGCCGCTGGCAGAAATGCCCTCAGGCGTGACAAGCTCGCAAGGGAAGAGCAGTCTCTCATGCAAAGTTCGAAGGAAAGCGAAGAAATGTCCGTTCAATACGAAGTTTCTCCCGGGCAGACGCAGCTCTCTTTGCTGTCGCATCGCACGGCCCCGCACATTTCTAGAAAGGACGAGAGTCCGTTGCTGCAGCTGGCAGCTCGTAAGCGAAGCGATGGCAGCAACTATTTGGGACCAAGTCAGGTGGAAGCAGGAGAGCGTCTGCGCCGAGACTTCGAGAGAGGGCAGATCACACCAGCACTTGGCATCAACTGGCAGCGGATCGGAGAAACGGAAGGGGCTGTTTCAAGAAATGCACGCACGGCAACGGCAGACAGGGACCTCGGTGAGGGCGCCCTTGACGCCCAGGCCCGCTTTCGCAAGGCGGTGAAGTCTGTCGGTGAAGAATTGGCAGACCCACTGATCGACTTCTGCTGTTTCCTTAAGGGACTGGAGGAGTTGGAGCGGGATCGGTACTGGCCAGCTCGATCTGCCAAGCTGGTCATGTCACTGGCCCTGAGTCAGCTGGCGCGCCATTATGGCCTGACAGATGAGGCCCGGGGCCCGGAGCGCAATCCCTTCCGGCATTGGGGGGCGGATGACTATCGCCCAAACCTCTCCTGAATGTTTGGGTCGGTCAAACAACGTAGTGAAGTCTAAGATCTGGCGGACTGGCCGAGGGGCGGATGATGGGAGACTCTTACCCCAGCGCCTTTTGTGCATCAGACTTGATACGACCAATCATTGCCGAAAGGCCATTGGACCGTTGGGGTGTGAGGTGGTCACGTAGTCCGATCTGATCGAAAATCGCGTCGGCGTCGGTATCGAGGATTTCCCGTGCGGTCTTCCCTGAAAAGGTTGCCAGAGCAATGGCCACAAGTCCCTTGACAATGTGGGCGTCACTATCGCCTTCAAAAGTCAGGGTCGGATTGTCACTGTCGCCCGAGATGGTCGTGGTCAACCACACCTGAGATACACAGCCTTCGACCTTGTTCTGCGCATTCATGGCCTCTTGCGGCAGGTCAGCAAGCTCGCGTCCAAGCTCGATGACATAGCGATAACGCTCTTCCCAGTCATCAATGAAGGAAAAATTATCGATGATTTCAGCAATCGTCAGGGGCATGACAGTCTCGATCTTTTGAATTGGCCATTCTGGATAGAGCTATCCTAATCAAGGCCGACGCTACGGGCAACCCTTGTGTGTGTCAGGATGGGTGTTCTTGCCACACAAAAAGAAAGCGCCGAAATGAAGGGCGATTCATTTCGGCGCGGCCACTGGCCCAGTGGGACGAGTACGGTCAGTTAGTTGAAATAGTCACGGATGATGAGGCCGTTGTCAGTGAATAACAATTGAGACTATTTCAACCTTCCGACCTGGAGTTCGGACTTGCCTATGGGGTAGAACAAGAACCGAAATTCGCTATGATTTCACTGTTTCCTTTTGCGGGACAATGCCCGCTTATGTGGTTTACTGAGCTTGAAGGACTAGGGCCTTCAGCGCCTTCTGGTCACGTTCCTGGGCTGTTGGAACCACATTGTTCATGGCAACTTCCTTGACGGTTGCCTCGTCTGTCGGAGAAGCTTCCGCTTCTTCGCCATCCAGATACAGATAGAGCTGTTTGGCACCGTATCGTGCCTTGGCCGAAAAACTCTCAAGGGCTACTTCACCCGCCGCGCAGACTTCCGGCTGCCGCGAGCAGAATGATGAGAAATCCTTGAACGTTGCCTGAGCCGCGACCATGGCTTCCGAGGTGGACAACCGTGCTGCGTCTGTTGTGCTTTCCTTGTCTGCTGGAAGGATCAGAATGACCAGCGACAGCCAGAAAGCGGCTCTGATAAGAAATGACATTCCCGTGCCCTTTCAATTCCCCTATGCGCCTACCCGTTATGTGGCGCCTTCGTCCATTTCAGCGTCGGGCTCAATCTCTTTTTGGATTGGTGATTTCCTGAACCGGATACCCTCACTGATTGCTTCAAGATAGCTCAAGGGTGTCAAAAGCAGTTTGAAAGAAAGAGTCAAAATAGATTCAAATTCGATCTATCTCGCAAGCTTCTGTTTACCACTACTCTGAAGCGCAGAAATCTGCCCTTTTATCCTTAACGTGAAAGCTCCAATTGATGGATGTTCGTAAGAGGTGAGAGGCGCTGCCGGAAACTGTAAACAGCTGTGAATTTGATGCAATGAATTGAAATATATGTTGTTTCTTGGTTTGCTGTTTGTTTGCGCTATGGAATTGTTAACCATACGGACTGTTTTTATGCCTGAAATGGCAAAAACCAATTGTTCATCATAAGAAGTGGTGGGGAGGGAACTGCTTTTTTAGCGTTCCTTAAAAGTCTGCATGGCAATCTAGGGCCAACGCTGCCTGCCGGCCAGAAGGTCGACAACCTGTGTTTGTATTGCGTATCTTTATGGCTTCATTCAACGAGGGCCATAAGCCAGGTGAGGTTAAATCGTGCTCGACGCCTTTTGGGACAAATCGCCCCTTCGGTCTGTCATCGACAGTCTTCTGTTTGAACCGGGCAAACTGTGTGAAAGCGAGAAAGCGCGTCACGCCTGGTTCATCGGTATCCATCTGTCTGTCGGTGCTCTGGCGTTGGCATTCCTGCCGATTGTCATTCTGGCTGCAACCAGCCCTCTGGAAGCCGATGTGTCTGCTCTGGCTCTGTTGCCGCTCTGGATGCTCGCTCCGCTGCTTTCCGTATTCTATCTCTCGAGAACCGGCAATCTGACCAACGCTTTCCTTCTGACGGCGTCGACCACCGCGGCATTCATTGTCTGGATCGCCAGCATGACGGGCGGATTGCAATCGCCTCATCTCGTTTGGCTCGGTGTCATCCCGCTGGAAGTTGCGTTGTCAAACAGCCGCAAAATCATCAAACAGTCTCTCCTCATCTGCTTTGTTGCTCTTGGGGTCCTGAGCGTCAGCGAAGCGACAGGTGTGCTTCAACCAGCACCGCTGGGGGAGGCTGGACTGTCGCTGGTCGGGGCGATGTCTGTCATGGCCGCCGTGCTGTATGCCGGTCTTCTTGCCATTCGCGTGGAACTGCTTCATCGCGGGCGGCTTTGTGAATTGCAGGCCGAAGAAATGCGCTATCGCTCCATTGCCGACACAGTGTCCGATATGATTACCCGTCACGACCGTAGCGGCGACGTGACCTTTGCCTCGCCTACTGCAGAAACGCTTGTCAATGCGCGGCCGGAGAGCCTGATGGGCAATGGCCTTTTCCAAAAGATTCACATACCGGATCGGCCGGCTTTCCTGCAGGCACTGTCTGATTGCATGAACCGTGGCAAGGACGAAAAGCAGCCGTTAACGGTGGAAGTGCGCATCATGGCCGATGAAGCCTTGACGGACGAAAGAAATGGCGAAGCGACACGTGGTGACCGGTTGCGCTGGTGCGAAATGACCTGTGCGCCGGAACGCGATGAAAACGGTAAGATTACCGGCGCCATCGCTTCGACGCGGGACATAAGCAAACGCAAGCAGCAGCAGTCAGCCATGGAAGAGGCTCGCGCCGAAGCCGAGCAGGCCAACGAAAGCAAGACCCGCTTTCTGGCCAATGTGACGCACGAGCTTCGCACGCCGCTCAATACCATCATCGGATTCTCCGAAATTCTCTGCCATCCTGATCTCATTCATAACAATGAGGCCAAGAGTATTGAATATGCCGAGCTGATCCACAAGGGTGGCAACCATCTTCTTCAGCTGGTCAATGCGCTGCTCGATATGTCGCGTATTGAGTCGGGCAACTTTGAAGTCGCGCCGCAGCAATTCGACATTGTCGATTTGCTAGAGAGCTGCTGCAAGATGATGCAGGGTGATGCCGAAATGCGGGGTATCACGCTCTTCAGCAAAAATGATCTGGATGTCACGGAAGCCTATCTGGATCCGCGGGCCTGCCGTCAGATTCTGCTGAACCTGATCGCCAATGCGCTGAAATTCAGCGATCGTGGCAACAAGGTCATGGTGTCGGCCAGACCGGCGCACAACAAGCGTGGACAGCTGTTGAATGGCACGATTGAACTTGTTGTTTCTGATAATGGGATTGGCATTGACAAGAGGGATATTCCCAAACTAGGAAAGCCCTTCGTCCAGGCAGAAAACAGTTTGCAGCGTCGCTTTGAAGGTGCCGGCATCGGTCTTTCGATCGTACAGGGGCTCGTTGGGCTTCAGCATGGTCACATGGTGATCGACAGCGAACTGGGCAAGGGGACGACCGTTACCATCACGTTGCCTCTGGATATGGCCGCAGTCAATTCGCCAGCCAATCCTCAGGCCCTCGGGGCAGGCAACGCAGAGGGTGCGGATCAGCAATCGCCAAAGGAAACATCCTTGGCAAAAACAGACGCCACGACAGTGACATTCAAGACAAGCAGGGTCGCCTGATCCGGTTTGTCCGGATTGAAAGTGGCCAGACGGACATCAACTGAATCGGTAGTAGAGCAACCGAATTATGAGGCAAAACGCAATGTCAGAGACATATGACGATTATGAAAACTGGGAAGACGAGGGGAAAAGAAGCCCGCTCGCCCTGGTTGGCATTCTGGTCATGGCGCTCACGAGTGCGGCCATTATCGGCAATGCATTGTTGTATCAGCCAAAGTCCGCCGAACTGCAGATGATGAACAGCGTGCGCAATGACAGCCTCAAGGCTCGCCCATCCGAACCCGCCGTTGAAGGCCAGACGGCGCGCACAACCATGGTTCTGTCCATCCAGAATGCCCTGACCATTGCCGGCTATTACGCCGGACCGATCGATGGCATGGAAGGCAGTCAGACCCAGGAAGCAATCTCCGCCTATCAGGACTATGTTGGCCTGCCGGTGAATGGCAAGGTCTCGAAGGAACTCTACGACATCCTGACTGGGCGCAAGACGCTGGCGACGGGCAAGGTTTCCCAGGTCGAGAGCGTTCGTGTCGCTCAGAACGGCTCAGTTGAAACCGTCGGGTCCATTCTGCAGGCCAGCCCACAACCGCAGCCTCGTCTGTCTGATGTGACACAGCAGACGGAAAGCGGACTGGAAGCCCTGCCACGGATCAAACCGGCAACCGAGCCGCAAGCCGCACCATCACGCCCGTCTCAGCGTCTTGCTGTGACGCCACGGCCGGAGCCTCGCCAGCAGATCCTGCAGGAACAGAACATGGTTCAGCTGATGGCCTCGACCAACGGTCCGGTGCCGCCCGAGGACATCCCCGGCACCGTTGCCCAGACTGCGTCTGGTGACCCGGTGCTGATCAAGGTCCAGAAGGCCCTGAAGAAAATCGGCTATGAAAATCTGACCGTTGATGGCGTCATGGGCAGCCGCACCAGTTCGGCAATTGCCAGCTTCCAGCGCAGCCGTGGACATCCCGTTACCGGTCAGGTGAACGATCGCCTTTTGCAGGAAATGATGGTCATGGGCTATCTCGATCTGGGCTAACTGCAACTCCTACCAAGAAGACAATTCATGCGCCTTACTTCAGACCTCTGGGTCTCAGCCTATCTGCGTCGCCGAAACTCTGCGGGCAAACCTTCGGTATTGGTGCGTCGTGGCGCACGTGAGGCGGGGGCCATATTTGTCCGGGTTGACCGGCTGGACGGGACGCACGACCTCTATGAACCCGCCAGTCAGCTCTCCTATTCGGAGGAGAATTCACGACTGGGCGACCGCCTGTTTCGCCGGTGCCTGGAGGCAGTTTCGACCTTTGACATCATGGATAGGCTGGAGAAGGAAGAGAAGTTCGACAGTGATTTCTGGGTTGTCGAAACCGAATGCGCAGAAGCCAGCCACGATTTGCTGTTGGCTGACGATTGAGCTTGGCCATCATGCTCCAATTTGCCAAAAAGAAACCCGCAGCTTTTGTCAAAGTCTGCGGGTTTTGCTTGTTTTTCCAGCAACAGCCTGATCAACCCTGATCGGGCCGGGTCGTTCTGCGTCCAAAGCCTGTTGCCGTTGACGGACTTTCCTGGGCTCCACCGTTCTGTCCCTGATGCTCCTGGTTTGCGCCTCTGAGGCGAGCCGAAGCCTTGCCTGAACCCTCGTCGTGGATCGGCTGATGTTTTGCTGCAATACGGCGCGGCTCCCCGAACAGCTGCGTGACAATCTTGTTCGCAGCAGCCGGGTAGAGCTGATGGAAGAGTGTCATCAAACGCGAAATCTTGTCGTAGTCGTGCGAAATCGCATCCGGCCCATGCAGCAGAATGGAAAGGCTGCTGCTCTCGTCAACGCCGATGGCATAGAGATAGACCACAAGGGCTTCCCCACCCTTGTCCTGAAGCAACTGGATCATGTCGAGGCGGCGATGGCCGGAAATATCGTGCATCAGATCGGCCAGACGGATCCTGTCATTGCTGAAGCGGGCGGTTACCAGCGCGTGAATGGTGTCCTCATCGAGAAGGGCACGGGCATTGTCATCTGCGTCCTGACGAGCCATCTCGACCAGTGTTTCGGCAAGGATCGACTGGATCAGCGTGAGGCGGGTTTCTTCATCATAGGCGAAGAACCGGTCTGCGATCCCTGTGCTGCCAATCGGGGCGATGGCCATGGCGGCAAGATCAATCGGGTTCGAAAAGCCGAGAGAGACTGGAGACGGAGCGACTTCAGTTTCGGTCTCTTCTTCCTCGGCAGTTGTTTGCCTGATGACCTGAAATTCCTCAACCTCAACGAGCCTGTGGCCTGAAAATTCCGGGAGAGACAACAGGTCATCCTCAGCGTTGGCATACGCTTCTGGGGCGTGTACTTCGAGAGTGGATGGGGTGGATTCGGAGTGATCTTTCGTCTTGTCGAGATAAGCCTGAAACCGCGAGTTGGCTGAGGCATCCTCGTAGCGCTTCATCTTGAGCCGAAGCTCATTGAGCGCTGAACGTTGGGCCTCCAGTTGTTCGCTGATGACCTGCATCGGCGTGGTGTCGAGATCCTCTAGACGCGTGAGCTTGCCATTCTCCAGAACGTCGATGTCAATCGGCTCGATGAGCTCCACACGGGGTGATGCAAAACCGGATTGCTTGAGCAAGAGTTCGGTCGCCGACGGCAGATCTGGCTCGGCCTCGACCAGATCGAGCCCGGCAAAGCTGATCATGTCCGGCATGAAGCCAAGCGGTGCATGTTCGTGGATGACCGGTGCGTCGCTGTCAGAAGCTGATGCATCGGCTTTCGGTTTGATGGCACCGCGCGGAATAGGCAGCGATTCAACAAAAGCCGGTTCGTCGGGAATGAGCTGCGATCTGGGGGCAAGGGGCTCACGTGGTGCGAGTGAATCTTCCTGTTTGGTGGTGCTGGCGGATTCCTCAGAAAAGGCATCAATGGACAGTTCGCTCTCGATTGCCTCGACAACCCGGTGCAAGGCGCTGTCCTCAGCCTTGGCAACAGGGCTGGCAGCAACCGTTGCGGCCGGTGTCAATTCCGTCTTGGCGACAGAGGTGTTCGCCGGTACCGAGAAGACGCGAGGCTCATCATCGTCTTCGTCCTGTGGCGAGACATCCCCTGTCAGTCGGGCAAGAGCGCGCTCCCAATCGTCCTCGGTTGCCGAAGTCAGGTGAACGCCGGGAATGCTGACTGACGTGGTCGTCCGAACCGATGGTTTGGTAACAGTTGCGGACGTAGATTTTTCCTCACTCACAACGGGCGCGGGTTCAGAAGCAGGCTCCGTGATGGGTGTGGCCTTTGGCACATCCACAGTCGAAGCAGTATTGTCAATGGACTTGCGAATGGTAAGCGTAATCTGTGCCTTGCGCTCGCCAGCACCTTCCTGCTCGGTGGGGAGCTTGTCCTTGCCGGTGATGCCGGTTTCGAGCTTTTCGCGGGTTTTGGCCAGCAGCTGTTCTTCAGCGTGGTCAAGCGGCCGCTTGAGCGCAGATTTCAGGTCATCGATTGGCGAAAGTCTGTAAGGCGGGACATCCACGCGCTTGTCAACGGAAACCGCGCCAGATACCAGCCTGTTCATCTGGGCCGGGGCAAGTTCGAAATCGGAAGCCGTGTCCGCCGAGATCGTGAAAGACTTCTTTGTGCCCTGCTCGAACGGCTCATCCGCGATGTCTGCGCGCGTATCCTGTGGCGTTGCTTCTGGCTCCCGTTTTCTGGTGGCGCGAGCGACGAGCAGCTCTTCCAGATCTTCCTCAAGCGCCTCTGGCTGATGAAACGCCACTATGGCCTCCCGCTCATTGGGTCCAAGCGGTGTCCGAAGGGGAGGGAAGGCAGCATTTTCGCTATCGAATACGCCAATGGTGAAGGAAGCTGGTCCTGTTTCTTCCTCGAATGCATCCCGGTCGTATGGCTCGGACGGGCTGTCCATCATCGCTAGATCATCAGGGGCATCTGCGCGTTCCACGGATGGCTCGTCAATCACACTGTTTTTGGCGGCCAAAGACACGGCATCCTCAAGTTGAGTTTCGGCGATAGGCGCTGCGACAAGCTGACTGTCAGCAGTCTCGACGCTCTCTGCGGCGGGTGCCTGCTCGATGGCTTCTTCGCTCGGAGCGCCATATTCCGCTCCGGTTTCCATCTCGGCGATCAGGGCGCTATCCTCGGCAGCAAGTTGGCGGGCGAGCGCTTCGATGGCGTCGTCATCCAGAGACTCCCAATCGCTTTCGGAAAGCTGATCAAGGATCTTCATATCCGCTTCATCCAGCAGCAGCATGGTGTCTGAAGCGACGGGCTCGGCGGGTGCGGAAAGAGTCTCTGGCGCAATGTCGTTTGCTGCCAAGGTTGCTTCGGCTGCGGCGGCATCGGGTATCGTCAGTGACGGCCCTCCTGCGTCTGCGGCGGCAAACGGGACAGATGACTGCGTTCTCGTGTCTTGCGTGTCGAGGGCTTCCGGCTTGTAGTGCGCGCACCAATCCTGTTCCATCGAAGAAACCAGCGCATCAAGCTTATCTTTATCCTGAGACATTGCCGTAGGCCCCATATGTTCAAAAGCTGTTCCGCCTATCCGCTCGATCTTCATCTGCATCGGGCGAGATATGAGAGAATGTATTTCTTTGTTTTCCGCCAGCGCACGCGCCACCGGCGGTTCGCCAAATAAAAGCAGCTGGGATATCACGATCGCACTCAAATCGGAGCGCTGCGCAATGGCTGTCCGCTTGCCGCTACTGCCCTGCATGATCTGCGCCGTCAAATCACACGCTCCCAACAGGGGAGAATGCGCCAGCAATGGCGCTGCCACCGCGTCGACATCGCAACAGAGCAACTGGACGACCTCACGAGGAACGGCGCGTTCATTACAGAGCCGCTCCGCCAACCTGACGCGATCCGCAAGCGCGGTCGAGCCAAACAAGCGACGAAACACCTTTGTGAATTCTGCACGCGCCAACCGGTCAAACTGACCAGCGGTGAAATAGCTTTCTGTTTCTTCCACAAGACGTGACCGTGCACCGGGCGATTTCACTTCAGAAACCCCTTGTGCCAAAAACGGCTAGAGCGGAGAAAACTGCTATTCCCATCCAGTCGACCTCAAAATGACAACAGTATCCCAGACCTGTCAGTTCACATATTCGACGGTATTCTTTAACATGCTGTTAACCATAAGGAAATGGCCAGCAGTTTTCGACACCAAGATACGGACCACGCAACAGCATTTGTCTTTTGAAAACGACCCCTTGGCTTATTCGGGCTTATGCTCAACAATGGTCGGGAAGTCGATTCGAGACAGCTGTCCGAATTGTAATATCAAGGTCATGCGTGATCAACTCTCGCATGACGCTCCGGGAATGCAAGGCCTTTGGAAAAGACAAGTTATTTCACAGACTTAAGTCGGCGTTTTTCGGAGCGTGACATTCTGCGCCCCATGGTGTTGTGCGTTCTGGCTCTTGTGGTTTCCTCCTGTTCATCCCGCATCGGTGATTTGGGACGACCGGAAAGCAACAGTTTTGCCGAAGGGTTCATGGGGGGAGCTGGCAAACTCAAGGCCAAGATGTCCGGCGAGCTGGTGTCCGACTTCAACTTCACCGATGAAGAGACGGAAATGCGGAACCTTGCCTGGAATTTGATCCGGCCACCCCATGCCAAGGACTGGATTTCCCTCAATCTCTGGAATTTCTTCCCCTCGCTTGAGGATGTGAGCCTGCATCTGCTCACGGAAACCCAGATTGCAAGACTGACGCCGCTGATCGATATGGGGTTTGATCCCAAGCGCTACTACTGGGCCTTGCGGGCGGAAAAATACGCCTCTCACCATGTTCGTTACGAGCGTATCATCACCGACACCGAACAGGACCGCGAGGCGATGGCCGCGTTTGTTCCTGTGGCGGAAAAGGTCATGGCCATGGACGATGAACGCATGGCGGCGCTGCATCGCAAGGCTGACATGGATCCGCGCGAGTTGAAGAATGCATACGCCCGGGTCGATGAAAACAGGCGCTATGTTGGCTGGGTCTGGAGGGCGATGAAATACCGCATGACGGCCTATGCCTATGCGATCAAGAAACTCGAGATCGAAACGCCCTCGGATCGTGTTGCCGATGCCAACAAGGCATTGCAGCTGCTGCTTGCCGATTTTGAAGCGCAGAATGGCACGTTGGCAAGTGATGGCCACAATCAGACCACCAATGCACCAATCCCCTCCCGTTACACCCGTCGTCAATGGGACAAGGTGGACCGGACACTCATCAAATAGCATGTTGGCACAGTGGCTGCGCTATCAGTCCGATTCAGGGGGTGAATGCTGTTCCCGGACCTTGGCGCGGCCCTGGTTTGGCGAATGGTTACCTATCGGCCGGGGCAATGGACGGGCTACTGAAATGTCTCTTCCGTCCACAGCGGCCCACAGGCGGCGCGGGAAAGTCCGTTGGCGATCATTTCCCTGTCTCGCTCTGAAGCCACAAGCGCCCGCACCAGCAGGAAGCCCTTGTCCTCGGTGGCTGATATGACGATTGCTGTTTCGTCGACGAGATCCGGACGCTCGGACATCAGACGTTGCTGTCCCTTGGTGGCAAGCACCACATTGAGGGTGGAGCCGGAAATCTGGTTGGTCAGGCTGAACTGGCTACGCCCACCGCGGTCGATATAGTCAAGGCTCCAGAAATCGCTGGGTATCCGCCCCTTGAACAGTACCGGCGCCTGAGAGACGTCTGTTCGACAGACGGCAAAGGCAAAGGTGGGGTCGAGATCGCCCGAAAGGTCGAGCGCCTGCTTCGGATCGGAAATGACATGGACCTTGTGAACGGGACCAATTTGCAGAACCCTGTTCCAGATGTCGTTTTCCGCAAAAAAGGGCAGGGCGAAGATGGTCACGATATGGATGATCGCGCCAACGACAAGAGCTGCAAAAAAGATCAGGGTTTCTCGGATCATTGGCAACTCGTCCAGGCTATTTGAGGAAGCTTGATTTCCGAGTAGCCACCACCACGCGTGTGAGGCGTTTCATACAGGCGCAAGACCAGTTTGAACGGCGCATCCACCGGGCTGCTCAGCCAGTCTCCACCGCGCGCGCTAGGGCCGGTGACAATTTCAAAGCGGCTGCCGCCGACGCGGGCCACATCCTGACTGTGAAAGCTGTAACGACCAGATGGATTGTCGACAAGTGCGTTGTCGCGGGTAAAAAGGCTCAGTGTCCAGACGCGTGAGGGCATTTCCTCGCCGCTGATCCGGTATTGGCAGGATCCATCCAGCGGCGTGCCCTCGTCGTCCGTTGTCGCGGTGAAGGCGATGCCCTCGCCAGAGGCCAGATGCAACGAGCCACGGCGGGCCTGATCGGCTTTTGAATAGGGGTTGACGTCCGGACCGGCTGCCTCTGGCCATGCCCGCCAGGGCCCGACCTGGAACAGGCCCAGATGGTCGGTATGATTGACAGCGAAATAGGCGCTACCGATTCCGAGGCCAACGGCGACAACGGCGAATAGAATTATGTCTCCAATCAGACGCACGCTTCTGGGCCTCGTTCAGGTTCGCAATCGCGCGGATCCACGGTGGTGTCCGCGTTGTTGCCGTCAATCAGTGGCGCTCATCAAACCGGCAGAAAGGTGAGCGGAAGTCCTTTCCGTGCGATGCCGCAAGGCATGAGGACCTGTTGTGACAGGGCCCTGCAGCAACAGGCATTGTTGTGCTGCCGCAATCTGCCATGTTTGGAATGCCAAGAGTATCCGTACAGGGATTTCTGAAAAGGTCAATTCCTGAATGGTCAGATCCAACCTTTAGGCGCCAAAAACACAACTCGCACGGACAACAGACCTTCGCGACAGAAGAGGCGCTTTCCACCGTCAAGACGGGGCTTTCTTTATTGCCATGCGGTCTTGAGTTCGGTCAGGCCACCATGCGCCGGTCTTTGCAACTGGCTGAGCCCGGGGACCGGCTGCCTTGCGCCCTGTGATCGCGCTGGAGGGACTGTACCTTCTGAAGGCAGAGTGTCTCCACTGGCCGGCGGTTCATCCTGACGGAACAGAGTGGACAGCTGGTCGAGTTGCTTGACCACAGTCGGGGAAAGCCGCTGCATGTTGCGCTGGTTCTTGATGTCCTTGATGCGCCCGGAATCGGCAATCTGGGTGGTCTGATGGGTTTTCTCGAAGATCACCGGATCCTCGATATAGGGCATCGGCTTGAGTTCGACCTGCTGATGGGCGGCTGTCATGATCTTCTGCCATGCCATGGCCGGAAGCGTGCCTCCGGTGACGCGCCGGGTGTCGTGGTTGTCGTCATTGCCAAACCAGACCGCTGCAGAATAGTTACCCGTGAAGCCGCAGAACCATGCATCCTTGTAAGAGGATGTGGTGCCAGTTTTGCCCGCAGCCTTTATGCCATCCAGAATCGCCCTGCGTCCGGTGCCTGCCTCTACCACAGAGACGAGCATCTGGTTCATGCCGGCGATCACCTCTGCCGGGATGATCTGCTCGGGCTTGTAGGTGCGTTTGAAATCGTAGATCACCTGACCTTTGGAATCGAGAATCTGCAGGACACCGTGTGCCGTTGCCTTCTTGCCGCCAGAGGCAAAGACGGCATAGCCCGCCGCCATATCCATAACCGAGACTTCGGCTGCACCAAGTGGCAGGGACCGTGTGATCTTCAACTCGGAATGAATGCCCATCTTGTGAGCCACTTCAACGATCTTGTCGCGACCGATGGCCTGTGCCAGACGTACGGGAACCGTGTTGATCGAGCGCCTGAGGGCATCAAGCAGGGTGACCGGACCGGAATAGGAGCGGCCATAGTTCTTGGGCGACCAGTTGCCAATCGTAATCGGGGCGTCTTGAATGACTGAACTCGGTTTGTAGCCGTTCATCAGGGCGGTGGTGTAGACAAAGGGCTTGAAGGAGGAACCTGGCTGGCGCAAGGCATCGGTAGCGCGGTTGAACTGGCTCTTGCCATAGTCTTGTCCGCCAATGATAGCCACCACGGCGCCGTCCGGTTCCATCAGCACGGCGGCGGCCTCGCTGACGTCATACTGCTTGCCGCTCTCGCGCAGAATGCTCTCGATCGCCTGCTCGGACTGTTTCTGCACTGTCATGTCGATGGAAGTCTTGACCGTCAGCACACGATGCTTACCGCCAACAATACGCTTTACTTCCTCGAAGGCCCAATCGAGAAAGAAGTTCGGCGTGTCCTTCTCAGCCAGGTCAATCGGCGTGGCTGGATTGCGCAAGGCACCAACGATCTGGCCTTCCGTAAGGAAGTCGGCCTGCACCATGTTGATCAGCACTTCCTTGGCGCGGGCGCGGGCGCGGGGCAGATTGACATGCGGGGCATATTTGGTCGGAGCCTTGAAGAGGCCTGCCAGCATGGCCGATTCCGCAAGGGTCAGATCCTTGGCGGTCTTGCCGAAATAATATTTCGACGCAGCCGCGATGCCATAGGTGCCGCCACCCATATAGGCGCGGTCGAGATAGAGTTTCAGGATCTGGCGCTTGGTCAGTCGGGCTTCAAGCCACAGTGAGAGAAAGGCCTCATCGATCTTGCGCGTAAGCGTACGTTCGTTGGACAGGAACAGGTTCTTGGCAAGCTGCTGGGTGAGCGTCGAGCCGCCCTGCACGACACCACCAGCGCGGGCGTTCTCGACGATGGCGCGTGCCAGCCCGAGGAAGTCGATCCCGAAATGCTCGAAGAAACGGCGGTCTTCTGTGGCCAGAACGGCCTTGATGAAATTGTCCGGCAAATCCTGCAATTCAAAGGAATCATCCTGCAGAATGCCACGCTTGCCAATCTCGTTGCCGAAGCGATCAAGGAAGGTAATGGCATAATCTTCCTGTTCGGGCAGGCCGCCGATCGTCCGGTCCATGTCCTTGAGGGCCCAGGACAGCGCAAACAGCGCACCGAAGACCCCCATGGTCAAACCGCCCGAGAGCATCTGCACCAGCCAGTAACGCCATCCC
Source organism: uncultured Cohaesibacter sp. (assembly GCF_963666525.1). NCBI lineage: Bacteria > Pseudomonadati > Pseudomonadota > Alphaproteobacteria > Hyphomicrobiales > Cohaesibacteraceae > Cohaesibacter > uncultured Cohaesibacter sp. Next base: position 4,417,700 of record NZ_OY762905.1, read on the forward strand.
GTCACGCGCAAATGGCGCATCGTTGCGTTGACGCTTTCAAGACCACGCAGAAGTGCCTCCCGGATTCGATACATACCTGTATCGACCCAGGCGTCAAACGCCAGGAAGCGGTACTTCCACTTGACCTTTGTGTTATTTTGGAACGGATCTTTCACGATCTTGGCACTTTTTCTGCAGAACCTCAGGCCCTAGCAATACTTTGTTAAACCCGGCTCTTCAAGAAGCAAGTCCCGGGCCAACCATAAATTTTAGTTTATCGCGACCACGATGGGGGCAACCGTGATAAATCTGTTAAGCGGCTGCCAAGGCTCAACAGCGGGCTTGACGAACCCTTCTCATTTGTTCGACAGATCTCTTGCAAGCGATGGTGAGTCATGGTGAAATTCATGTTCCCGGGAAAATGGCACCACTGCCGCGCCACACAGACCTTGCCAATCGCCAATCAAGGCTCCCACGTAGAGGCTCCAAGTCATGACCGACAAGAAACCGGATCTCATCGCCACAGTTGATCCGACTGCCGAATTTGAAAAGCCCTTCTGGCAGATGAAAAGGCTCAATGAAATGAGCCGCGCCGAATGGGAGTCCCTCTGTGACGGGTGCGCCCGCTGCTGCCTCAACAAGCTGGAGGACTGGGATACCGGCGAGATCATCTGGACCAACGTGGCCTGCAGTCTGCTCGATTCCGAAAGCTGCCGCTGCAAGGATTACGAAAATCGGCTGGATACAATTCCCGACTGCGTGCCGCTGGATGCGGAAAAGGTCGAGTCCCTTTCCTGGTTGCCGCCCACCTGTGCCTATCGGCTGCTGGATGAGGGTTATGACCTCTATTGGTGGCACCCGCTGGTTTCCGGCGATCCAGATACCATTCATCAGGCTGGCATTTCGGTCAGGGGACGCGTCATCTCGGAAGAGGGGATGGAGGTCGAGGACTATGAAGACCACATTGCCGACTGGCCGGGAGAAGACCCCGACGACGATCCGGTCGTGCTCAAGCGAGGCTGAAATACACACCGGACAAACTGTTGATCTGATTTGAAAAATTCAATTTAAAATAGAAAAATACAACTTAAGGAAGAAAATTTCTTGACCGCCGAACGGTTGTGAGCTACATATTAGCTACAGTCGGAAAGGTGTGAGCAAGTTTGGCTCCATTCCGCTTGTGTGTTCTATTGGGGCTTGTCAGCCCTTTCAAGTCATTTGCCGCCCGGCTCGCCGGAGCGGCTTTTTTTATGCCTTTGCTTATCCGGGCATTGCCTGTTCGCTCTTAGGTCTTGGCCTTTGCGAGGGACTGATTGATGCCGGATGGTAGGGCGTTAGATCCACGCCAAATTAAATCAGGAATTTGCATGCCAAACAAACGGTCACGGCAACCGGACTGGACGGCTGTTCGGCTTGATTGTCTGAAGCGAGAACGATCCTTTGCGGCAATCGCCGCCGCCCATGGCATCAGCGTTGCCACGCTGAGAAAGAGGCGCAAGCTCTGGGAGGCCAAAAAGACAGACCAGAGATCTGATGAAAAAGCCACCGCAGAAAGGCTGATCGGTGAGCGTGAACCGGCCTCCGAACCGTCAAGTGTTCCTGACGGTTCGGAGGCACCGGACGTCGGGATTGATCACCTGTCCATGGTCAGGCGGCTCTATCACGCGACCGACCAGCAGATTCGCCACCTTGAACAGCAGTTGAAGAACGGCAGTGCTGCCTTCGATGAAAAGGAGGCGCGGATGCTGGGCACAATCGCCCGAACGCTCGACAAGATCATGGAACTCAATCCGCAGGGACAGGATGACGCCAACGACAGGAAAGAGGCCGGTGATGACAGCTGCGAAGACACAGGCACGCTTGACCTCCTCCGCGATGAACTTGCGCGCCGCCTTGATGGGCTCAAGCAGGGAACAGCAGGCGAGCTTTCTGGCGAGTCTCAGCTCCTCTGAACTGACGCGGATCTTTCACGACTGGGAACTCTGGGCAAGGTCGGATCAGTTGCCGCCTGAAGGAGACTGGATCACATGGCTGGTTCTGGGTGGCCGTGGTGCGGGCAAGACGCGCACCGGAGCCGAATGGGTGAAAGCGCTAGTGCAGGGCAGGCCGCCGTTCGCTGCGCACTCCTATGGTCGGATTGCCCTTATCGGCGAAACCCTTCAGGACGCACGTGATGTCATGGTCGAAGGGGTGTCTGGCCTTCTGGCCATTCACGCAAAGGAAGATCGACCGGTCTGGCAGCCTTCCCGCCGCAGACTGGAATGGCCCAACGGTGCGGTGGCGCAGATTTTCTCGGCCGAAGACCCCGAAAGCCTGCGTGGGCCACAGTTTGATGCAGCCTGGGGTGATGAGTTGGCCAAGTGGCGCCATGCCGAGGCCACCTGGGACATGCTCCAGTTTGGCCTGCGTCTGGGGCAACAGCCGCGCCAGATTGTGACAACGACACCCAAACCGACGCCCTTGCTCAAACGGTTGATGGCCGAACCTGCCACCGCGATCAGCCACGCGCCGACGCGAGCCAATCTGGCCAATCTGGCACCGGGATTTCTCGATACCATCGTGCGTCGTTATGAAGGCTCGCGCCTCGGACGGCAGGAACTTGACGGTGAGCTGATTGAAGACAGGGCCGACGCGCTGTGGAAGCGTGATCAGCTCGACCGGCTGAGGGTTGATGATCCTCCCGCACCCCTCAGCCGGATTGTGGTCGCAGTCGATCCCCCTGCGACCTCGGGCAAGAGCGCCGATGCCTGCGGGTTGGTGGTGGCGGGAGTTGATACAGACGGTTTGTGCTTCATCCTCAGGGACAGCACGCTGACCAGCGCCAGCCCGACCGCCTGGGCGAACAAGGCCATCGCACTCTACAACCGCTTCGAGGCTGACTGCGTGGTGGCCGAGGTCAATCAGGGCGGGGAAATGGTGACCACCATCCTCGGCAATATCGACGAGACGGTGCCCGTCCGGCCCGTGCGGGCAACGCGTGGGAAATATCTGCGCGCCGAACCCGTCAGTGCTCTCTATGAGCAGGGCAGGGTGCGCCACGTCGGTAACATGGCCGAACTGGAAGATGAAATGTGTGACTTCGGACTGGACGGTCTGTCGTCCGGCAAAAGCCCCGACCGGCTTGATGCAATGGTCTGGGCTGTGACGCATCTCTGCCTCGGCGATCGGTCGCAACCGAAAGTTCGGGCAATCTGACACTTCATGAAAGGAAGGAAGAAGCACATGCTTCGCTGGACCTTGAAAGGGCCGGCGCGAACGCGCTCGTCCAAAAATCAGCCATCCACTCCCCAACCTCCCCACATGGCGATGGAAGGGACCGATCTGGAAGGCAAAAGCTCTCGCACCGGCGCTCTCATCGCGGTGCACCAGACTGGGAGACCGCGCTGGACGCCAAGAGATTATGCTGCGCTCGCCATGCAGGGCTATGCCCGCAACCCGATTGTCTACCGCTCGATCCGGATGATTTCAGAAGCTGCGGCCTCTGCCACAATTTTTTGTCTGGTCGGTGGGGAGCGGCTTACCGAGCATCCGGTCCTTTCCCTTTTGCGTCAGCCAAATGAACGGCAGGACGGGGCGACATGGCTTGAGAGCCTCTACGGCCATCTGCTCGTATCGGGCAACGCCTATGTCGAGGCAGTGTATGGCGCCAGCAGTTTGAGGGAGCTGTATTGTCTCCGGCCCGACCGGATGAAAGTTGTGCCAGGGTTGAACGGCTGGCCGGAGGCCTATGACTACACTATCGGTGGCAAGTCCGTGCGCTTCTTGCAGTCTTACGATGCGATGCCATTACCGCCCATTCTGCATATCACGCTGTTTCATCCTCACGATGATCACTATGGCCTCAGTCCTCTGGAAGCGGCACAGGTCAGCCTTGATGTGCACAACGCAGCGGCCAGCTGGAACAAGGCGCTGCTGGACAATTCGGCCCGACCGTCCGGCGCACTGGTCTATGCAGCCTCGGAGGCTGGAAATCTCAGCGACGAGCAGTTTGAACGCCTGAAACGGGAGCTTGAAGAGGGCTATCAGGGCGCGATGAATGCCGGGCGACCCTTGCTGCTGGAAGGTGGCCTGGACTGGAAGAGCATGAGCATGTCGCCTCGCGACATGGATTTCATCGACGCCAAGAACAGTGCTGCTCGCGAGATCGCCCTGGCATTCGGGGTGCCGCCGATGCTGCTCGGCATTCCCGGCGACAACACCTATGCCAACTATGCCGAAGCCAACCGCGCATTCTGGCGACAGACCGTGCTGCCGCTTGCCAATCGCTGTCTGCAGAATATCGCCCGCTGGCTCTCGCCAGCCTATGACGACGCCTTCGAGCTGAAGATCGATCTCGATCACATCACGGCACTGGCAAGCGAGCGTGAGGCGCTGTGGAGCCGGGTCGGCAATGCGGCCTTCCTCACGGAAAGTGAAAAGCGCATAGCGGTTGGTTACAGCCCGCTCGCCGAGCCTGTTGACGCTGCTCAGAATGCAGACCGGGGAGGGAAATGATGTGGCAGATGCTTTGCAGATTTTTGCCGAAAAAGGCGATCTTGCCCATGTCGCACTTTTTCTTTGGGCGAGCGCAGCCAGTGGTCTTCTGGTCTGGAGCCTGCGCGAGCAGGCCGCATCCAACAAGCGGTTTCAGGACTTCGTCGAGGAAATCGCCCGTCTCACCAGCCTGTTCGAGTGATCAATCGCATTCCGGTCAGTCAGCAAGGCAGGAAAGACGGCTCGATCACCGGGAGGTCTTTGCCCGTTTCTCCCGCTCGCTGGAAAGCCACATCGGCCACGAGCCGGTTGCGCGCATCCGCCTCATTTCGACTTCAATGTAAGAGATCAGGTATAAGCCTATGAAAAATTTGACGAAGTGTGCCGAAGTCAAAAGCTGCGGCACTCAGATAACGGAGAAGAAAGCTCTGCCATCGGCGCTGGAAATTGTCGGCGATGACGGTGTCTTCGAGGGCTATGCCTGTCTGTTTGGCAAAGAAGATCTGGGACACGATGTGATCCAGCCCGGGGCCTTTGCCAAGAGCCTTGCCCAGCATGGCCTTGAGGGCATCAAGCTGCTCTACCAGCACGACCCGACCCAGCCGATCGGTCAGTGGCTGACGATCCGTGAGGATGACAAGGGGCTGTTCGTCCGTGGCAAGTTGGCAACCGAGGTGGCCAAGGCTCGCGAGATCCTGTCGATGATGAAAGCGGGCATTCTGGACGGTCTGTCCATTGGCTTTCGAACCATTCGTGGGCAGAAGGATGCCAAGAGCGGCATTCGCTATCTCTTGGAACTGGACCTTTGGGAAATCTCGGTTGTCACTTTCCCGATGCAGCCGGATGCCCGCATTTCGTCCGTCAAATCCGGGGAGGGGATGTTAGCAGCGCTGATGCCTGAAGACCCTCCCTTCAGCAAAAGAGAATTGGAACGCAAGCTCATGCAGGACGCTGGGCTGAGCCGTTCACAGGCCCGGGCCTTGATGGCCCACGGTCTTTCCGGCCTCGGTGGCATGCAGGACGCTGCCTTTCTTGAGCCTTCAAGCGCGATTGCCAGCCTTCACACCATGACCCGGGCCATGCTCAGGGCCGCCAAACACCAGGCTTGAGCCAATCGCAAAATGCCACTCATTTCAAACGAAAAGAGTTTCCTCATGAAAGAACTGAACACTCCGTCTCCTGAAACGAAATCGCTGGTCAATGGCGAGCTCAGTGCGGCCTTTGACGATTTCCTCGTCTCCTTCGAAGCCTTCAAGCGGGCCAATGATGATCGCCTGCAGGAGATCGAAAAGCGCTCTGTCGATGGGCTCACCGAACATAAGGTGGACCGCATCTCCAAGGCCCTGGACGATCAGCAGTCGGCACTCGACAACCTCATCCTCAAGGCGCGCCGTCCGTCTCTGGGCGATGGTTTTGTCGCGGCTCGCCATGCGGCTCCCCTGTCTTTGCGGGCAATGGAGCACAAGGCTGCCTTTGATCGCTACATCCGCTCTGGCGTCGAGCAGGACCTGCGTGATCTGGAAGCCAAGGCCATGTCCATCAGTTCCGATCCGGACGGTGGTTATCTGGTGCCAGAGCTGGTTGAAGCCGAGGTCGGTCGCCGTCTTGCCGCCATTTCGCCGATCCGCGCCATTGCCGATGTGCGTGAAATCTCCGGTTCCACTCTCAAGAAACCGTTCGCAAAATCAGGCCCGGAAGTTGGTTGGGTAGGGGAAACCGCTGCCCGTCCGCAGACCGGGGCATCATCTCTTGCCGAGCTGTCCTACACCGCCATGGAACTCTATGCCATGCCTGCGGCCACTCCGAGCCTGCTGGAAGACGCGGCCATCAACGTCGACGAGTGGATCGCCGCCGAGGTGGAAACCGCTTTCGCCGAACAGGAGGGCGCAGCCTTCGTCAATGGGGATGGCATCAACAAGCCGAAGGGCTTCATGGCCGAGGATGTCATCGCGGAAAGCGCCTGGGTCTGGGGCAAGCTGGGGAGTGTTGCCACCGGTACGGCTGGCAGCTTTGGGGCAACCAATCCGGGGGATCCGCTGATCGATCTGGTCTACAGCCTCAAGGCAGGGTATCGCCAGAATGCCCAGTTCGTGATGAACCGCACCACTCAGGCCGAGATCCGAAAGCTCAAGGACAGCGATGGCAACTATCTCTGGCAGCCGCCAGCAGCCATTGGTGCCAAGGCATCGTTGCTCAACTATGCCATCACGGAAGCAGAAGACATGCCGGACATCGCGGCGGACGCCTGTGCTCTGGCATTTGGTGACTTCAAACGCGGCTATCTGATTGTCGACCGTCTCGGCCTCAGCATTCTGCGTGATCCGTATTCGTCCAAACCCTATGTCCTTTTCTATGTCACCAAGCGTGTAGGCGGTGGTGTGCAGGACTATGATGCTATCAAGCTTCTGCAGTTTTCTGCCTGATTGATGATCTGACCCCGCGGGCGGGGCATGCTCCGCCCCACCTTGTGCCTTTGCCGGTTTTCTCCCTCCCGGCAAAGGCATTTTTTCTTTGTTGAATCAGCTGCATCGTCAGATGCCTTGACTGTTTCATTTGCAATGGTGTCGATATGCCAGCCATGCTTTTGACTGCTCCTCAGGTGGAGCCGGTCAGCCTTGCCGATATCAAGGCTTATCTGAAGATCGATCAGGATGCCGAGGATGATCTGCTGCGGGCCTTTCTCAGTGCAGCCCGGGTGCATCTGGAGCACATGACCGGTCATCACCTTGTTTCCCAGACCTGGCGTGTTCTGCTCGAAGGCCCGTTGGGTGAGACATTCCGCTTGCCACTGCAGCCTGTTGCCGAACTGCTTACATTATCGGTCGTCGAGGCCGACGGTACGGCAACCGAGCTGGATGTCTCGGGATTGTCGATTTTCCAGACGGACAATCCGGCAACCCTTGCCAATCTCGATGGTTTTCTTCTGTCGGGGAAACAACGCCTGCAAATTGATATTGAAACCGGCTTTGGGCCGACTGCCGAGGATGTGCCGGAGCCGTTGCGGCTGGCGATGAAGATGATCGTCGCCGAATGGTACGAGCGGCGGCTGATCGCCGATCCATCACTGATCCCTGCTCTTGCCGGAGCGTTGAGACCATTGATTGCGCCCTATCGCAATCTTCGTCTCTAGCTCGTTTCAAGAGAAACGATATCTGTTTTCACTGCAACAAGGAGGGTGCGTTGGCACAAGCTGGCCTTACTCCCATGCAATTCGATCCGGCAGGTCTTCGACACCGGATCGAATTGCTCAAACCCGTCTATGCGGACGAGATGCCATGGAATGGTGTTGAGGCGCTCGCAGCGATTGCCGTCGTCTGGGCGGGTGTTCTGGCATCTGATGCCAGTGACCGCTCGGAGGCGGAGCAGAGCGCCAATTCGCCCGTGCTCTCTTTTGTCGTGCGTTTTCGTGATGACCTTGCGGACCTCGCAGCTCTTCGCTTCCGGGGGGCACTCTATGACTGTCTGAGCATTGAAGATCCTGATGTTCGGCAATGCTGGTTGGTCATCAAGGCACGCAAGCGATTGGGGGCCGAGACATGAGCAATTACATCAACAGGCTTGCAGAGCGTATTCTATCCACGCGTGTTGCTGCTTTGGCCGAAGGGCTGGAAGCTGCGGCAGCGTCGCAGGGGCTGGCTCTCAATGTCGAGACCTCTCACCGGGACGGACAAACGGAGCTGCACCTCTCCGGTGTCGGGCTTGTGCGCGACACCTTCGGTGATCGGGATATTGCGCCCGCAGCCCCACTTGCCAGCCTGCTGCAAGAATTGGCCTACCACAGGAGGCAATCATGACGCTTTTGGCTTCCCGAGAACTGGAACAGGCCATTCTGACTGCACTCAAGGGCAATGAAGACCTGATCGCTCTGCTCGGCGGCGTTCGTCTCTATGATGAGCCCAAGCGCAACAGTCCGTTCCCCTATCTGACGCTCACCACCACCTATTCCCGAGACTGGAGCACCGGTACGGAACAGGGGGACGAACATCGCGTTACCATCACGGTCTGGACTGGTAGTGAGGATCGCCTGAAGCAGCAGGAGATCTTTGCGCTACTTCGTTCCCAGTTACTGGCCCCGGACGTTTACCTTCCCATGACCGGCCATGCGCTGATCAATTTGCAGATCGAGCGACAGGACTGGCGGCCTGACCGCAAGAACCATTTGCTGCAGGGCATCATGCAGATCAGGGCTGTAACCGAAGCCCTTTCCAACTAAACGGGCCGTCTGATCTGGCCCATTGACCGGATCCATATTTTCTTGACATTCCAGGAGACATTTCAATGACTGCACAGAAAGGCAAAGACCTTCTGCTCAAGGTGCGCAATGCGGGCGATGATGCCTTCATCACGGTCGCCGGTTTGCGCGCCCGTTCGCTTTCCTTCAACGCCGAGAGCGTTGACATCAGCCATTCCGAATCCGTTGGCCGGTGGCGCGAACTGCTGGAAGGAGCGGGTAGTCGCCGCGCCAGCCTGTCTGGCAGCGGCCTTTTCAAGGATGGCGAAAGCGATGAGCGAATCCGCTCGCTGTTCTTTGATGGCACCATTGCCAGCTGGCAAGTCGTCATTCCCGATTTTGGCACACTGGAAGGCCCGTTCCAGATCACTGCTCTGGAGTATTCCGGCCAGCATGACAACGAGCTGTCCTTCGAAATGGCGCTCGAATCCGCTGGTGCCCTGACCTTCGCTGCGGCCTGAGGGCAATCTGATGACAAACAGACGACGCGGTGAAATTTCCATCTGCCTTGACGACCAGACCTACAGGCTGTGTCTGACCCTTGCAGCACTCGCTGAACTGGAAGACAGCATGGAGTTGGACAATATCGGCTCTCTCGCGGAACGCTTTTCAGGCGGCAGGGTTCGAAGTGGTGATCTCATCAAGATCCTTGGAGCCGCCCTGCGGGCCGGTGGTGCTGAGATCTCGGACAGGGAAGCCGCCGCCATGCGCTGCAAGGGTGGAGCTGCCGCTCTGACTGCGGCGCTGGTCGATCTGCTCAGGGAGACTTTCAGCCCCGATCTGGAAGACACCGAAACCGTTGGGAAACCCTTGCCAACCCCCACCTAGGCCGGTCCGCCTCAGGTGGATCGGCCTCTTCCGAGATCAGGTTTCCATGGTCCTTTTTGTTCGCATTGGCAAGCCAGCGCCTAGGCTGGACGCCGCAAACAATCTGGGCGGCCACGCCAACGGAAATCCTGATGGCCGTTTCCCTTCCAGGTCAGCGGGCCGCCAATCTTAGCCGCCGGGAACTGGATCTGCTCTGTGACGCATTTCCAGACCAGTCAGGTGCCCAGCCTTAAACCAAATACTTTTCTTGCCTGTAAATGGCAAAAAGAAAGGGAACTCTCATGGCTGATGAAGTCGTGGAAACGGCCGTCGTCAAGGTCGAAGCGGACATGAAGTCCTTCACCAAGGACATGACGGCGGCTCAGAAACAGGCCGACAGGCTCGGCGACAAGGTGGCAGATGCATTTGAAGATGCCATTGTTCGAGGTAAGAGCCTTGAGGATGTCTTCAGCAGCTTGGCTCAGGACCTGAGCAAAAGTGCTCTTAACGCTGGATTGGAGCCGCTCAGGCAACTCCTGTCCGGTTCAGTCTCAAGCCTTGCTTCGGGGCTCTTCTCTTCGCTTACCTCCTCCAGTAGTGGCGGGCTCGCCTCGTTTCTGGGTGGGTTGACCCCTTTTGCCAAGGGGGGAGTGGTTTCGACGCCTTCGCTCTTCCCGACAGGCTCAGGCACAGGCCTCATGGGCGAGGCGGGGGCAGAGGCTATCATGCCGCTTCAGCGTGGCGCCGACGGCAGGCTCGGCGTTGCCATGCCGGGCGGCGGAGGGCAGGCGGTCAACATCGTCATGAATATCAGCACCCCCGATGCCAGCTCGTTTTCAAAGTCGGAAAACCAGATTGCAACCCGACTGGCACGGGTGGTTGGCCGCGGGCGCCGCGGCCTGTGAAGCTGGGCAACGTAACCCTCGGCTCCCGAGGCGTTAGGCTCTTATCAATGTGACACGTTAGGGCATGCTGGGCTGTTTCCATTGAAGGCAAACGGCCCCTTTTTGTATCAATCGGAACAAGTCAATGACTGGATTTCATGAAATATGCTTCCCGCTCGATGTCGGGTTCGGCGCGTCCGGTGGTCCGGAACGGCGAACAGACGTGGTGACCCTTGCATCTGGCTTCGAAGAACGAAACGCCCGCTGGGCCGATTCACGGCGGAGTTATGACGCCGGGCTTGGTGTGCGCTCCTTTGCCGATTTGCAAACGGTTATCGCCTTTTTCGAGGAACGGCGCGGGCGGCTCTATGGTTTTCGTTTCCGCGATCCCTTCGACCATGCCTCCTGTGCTGTCGGCAAGGTACCGTTGCCAACCGATCAGGTCATCGGCAGCGGTGACGGGGAACTGACCGGCTTTCAGCTATCAAAGACCTATGGTGCGCTCCACGCTCCCTATCAGAGGAAAATTGGTAAGCCGGATGCTGGAACGGTAAGGGTCGCACTCGACGGGGTTGAAACGACCGCATTCTCGGTGGCTTTTGAGACCGGGCTTGTCACCTTCGATGAAGCACCTCTTGCAGGAGTGATGATTACCGCTGGCTTCAAATTCGATGTGCCGGTTCGCTTTGACATCGATAAACTCGAGTTCTCCCTCAGTGCGTTTGAAGCTGGCGACATTCCTACCATCCCACTGGTGGAGATCAAGCTGTGAAGACTCTTTCCAATGCATTGGCCGCCCATCTTGCGAGCGGTGTAACGACGCTTGCCACATGCTGGATCCTCAAGCGCTCTGATGGCTTCGCTCTTGGATTTACCGATCACGACAGACCAATAGAGCTGCAAGGCATTTCTTGTGAACCCGATGCTGGCTTCACTGGCTCTGAAATTCGTCAGAGCGATGGATTTGCCAGCGACGATCAGGAAATTGCCGGTGCGCTTTCTTCTGATCGCATCACCGAGGCGGATCTCATGAGCGGACGCTATGATGCGGCGACAATCGAGACCTGGCGCGTGAACTGGCAGGACCCGGAGCAGGCAGTATTGCTGCGTAGCGGTTATCTGGGCGAGATCAAGCGGGACAGCCAGAATTTTCACGCTGAGATCCGCTCCCTTTCTATCGACATGGAGCAGGACAAGGGGCGTGTCTATCAGTATCGTTGCGACGCCAATGTGGGGGATACGCGCTGCAGCCTTGATCTAGACGCCCTGGGGCTGAGTTTCGAAGGCGAGGTAACCGCAATCTCATCCCAAACCTGGCTTGAGCTGATACTCGATAGCCAGCCTGAAGCCGGGCGACTTGCCATGGGGCAACTGCTGCTCCAATCCGGTGCCGCAAAGGGCATGGCGTTTGACATTCTTTCCCATCAACAATCCGGATCTGCGGATCTGGTGGAGCTTTGGCTGCCAGTTCATTCCGGCATCAAGGTTGGCGATCGCGTGAAGGTTTCCGTCGGGTGTGACAAAAGCTTTGCGTCCTGCAGGACCGTGTTTGCCAATCAGCTCAATTTTCGCGGCTTCCCCCACATGCCCGGGAACGATTTCATCCTGACCTATCCAGAGCTTTCCCAGCAAAGCGACGGCTCTGCGCTCTTCGAGGATTAGCCATGACTGACGCAGAAAGAATATCTGTGAGTGCGGCGATGATCCTTGACGAGGCCATGAGCTGGATCGGTACTCCATACAAGCATCAGGCTTGTTGCAAAGGGGCCGGTTGTGATTGTCTTGGCCTGATCCGGGGTGTCTATGGCGCCTTCTGGTCGCCCCCCGAAACACCGCCTGCCTATAACCCGGACTGGGCTGATGCCGATGGCGAAGAATCGCTGGCCAATGCAGCTGGACGGTATCTGATGCCGGTTGATGCTGGGGTGCGGCAGCCAGCCCATGTTTTGTTGTTTCGATATCGAAAGGGGTTCCCAGCCAAACATGCCGGCATTCTGGTCGACGATAGCCGGTTCATTCATGCACAGGCCGGGGCGTGCGTCAGTCTGGTGTCCTTCTCACCATGGTGGCAGCGGCATCTGTGCGGCGTCTATGCCTTTCCATCCTTCCGGCTGAACGATGAGACCGGGAAAGGAGCATCATGTCCACTCTTGTTTTGAAAACGGCAGGCAGCGTTGTCGGCGGTGCCCTGTTCGGACCGCTGGGCGCTGCAATTGGTGGCGCACTTGGTGCTGTCGGTGGCGCTTATGTCGATCAGAAGCTTTTGGGTTCCTCGCGTTCGGTTGTGGGCTCCAGCCTTTCCGATCTGACGGTGCAGACTTCGACAGAAGGAGCGTCTATTCCGCGCCTCTATGGCCGAGCACGTTTAACCGGGCAGATTATATGGGCGACCAACCTTGTCGAGGAAGTCACCTCGAGAAAAAGACAGACCGGCGCTTCAAAAGGCGGCATGGGCGCGACGACCACCGAGACCACCTATAGCTATTCAGCCAATTTTGCTGTTGGTCTGTGTGAAGGCGAGATTGCCTATATCGGCCGCATTTGGGCCAATGGTACAGTTCTGGATCTCGATGACATCACCTATCGGGTGTATCGGGGAACGGACGATCAGCTTCCCGATAGCCTGATTGAAGCCAAGCAGGGCGCGGGCAAGGCTCCGGCCTATCGCGGACTGGCCTACGTAGTGTTCGAGGAATTGCCTCTGGAAGACTTCGGTAACCGGATTCCGCAGCTGTCTTTCGAGGTTGTAAGGCCAATCGGAGCGCTGGAGACACAAGTGAGATCGGTCGTGATGATCCCCGGTGCGACCGAATTCGGCTATGATACTACTGAGGTATCCCGCAAGGACGCCGAGGGCGAGTGGAGTTCGGAAAACCGGCACTCTTATGAACCCGGAACCGATTTTGAGGTATCGCTCGATCATCTGATTGCACTCTGCCCTAACCTTGTCCGTGTTGCCCTCGTGGTTTCCTGGTTCGGTTCTGATCTCCGGGCCGGTGAGTGTGCGATCCAGCCTAAAGTTGACGATTCCACCAAGGAGACAGACACAAGCCGGTGGTCGGTGGCTGGTTTGGCCCGATCCGAGGTTGAGCGGGTGAGCCTTGCCGACGGCCGTCCTGCCTATGGCGGCACGCCGTCGGACGAGTCTGTTATGCACGCGATTGCCGCAATCCGGGAACGTGGTCTGGAGGTGACCCTCTATCCATTCATCATGATGGATATTCCTGCGGGCAATGGCCTTCCCGATCCCTACGGCACCGGAGAGCAGGCCGCTTTCCCGTGGCGAGGGCGGATCACATGCTATCCCGGCCCTGATCAGGAAGGGGCCGCTGACAACAGCGTGGTGACCGCAGAACAGGTTTCTCACTTTTACGATCTTCAGGAATGGAACTATCGCCGCTTTGTCATACATTACGCCCAACTGGCCAATGATGCCGGTGGGGTGGACGGGTTCCTGATCGGTTCGGAGTTGAGAGGGCTGACACAACTGCGCGACGCGGAAGATGGATATCCCTTCGTTGCCTGCCTCCAAGAGCTTGCCGCTGACGTCCGCGAAGTCCTCGGTGTGAGCACCAGACTCACCTATGCCGCAGACTGGAGCGAGTATTTCGGCCACCATCTGCAAGATGGCAGCGGAACCGTGCGGTTTCATCTTGATCCATTGTGGGCTGACGACAAAATCGATGCGGTCGGTATCGACAATTACATGCCGATGTCCGACTGGCGGGTGGGAGAATCTCACTTGGATGCGTCAATTTCCGATACGGGGCTGGAAACGTCCTACTTGCAGCGCAATGTAGCCGGCGGGGAAGGATTTGACTGGTATTATGGCAGCCGTGCCGACCGGGAGAAACAGATCAGAACGCCGATCACTGACGGAGCCGCAGGCAAGGACTGGGTCTTTCGCTACAAGGATCTTGCAAGCTGGTGGTCCAACCCGCATTTTGATCGGCCAGACGGTGCTGAAAGCACATCCGCGACGTCTTGGGTGCCATGTTCCAAACCGATCTGGTTCACTGAAATTGGATGCCCGGCCGTCCATCTGGGCCCCAATCAACCGAATGTCTTTCCGGATGCAAATTCTTCGGAAAGTGCCTTGCCGTATTTTTCATCCGGCGCACGCAGCGATGCGGCGCAGCGCTCGATGCTGACAGCAAGTCTTGACTATTGGCAAGCGGGTGATGTCGACAGAAACCCGGTGTCTGATCTCTATGGTGGCACCATGGTCGATACGGACCAGATCTATCTTTGGGCTTGGGACGCGCGGCCATTTCCGGCATTTCCCCTCAGTCGGGCAACCTGGGCAGACGGAGGCGCATGGCATACCGGCCATTGGCTCAACGGTCGTCTGGGTAACGCACCACTGAAGGATATCATCAAGACGGTGATGGAAGACTACGGCCTTGATGCTCCTGATCTGAATGCCATCACCTCCGTCGTCGACGGATTTGTCATCGAGCGACGAATGTCTTTGCGTTCTGCACTTGAGAATCTCTGCGATGCCTTCAACATATCTTTCGTCACAAGTGGCGACAGGCTTCGCTTTGAAAAGCGGGACAGACGGGTTTCTGCGACTATCGATGAATGCTTGCTTGTGGACGTGGAAGAGGAACCCCTCGTCAGCAAACAGATCGATCCTTGGGAAAATGAGTCCAGCAGTGTCACATTCTCTTTCAATGAGCTGTTTCAGGACTACCGGCAATCGGTGGCCCGTTATGATCAGCCAAGCGCCCGGACGAAGCTGGAAAGCGCACAATCCCTCTCTGTCATTTCCACAGAGCCCGTCATGGTTGATGCGGCAAGAAACTGGCTCAGGCAAAGCAATTACGCGCGCCATACAGCCCGCTTCAAGCTTCCCATGTCGAAGCTGGAGCTGGAAGCCGGCGATCTGGTTACCATAGAATCGGAAGGCTATCAGCAAGTCTATCGGATTGATGATATCGAGGACGGAGACGCTCGGGAAGTCTCGGCCAGTCTGACAGCGCCTCGTAATGCGGTTCCCTATGCGCAGAATATCCGCGCAACGTCGCATTCAACACCTTCTGTCGTTCTTCCTGTCTGCGTGGTCGTTGATCTGCCATTGTTGCCCGGCAAAACCGGCTATCCTCATGCTCCTTATCTGGCGAGCTATTGCTTACCTTGGCCGGGCGGGCTGGGGCTTTATGAGGGCAGCAGTGACAGTGGCTTCTCCTATCGGCAAACCCTGAGGGTGTCAGCAGTTGTTGGCACGTTGCAATCTGACCTGGTGGGGCGGGAATGCTTCAGTTGGGATCACGCGAGCGTCGTTTATGTCAAACTCTCGGGCGGCGATCTGGCTTCCGTCGATCAATCCAGCCTGTTTACAGGAACAAATGCAGTTGCAATCGAAACCTTTGAGGGGACTTGGGAAATCCTGCAGTTTTCCAATGCTGAAATGATCGGACCATCTCTGTGGCGGCTGAAAACCTTGCTACGGGGGCAAATGGGAACTGAAGCGGCCGCACGGGAAGGGGCTGGGGCAGGTGCCCGTTTCGTCCTTTTGGACGAAGCAGTTGTGCCGATCGAAATCGATGCTGCTCAATTGGCAAAGACACTGCCTTTCAGGATTGTTCCCACTGGAGGAGCCCTGTCAGATCCTAGAAATATCGATCTCGATATAGGAATTGTCGGGCGGGGATTGGTGCCGTTGTCTCCAGTGCACTTGCGTGTCTCGCGTTCAGAAGTGGACGGCACCCTGACCTTTGGCTGGATTCGTCGGGATCGTCTGAATGCGGACAGTTGGGTCGACAGTTCCATTCCGCTGAGCGAAGAGCTTGAAGCCTACAGCGTATCTGTCCGCCACCCCGATACCGGCGAAACCCTGAGAACCACCGAACTCGATGCCCCGGTTTGGCAATATTCGGCAGTTGCTCAGTTTGAGGACGGTGTGGAGGGGCTCTCTGAGATTGTCCTCGATATCGCTCAGATCAGCCGTCGAACCGGAGCGGGGGATCGTCTCCTGAGACGCGTCAATCCCTCGACGCTTTCCATCAGGGCCTGAAGCTGATGTCAGCTTTTTGCGTCCGGCTAACCGGGCGTATTCTTTCCTCTCATCCAACAGGAGTTTTGCATGAGTGACATGAACCAAGCATCCAAACCTGCCTGGGAATCCAAAATCAACTGGACCCAGATTGTTTCGGTGGCCGCAATGGGGCTGACCATGTTCGGGGTCGATCTGGATCCCGACATCCAGCAGCGTCTGGCAATGACCATCTCGAGCCTGGCCGCTGCGGCCACGATCATCTGGCGGACTTGGTACACAACCAAGAAACTGCTCTAGCCAACATGGCTGCGGTTGTTTTGAAGATTTTAAGTCTTCTGGTGAAGTTGGCTCCGATGCTGGCTTCACTGCTCATCCGACGCTATGAGGCAGAGCAAGTGGCAAAACGGACTTCTTATGGAAAGGAAAACTCCTGGGAAGCAGACGCAAACAAGGTGCTTGAACAATTGATGAGTGCCAAATGGGGGGAGACTGATAGGCAGGTACAAAATGATCCCGTTGAGAAGGAATTGGACGATTCTCATCCTGATGTCGGTTCTGACAGGTTGCGCTGCTCGGATGGGTTCAAGCGGGATTGATGGAACAATATTTGGCAGTCCCTCCATAGTGGGCCAGACTGGAAGCAAGCTGGCTGCCTGCCTTCTCTTCGATCCGATCTCTTGGTCATCCAAAGACACGGATCAAACGATCATAGAAATCAAGCGGCACAATGGAAAAATCGAACGCTACTGTAGTAAGTAGCCTAATTTTAACGGTATTTTTAGTTGCTTCCATGTCGTAGGATGTCTTCGGCTACGTTCAGCTCCGGTTCAGCGACCTGACGATAAATTGCCATCATGCAAAAATGGACCAACATCAATGCTCTCCGGTTATTGGCACTGCTGATTGTGTCCCTCCTCGTTTCAGGTGAACCTGCCACGGCGGCAGACTGTCTTGGCGGAGGGGCGGTTCGGCAGGCTATTTCTGATGGTCGGGCGAAAAGTCTGGTTGCGATCACGCAAGCGGCCAATGCGGTCGTGCGCGGTGATGTGATCAAGGCGAATCTTTGCTCGGATGGTGGTCGGTTGGTTTATGAGTTGGTTATTTTGTCGCGACAGGGCGATGTATCTCGCCTCGAACTGGATGCCAGATCGGGAAGCATGATTTCGATAAACGGGAAGTGATCCTGCTGCGAAGACAGGGGTGGATCAATTGCCGTAGGACAGTTCATTTAATGGTCGCGGATTGGGAAAAAGGGGTAGCGCATGCGTATTCTGGTCGTCGAAGATGAAGTCGAGTTGAACCGCCAGCTAAAGGAAGAGATGGAGGAAAACGGCTATGTCGTTGATTGCGCATTCGATGGCGAAGAGGGGCATTTCCTTGGAGATACCGAACCTTATGACGCGGTCATTCTGGACATCGGCCTGCCAAAGATGGATGGTATCAGTGTTCTGGAAGCCTGGCGGCGTGACGGGCGGACTATGCCGGTTCTCATTCTAACGGCTCGTGATCGCTGGAGTGACAAGGTACAAGGCATTGATGCCGGTGCGGATGACTATGTTGCCAAGCCTTTTCATATGGAAGAAGTCGTCGCTCGGCTTAGGGCACTTGTCCGTCGCTCCGCCGGATTGGCTTCAAATGAAATAACCTGCGGTCCTATCCGGCTTGACGCAAGGTCCGGGCGGGTTACGGTTGACGGGATGACCATCAAGTTGACATCGCATGAGTTTCGTTTGCTTTCCTATCTGATGCACCATCAGGGAAAGATCATATCGCGCACGGAGCTCGTGGAGCATTTGTATGATCAGGACTTCGATCGAGATTCCAATACGATTGAAGTCTTTATCGGGCGCTTGCGGAAGAAGCTGGGCATTGATGTCATCCAGACGGTGCGAGGCTTGGGTTACAATATGGTTGCACCAGAAGCGATGAAATAATGAAGTCGATTACGCGGTATCTTGTTGTTAATATATCGATTTGGGCGCTTCTGGCGGCCTTGGGGGCGGGGGTGTTTCTCACCTCACTGTTTCGCAGTGCCGCCGAGAATTCATTCGATGAGCAACTTGATATCGTTCTGAAGGTCCTTGTTGGTAATCTGGCTACACAGCTTTTCAGTTCTGAAGAATTGTCAAAACCGGACAATCTTGGCCAACCACGCTTTGAGCTGCCTCTTTCAGGATGGTATTGGACCGTCAGCAAGGTCAAGGGCGATGAGTTGTTGTATGGCTCTCTCTCTTTGGGTGGTGAGAACTTTTCCATCGAGACAGAAAGTGCCAAGCAATACACAGGAGGGATTGGGCGCTATCTACTCGGTCGTGGGCCTGATCAAAAGAAAATCCGCATTCTCGAGCGGCAGATTGCGTTCGGGCCTGACCAGAGCTACTACATCAGGGTGACGGGGAACGCGGAGGAACTGAACGCTCAAGTTTCCCAATTCCAAAACAGGGCATGGCTGCTTATGGCGCTCTTTGGCGCTGTTCTCCTAATTGTTTCTCTCCTTCTTGTCCGCAGTGCCTTGAAGCCGCTAGGGGTGTTGCAAAAAAAAGTAAGGGACGTTGCCAATGGTAATAGTCTGACTATCGTGGGCGACTATCCGGTTGAAGTGGCCGGGCTTGTGGAAGAAGCGAATATTCTCATTACATCCAATCAAGAAACTCTCGAAAGGGCCCGAACCCAACTGGGCAACCTTGCGCACGCGCTCAAGACGCCTTTGTCTGTCATTACCAACGAGGTGAGGTCTTCGGGCCGTGACAATGCAGACTTGCTTGTTCAGCAGGTTGCTGTGATGCGGGATCAGATACAGCTATATCTGGACCGAGCCCGGTTCGCTGCTCGGCACAACACGATCGGAAAGGTCACCGATGTTTCTCCGATTTTGCAAAAGATGGCGAGTGTGATGGGCAAGATCCATCCGGGCATAGATGTGGCACTGCTGAGTGAGGATACAGACAAAATCAGTTTCAGGGGAGAGGCGCAGGATCTGGAAGAGATGATCGGCAACCTCGTCGACAATGCTTGCAAATGGGCCAAGACACAGGTTGTCATATCACTCTATCCGAAGCGTCTCCTTCAGCATGACGTCAACGAAACCAAACCGAGGAGCATAACCAGAAACTGGTTGACCATTATCGTTGAAGATGATGGCCACGGACTTGCCGAAGCAGAAATCGAGATCGCACTGAAGAGAGGGCTGCGTCTTGACGAGAGCAAGCCCGGGTCGGGGCTGGGGCTATCCATTGTGTCAGAACTTGCCGGCCTTTATCGAGGGGAATTTGCCTTGAGCCGTTCCGAACTGGGAGGCTTGCAGGCAACACTGGTATTGCCTGCCTATAAAGAGTGAATGGATAAGGCTGATTTGTGACCAAAAATGGAGGCTGATTCCTTCGGGCAAGACAAAAATGCGCCAAATTTTCGACATTTTCGCAACTTAATGGAATTTGGTGCGTTATGACTTATGGATGCATGATCAGGAATCGCATGACTGGGAGCCAGGCTTGCCTGGAAGCGATCCAATCCAGCGCCTCGCCGAGGACGCGAACCAACAAGTTGGGACGCCGTAAACAGATCGCATATTAGTGGCTGGTGATCTAGAAGGTTGCCGCAATGAATAGGGGCTTACGATGAAATTCAAATCAATCGCGATTGTGGCTGTTATGGGGGCCGCTCTGGCTGGCTGTCAGGGTGGTCCTAAAGAAACATTTGGCGGTTTGACCGGTGCCGTTGCTGGTGGCGTCATTGGTTCTCAGATCGGCAGCGGTGAAGGCCGGTTGGTCGCGACTGCTGCAGGTGCTGCCTTGGGCGCACTGGCCGGTTCTTCCATTGGGCGCATGCTGGACGATAACGATCAGCGCATGGCTGCTGAAGCACAGTATCGCGCTCTGGAATATGGTCGTTCCGGTGCACCCGTTGCATGGAATAACCCGGATACGGGGCACTATGGCCAGATCGTTCCGACGCAGTCCTATACGGTCAATGACCTCAATTGCCGTGACTACACTCATACGATTTATGTCGATGGACAGCCGCAGACTGCTCGTGGCCGAGCCTGCCGTCAGGGTGATGGTACCTGGCGTCCAGTCAACTGAGTTTGCGGGCATCCCCGTGGGTGCCAGTATCTAATGTATCCAGAACAGGGAAGATCCTTCTTTTTGGGGATCTTCCTTTTTTGTATCCGGATATTTCCGAAAAATGAAAAGTTGATAGAGAATTTTAACAGTTTGCTAGCTTTAAATAACAAATCTGATTGAAACGTAATATAAGGTCGGCGTGACCGCATGGATGGCATGGAAAAGCTCAAGGAAAAGCTGAAGCTTTATCTTTCGACGCTGTCGGAAAGTGCCCAAAATCTTCTGCTGCGCAATCTGGAAAAGGCAGAGAGAGAGGGTAAGAATGACGCTGCAGCAGCGCTCATTGTTGCCGCCTTGCGTGAGATTCTGAAAGTGGAAGAGAAAGTTGTTCCGCTGGAAGAATTCGCCAAAATGGACTTCTTCAGAGACGCTCGGTACTTTGCAAGCGAATATGAACTGGTTGCCAAACAGGAAGCAAGGATCAATCCATCATCCTTTGAAGCTATTTGGAGCTGGATCAAGAGGGACATTGCTACGCCCGAGCAAACTGAAAAGCTGCAAATGGATTGCAGCACGATGGAAAAGCCGGAAATCTCCGGTCACTCGTCTGCGCTTTGCGCGGAGCTAGTCGCTTCCATCAGGAAGAAGCTCAAGCTGATTTCTCGAGAATTGGCCGGCGAACAGAAGCTCGCCAACCAGTTGGGTGGCGAGATCGTATACAAGGATCTTCTGGACGTTCTGATCAGTTCAGAGCGCCTGATGCCTCTAAAGCCTGTGCTCGGTCGATTGAGTGCTGAAATCGATTCCTGGACCAGTCCGGAAGGAGAAGAGGCCTATAAGCTTATCTCCCGCTATATCCAGCAGGCACCGCTGCGTACATCATGGCTTGTCTCGGCGCTGTCAAGAAAGCTTGCATCACCGCGTCAAAAACTTCAGTTGGCCACCAAGCTTTCAGGGTCGGATGACGCTGTTCAAGTCGCCGCTACGGTATATGCGCCAGCAGTTCATCAGGTCTTCGCGGATATGAATGCTCTGACAGCGTTGGTTGACGCCAACCTGCAAGAGCATTCCGGCCTTGATGAAGCTCTGAAATATCTTTCTCTATGGACCAAGCTTGCGAAGGCTGTATCGGTTGAACTCGAGTTGACCGCACAAAGCGCCTGGGGCAAAACGCTGACGGACATGAAGAAGAAAATGTCCTCTCTTCTGAAAAAGGATATCGAGGCTGTTCCTGGATTGGTACGCAGGGCATTGCGGGCACCGAAGAATGCGGAAGAGGAATCTGTGGATGCAGATCTTTTGTCCGACGCGATCAGGGCAGCAAAGGTCTTCCATCAGGCCGAGTTGGCAAAGGATTGCTTGGCCATTAATGGTCCTATCAGTGACGCCCGCAAGGAACTTGACCAGACATTCGAAATTCTCACCACGTCACTTGTTGAGAGAACAAGGCAATCGGCAGGTAGCCGGAGTGAGACAATAACGAGGCTTCATTCCGCAGCGGTCGACCTGGCGAGGAATGTCTACGATGAAGACTATGCAAATGTCTTCAAGAGACAACTGAATGCCGCCGCATCGGTTAAGGAACTGCAGGTCGCCGAGGCCAGTTAAGCCAATTCCACTATTTCTTCAGGTGGAGTCTCTGGTCGTTCTGCGGCTTGTCCATTGGCTCGCTTAAGATGTTGGCTCACCCTGCTTTTCCCTCATCCTATGGTTAGATGAACATGTGTTAATTTGACTTCTGGGCCAAATAAGAAATGCTGCAGGTTGGACTAGTGTGAGAGTTGGACCTGTATGTTTTGGACAATTGCTGTCGTATTGACCCTCGCGACCATGGCGGTTGCGATCTATCCTCTGTTGCGAAAAGAACGCAAGATTGAGAGTGCAAACGCCTATGATCTGACGATCTACAAGTCTCAGCTGAAGGAAATAGACGGTGATGTCGAGCGTGGGCTGATCGACAGAGCTGAGGCCGATGCTGCGCGAGCAGAGGTTGCTCGTCGTTTGATCGGAGCGCAGGATGCGCTCGACAAGGAGGCCCGTGGTGCGCATTCGAATAGCGATGCGTCATCGTCGATTGATGAGGCTGGGCCGTCCAATCTCAAACTTGCTGTCGTCGCAATTGTTCTATTGATACCGTTGCTCTCTTCGGGCCTCTATTTTGCGTTGGGCTCTCCAGATCTGCAGAGCCAGCCATTGCAGGCCCGTCTGTCTAAGCCGCCTGAGCAGCAAAGTCTTACAGAGCTGGTAGCGTCTGCCGAGCGCAAGCTGGCCAACCATCCAGATGATCTGTTGGGCTGGAAAAGGCTTGCTCCTGTTTATGCCCGCATGCGACGCACGGAAGATGCTATCGTCGCTTATCGAAATATCCTGCGGCTAGAAGGAGAAAGCGTTGGGGCCCTGTCTGACTTGGGCGAAGTTCTCGTGATACAAGATGCAGGTGTCGTCAAAGCGGAAGCGCAAGAGCTGTTCCAGCGGGCCAACCTGTTGGACGCGAAAGCTCCAAAGCCTCGTTTCTTTCTGGCAATAGCACTCGGGCAGGAGGGGCAGGAGCAGGAAGCCATTAAGAAATGGCAGGAACTGGTTGACGATTCTGCAGAGGATGCTCCGTGGATACCGTTTGCCAAGAACCAGATTGCAGCGCTTGAAAAGCGACTTGCCTCACCGGCAGAAGGAAACGGAGGCAATGCTTCTTCTGCTGCGGCCAGCGGAGGGTTGGCCAATCCTTCGAAAGAGGATGTTCAGAATGCTGCCGAGATGACCGCGGAAGAAAGACAGCAGATGATCGAAGGCATGGTCTCCAATCTGGCGGAGCGTCTGAATTCTGCTGGCGGCACGCCGGACGAATGGGTTCGCCTGATTCGCGCCGAGCTGGTTCTGAACAGGCCGGATATGGCTGCAAAGACGGTGACCCGTGCTCTGGATGCCCTTCAGTCCGACGTTGAAGGTATGGAGAAAGTCAAGGCCGCTGCGCGGTCGCTTGGGGTCTCCATAACGCAATAGTTTCCATGCATCCAGAACAGGGTGCTGGCAAATCAAATCTCTTCCCCTCAGGCAACATCAAGAAGGATCTGTTCATGTCGAGAAAACAAAAAAGGATGATGTTGATCGGGGCTGCCGGTGCTGTCCTCTTCGCTGCCGTCGGACTGATTTTGTTTGCCTTGCAAAATCAGATCACCTTTTTTATGAGCCCTTCGGAAATTGCGGAAAAGGGCGTTGAACCGGGACAGCGCATTCGCTTGGGAGGCTTGGTCATGAACGAGTCTGTGGTTCGAGCGGACAATGCTCATGTGACCTTTGTTGTCACTGACGGCGGGGCCGAAATCAAGGTCGCCTATGCTGGCATTCTGCCAGACCTCTTCCGGGAAGGGCAGGGTGTAGTGACCGAAGGGTCTCTCAATGCTGATGGCTCATTCACGGCAGATACGGTGCTTGCCAAGCATGACGAGAATTACATGCCTCGCGAAGTGGCTGATGCTCTGAAGGAGCAGGGGCACTGGCAGGACAGTTATGGCAAGCCTCAAGCAAACTGAGGCGTTGGAATCGCACTTTGCGATTGAGCCTCTGAGAACTAGAAATTGAAAAAATTCGCTTGCGGATGCGGTGAGCAAACTAAATCGGGAGATTGTCAATGATCATCGAATTGGGGCATTTCATGCTTGTTTTGGCCCTTGCCTTGGCGTTGATACAGTCCGTCGTCCCTATCTGGGGTGCACAGACCGATGACAACCGTCTGATGGCTGTGGCGAGTCCAATCGCGATTTTGCAATTTCTGTTCATCGGCCTTGCCTTTGCTGCGTTAACCAACGCTTACGTGACTTCGGACTTTTCCGTGCAGAATGTCTGGGAAAACAGTCACTCGCAGATGCCACTTCTTTTCAAGTTCACGTCAGTTTGGGGCAACCACGAAGGCTCCATGCTGCTTTGGGTCTTCATTCTGGCGATATTCAGTGCCCTTGTCGGGGCATTCGGTCGCAATCTGCCTCCAAAACTCAAGGCGAACACGCTGGCCGTTCAGGGATGGATAACCTCTGCTTTCCTGCTGTTCGTGCTCCTTACCTCCAATCCGTTTCATCGCATTGCCAATGCGCCGATTGAAGGACGCGATCTCAACCCGATCTTGCAGGACATTGGTCTCGCGATCCATCCGCCGCTGCTCTATCTTGGTTATGTCGGTTTTTCGATCGCCTTCTCCTTTTCCATAGCCGCGCTGCTCGAAGGCCGGATTGATGCTGCTTGGGCGCGCTTTGTCAGGCCTTGGGTGCTGACAGCCTGGGGGCTCCTAACTCTTGGTATCGCCATGGGGTCCTATTGGGCTTATTACGAGCTTGGTTGGGGCGGCTACTGGTTTTGGGATCCTGTAGAGAATGCTTCCTTCATGCCGTGGCTGTGCGGTACAGCCCTTCTTCATTCGGCTATTGTCATGGAGAAGCGAGGGGCGCTGAAGGTCTGGACCATTCTTCTATCCATTCTGACTTTCTCGTTGTCTCTGCTCGGAACCTTCCTCGTGCGATCCGGTGTGCTGACATCCGTGCACGCCTTTGCGACCGATCCGTCTCGCGGTGTCTTTATTTTGGCCTTGCTGATTGCCTTCATCGGGGGAGGCCTTTCCCTGTTCGCGTGGCGAGCTCCAATGCTGAAGCAGGGTGGCATTTTCTCTCCTATTTCACGCGAAGGCTCTCTGGTCTTCAACAACCTCTTCCTGTCAGCCTCGGCAGCAGCTGTTCTGATCGGAACACTTTATCCTCTGGCGCTTGAAGCAATCACCGGGGCCAAGATTTCAGTTGGTGCTCCCTTCTTCAACGCAACATTTGGTCCTATGATGATACCTCTGCTTGTTGCCGTGCCGATTGGACCGCTCCTTGCCTGGAAGAGAGGTGATCTTTTTGCTGCGTTCCAGCGTCTTTTTGTTGCTTTGGGTGCGGCGATCTTTGTTACTGTCCTTTGCTATGCACTGATCGATGGTGGTCGTGCGATAGCACCGCTTGGTATCGGTCTTGCTGTCTGGATCTTGGTCGGTGCCCTCGCCGAAATCACTCTCCGCATCGGTCTTTTCAAGCTTCCGATTGCGACTTCGATTTCCCGCCTTGTTGGATTGCCCCGTACCGTATTCGGCGCAGCTCTTGGCCATTTTGGCCTTGGCATGACACTGCTCGGCCTCATTGTGGCGAGCGCCTATCAGTCTGAAACCATCCTGGTGATGAAACCGGGCGATCAGGCTTCGGTCTCTGGTTACAACTTTGAGCTGGGCGGGTTCCGTGAGCATTCTGCGTTCAACTATGTGGATCTTATCGGCACCTTCAAAGTTACAAAAAATGGCAAGGAGGTCGCTGAACTCCATCCTGCCAAACGAATCTACACGTCACGCAACATGCCAACAACCGAAACTGCCATTTACACAATTGGCGGCGTTACCCAGCTATATGTTTCATTGGGCGACAAGCAAGATGACGATGGCATCGGCGTCCGGATCTATTACAAGCCATGGGTGACGTTCATCTGGCTTGGCTGTGTGGTGATGTTTGCCGGCGGATGTTTTTCGCTGTCGGATCGTCGACTGAGGATTGGTGCACCAGCCCGGAAGGGGCGCGCCAAGGAAGCCGCTGGAACGGCGTGATGATTTTGTTGAGCCGAGAACAGGGAAGTATATGATGATGGCAATTCAGCGTTACTGGCGAAGTGTCCTCCGTTCCGCAACGAAGCTGATTGCAGCCCTTTTGCTGATTGTTTCCGTGCAACTTATCTCAGGGCCGGCCTTCGCCGTAAAGCCCGATGAGATGCTGAAGGATGCCGGTCTGGAAGCTAGGGCCCGTGAAATTTCGGAAGGCCTGCGGTGTCTGGTTTGCCAAAACCAGTCGATTGATGATTCCGACGCTCCGCTGGCGCATGATTTGCGTGTCTTGGTGCGAGAACGGCTTACCAGCGGCGACAGCAATCAGGAAGTGAAAGACTTCCTTGTTGATCGCTATGGTGAGTTCGTGTTGCTCAAACCAACGTTTTCGTCCAAGAACCTGATGCTTTGGGCCTTCGGTCCGCTCGTTCTTTTGCTGGGCGGGATGTCCGTTTTTCTGTTCTATCGGAGGAACAGGGTGCTGGCGCAAAAGGCCGAGGCAAGTGGCCAGATGCATCTTTCCAAGGAAGAACAGGATCGTTTGGATCTCATCCTGTCTGATGATGACAAGACCTGAGGATTTTCCCGAGGGAAAAGTGGCCTCCACAGCTTGAAAGAAACGATCAAAACCAGAGATCTTGCCATAAGCGTCTTGTGTCCGGAAATTTGGTGGATATCACCCTTTCAATATTTTTGCCTTCATGCTAATTCCGCCTGTTCCGGCACCCGGTGATGATCCTCGGGTGCCTGTTTGTTTGTGCGGAAATGCTGGAAGGATTGGACTATGTCTGAGCAGGTTTGTTGTGGTCTTGATTTTGGAACCTCGAATTCGACCCTCGGACTGATGAACAACGGAAAGCCTGAGTTGGTCGCTCTGGAAGGCGACGAGGTAACCATCCCTTCCGCGCTATTCTTCGATTTTGAAGATCATGGGATCCATTTCGGCCGGGATGCTATCGACACCTATCTTGAAGGTGGGGAAGGGCGCATGATGCGTGCGCTCAAATCCATTTTGGGTACGTCGACCATGCAGGAATTTACGATGGTTGGAAGCGAGCGCAAGCCCTTCACTGCCGTGCTGGGAGCCTTTCTGCGCCACATGAAGTCCACGGCTGAATCCCAACTGCAAAAGGAACTGACAAAGGTTGTCCTCGGTCGACCCGTCTTCTTCGTGGACAACAATCCCGAAGCCGACAGGGAGGCTGAAGAGACCATGCGTTCGATCGCAGGGGATCTTGGGTTCAAGGATGTCGAGTTCGAGTATGAACCGGTTGCCGCAGCCCGAGATTTTCAGCAGCAGGCGTCCCGGGAGGAAATCGCCCTTATCATTGATATCGGCGGCGGTACTTCGGACTTTACCATCCTCAAGGTCGCGCCAGCGAACCATATGCCACACGCAGGAAATTCGCGTGATCAGATCCTTGCCAATACCGGTATTCATATCGGTGGTACGGACTTCGATCGCTGGCTTTCTCTTGCTCGAGTCATGCCGTTGATGGGGTATCGCAGCGAGATGCTCAAGGAAGGGCGCTTAATGCCTGTCGGTTATTATCATGACCTGGCAACCTGGCAGAAAATCAACTTCCTCTACGATCACAAGACTCATAGCGAGCTGCGTTATTTGCGCAAGGAAGCCAAGGAACCGCATTTGCTCGATCGGCTGATGCATCTTCTGGATTTGCGCGAGGGGCACAAGCTGGCGTTGTCCGTTGAAAATAGCAAGGTGATCCTTTCCGATCAGGAGCGCACCGAGTTGTCGCTGTCTTTCGTCGAGAAGGGGCTTGCTGCGATCATGACGCGAGATGATCTTATCGATGCTCTGGAAGATGGCACAAGGCGTATCAGACTTACGATCGCGGAAGCTCTCAACGAGGCAGGTTTGTCTGGCGAAGAGATTACGGCAGTCTTCTTGACGGGGGGGTCGACCAAGGTTCCCTATATCCGCGAGAGCCTTACATCGATGGCACCACATGCGACTATAATCGAGGGAGATGCCTTTGGTTCGGTGGGAATCGGCCTCACTCTGGAAGCGCAAAAGCGCTTTCAATAGTGGATCGATCATCGCTCTCTGTTAAGGATTGTGGCAAAAGCGTGCCGAAATTTGTAAGGCCATCAAATTTTCTTGAAGCCAATTTGCAGCTATTGTCTTGGGAAATTCAATTAAGTATCTGAAAATAATTGATAAAAGGTTCTTACTTAACATTACGCATCTTTAATTCTATCCGCTCGCATATGGCCAATTTTGTCCCATATAAAATATTCATCACAACGAAGCGCATAGCGCGCGGCCCTTGCGAAAGCAGGCGGTAGGCGCGTTGAGCCTTCGTCGCATCGGACATTTATTGGAATAGTCTGGCCTGAGCCTCAAGGCAGCCAGATCTGAAAATGAGCGGAGACCCTTGATGACCATATCCAAGTTGAAAAACGTCTCGGTAAAGACAACGTTGCTGGCGTCCGCCTTGTGCCTGGGCGTTGTGGCTGGGGCGACTGTCCCGACCCTGATCACCGGACAACCCGCAGCAAGAGCAGAAGCTGTCGAAGTGACTGCCCCGGCACAGCCAGTAGACTTTACCAATGTTGTCAAAGCTGTGAAACCGGCTGTGGTTTCTGTTCAGGTGAAGACGGAAATCGAACCGCAAACGATCCAGAATTTCACCATTCCCGGCTTTCCCGAGTTCCGCGATCTGCCAGAGGATCATCCATTCAACCGTTTCTTCCGCCGTTTCGGCGATCAGAACGATCAGAATGATCAGGGCGATCAAAAGCAGAAAAAGGCTGTGCCACACTATGCTCAGGCACAGGGTTCCGGCTTCTTCATCTCTGACGACGGCTATGTCGTAACCAACCATCATGTGGTCGACAAGGGTGTAGAGTTTGCTCTCGTGATGGATGATGGCACCAAGCTGGATGCGGATCTCGTCGGGTCTGACGAAAAATCCGACCTTGCTCTTTTGAAGGTCCGCAAGCCTGATCGCAAGTATCAATATGTAAAATTTGCCGACACACTGCCTGCCGTTGGCTCCTGGGTTCTGGCCGTGGGCAACCCGTTCGGCCTTGGTGGCACTGTAACTGCCGGTATCATCTCAGCCGATGGCCGTGACATCAGTGCCAAGAACTATGAAAGCTTCATTCAGATCGACGCTGCAGTAAACAAGGGCAACTCAGGTGGTCCGACCTTTAACCTCAAGGGTGAAGTGATCGGCATCAACACGGCGATCTATTCTCCATCCGGCGGCAACGTGGGCATTGCATTCGCAATCCCGGCAGAGGTTGCCAAGGATGTGATCAACGACCTGCAACATGGTGGCAAGGTGCAACGCGGCTGGCTCGGCGTTCATATCCAGAACGTCACGGACGATATTGCCGATAGCCTTGGGCTGGCCGAAGCCAAGGGTGCGATGGTTACCAGTACCGACGAAACGGCGCCTGCCTTCAAGGCCGGTGTGCAGGTCGGCGACGTGATCCTTGCCGTGGATGGAGATGAAGTCAAGAACACCCGCGAACTGGCTCGCCACATTGGTCGTGCCGATCCGAACTCAGATGTCGAACTGACCATTTGGCGCGACAGCAAGGAAATCAAACTGACTGTTCATCTTGGCACCTATCCGGAAGAGGTTGCCTCCAGTGGCAGCAACGGCTCTGACAGCCAGCAGCCTGCCGCTCCTGCCGATCTTTCCGAGTTCGGAATGACATTGCAGTCAAGCGATGAAGGCCTGGTGGTTGCCAGAGTGGAAGCCGATAGCGTGGCTGCCGACAAGGGTCTTTCGCGTGGGGACATCATTCAGTCGGTTGGAGGCAAGCAGGTTACAAGCGTTGCAGATGTCCAAAAGGAAATCGCGGCTGCCAAGGACAATGGTCGCAAGACCATTCTGATGCGGATCAAGACCGACGCGGGTATCCGCTTTGTTGGGCTGCCGCTTAAGAAATAGGGCTCATACCCTTTTTTCCAGACCGGGAGGAAGAGGTGGCTCAGCTCCCCCTTCCTCCAAACTTTACCGCAAGCCTGTGGTTTTACGGACTTTTCCCCCAAAACGACCTTTGCTGAATGGCAAAGACCGCTATAATCCTCTAGACCAATCTCTCGAGGCAGCCTCCGGCCCATGTCGATGGACAAAGCCGCATCTGACCGTGTGGTGAGGTGGCCAAAAGCAAAGAGGCACATTATGCGTATCCTGATCATCGAAGACGATATTGAGGCTGCGGCCTATCTGGCCAAGGGTCTCAAGGAAGCCGGACATCACTGCGAACATGCAGCCGATGGCGATCTGGGCTACACAATGGCCTCTCAGAGTGGCTACGACGTTATGATCGTCGATCGCATGCTGCCAAAGCGCGATGGCTTGTCGATCATCGAGCAAAGACGCAGGGAAAGCGATGAGACGCCGGTCCTTATCCTTTCTGCTCTGGGTGAAGTGGATGACCGCGTAACCGGCCTGCGGGCTGGCGGTGATGACTATCTGACCAAACCCTACGCTTTCACGGAACTGTTGGCCCGCATTGAGGTCATGGCACGCCGGCGCAACCCTGGCGAGGTCGAGACAGTCTATCGTGTTGCGGATCTGGAACTTGATCGCCTGTCACACAGTGTCAAACGGGCAGGGGAAACCATCCTGCTGCAGCCGCGAGAATTCCGCTTGCTTGAATATCTCATGAAGAATGCCGGTCAGGTTGTAACCCGCACCATGCTGCTCGAAAATGTCTGGGACTATCATTTTGACCCGCAGACCAACGTCATCGACGTGCACATCTCGCGCCTTCGGTCCAAGATCGACAAGGGGTTCGAACCCGCACTGCTACAGACAGTGCGTGGTTCAGGTTACAGTTTGCGCGTGCCGGACTAGACGGTTTTCAATCGGCTCTGCCCGGATTGAAACCATCAATCAGCGGCCATGGAAGTGCCGATAGCCTCAGGATTTCGAATGTCGCTAGGATCGATCAACAAGACTATGCGGACGACAGCTTTCAAGCTGAGTGCCATCTACTTGATCATCTTCTCCATCTTCGCGATTTTCCTGATCGTCTATATTTCCCTCAATACCCAATTGCTAATGACCCGGCAACTCAACTCGACCATCGAGGTTGAGGTGAGGGGGCTCGTTGAACAATACCGGTCCGGCGGTATGCCCGGACTGGTTAAGGTGATCGAAGAGCGATCACGTCGTCCTGGCGCCAGCCTCTATCTGGTTACAGACAACGCAGGGCACTATGTCGCTGGGAACGTCGCTGCTCTGCCCAAGTGGGTGCTCGATGAACGCGGAGCGCTGGAACAGACCGTTTCCTATCAGCGTCTGGGAGAAACCGAGCGTAAGGAGTATAACGCGGTGGTTAGCGTCTACGAGATGTTCGGCGGCTATCGCCTGCTCGTTGGTCGCGACGTCGGTGAACGCGAGATCTTTCGCAAGGTTGTCGAGCAGGCATTCATCGTTTCGGCAATTCTTATGATCGTGCTGGCTCTTCTCTCCTGGATGTTCGTATCTCGCAAGGTGCTCAAGCGCATCGACGTGATTGCCCAGGCCTCCAGCAACATCATGCGCGGGCAGCTCGATGAAAGATTGCCCGTGACACAGGCCGGCGATGAATTCGACCGTCTTTCTGAAAATCTCAACACCATGTTGTCGCGCATCGAGCTGCTGATGAAAGGGCTCAAGGAAGTCTCCGACAACATTGCCCACGACCTTAAGACGCCGCTGACGCGGCTAAGGAACCGCGTCGAGGTGACACTCGCGTCCGAGAGTGGAGATGCGGACAAGTATCGCGAAGCGCTGGAACAGACCCTTGAAGAATCTGACACGCTCATCCGCACGTTTGACGCGCTGCTGCGAATTGCCCGGGTTGAGGCCAAATCCACACAGATCGAAAAGGCGCCACTGGATATCGGCGCTGTCGCGGCAGACATGGCCGAACTCTATGAACCGGTCGCTGAAGATGAAGGTGCTCTTCTCACATGGGATGCCGGTCCTGGCTTTGTCATCAATGGCAATCGGGAACTGATCAGTCAGGCAGTGGCCAACCTCATCGACAATGCGCTCAAATATGCGGTTCGTCATGTTGCCGAGCAGAGAGAGAGCAGCGTGGCCAATGGCGAGACCGCCCTTCCAGATGTTCCCCGTATCCATGTTTCGGTCTGTCACAGTGGAGGCGCCAAAGCCACGGGAGACGGGAGCGAGGCATGGCCCATCACTCTGACTGTTTCTGATAATGGGCAGGGTATTGCCAAGGAAGATCGCGCCCGCGTACTTCAGCGGTTCGTTCGACTTGACAAGAGCCGCAGCCAGCCCGGATCAGGACTCGGTCTCAGTCTGGTAAACGCCGTCGCCTGCCTGCATGATGCTCGCATTGAACTGGGAGACAATGAGCCGGGTTTGGTCTTTTCCATTCATTTTCCGCCAGCTCCCGAAGCCAGGGGAGAGCGGGAGAAGAGAGATCCAATAGTGGATGCCAAGCTGCTTGATCCGTAGGGGTCGTGTTTGCCGATTAACACTGTCGTGAGGTCTGTCTGCTATCGGTTTGATTGCGCGTGAAAGCGGTGTAAAACCGACACGTCGCTCTGTGCGGCAGAATCGTTCAGTAAGGTGTTCAAGAGGGGGGAAGAGGATGAGTGCGTCAGACAACAAGGGAGCAGTCGACCGCTTTTGGCTGGATGCCAAACCGCTACCTTCAGAAGGCTCAGTTGATAAACAACTGGAGAGCCTGGCGGAAAGTATCCAAGCTTTGCGCGCACGTGATGAGGCTGCGGGAGCAACGCTGGCGCGCCTCGATGCCGCGCTGTCTCACGGAACCCTCAAAGGCGTCTTGGCAGGCATCTGCGGCACGTCTTCCTACTTGCGTGATCTGATGGTGCAAAAGCCGGAACGTCTGTCAGAGATACTGGGTGAAGACCCGCAACAGCGCGTCGAGGCTCTGGCGAGCAAGGCAATCGGGCAGAGTGAAGAGACCGAAGCGGCGATCATGCGCCATTTGCGCCTCATCAAACAAGACGCAGCGCTCACCATCGCTTTGGCTGATCTTGGCGGATTGTGGTCTGTCCGGCAGGTCACCAACGCCTTGACTCTCATAGCCGATGCGACCCTGCGCGGTGCCTTGCGCTTTGTCCTGAATGACTATCATCGACGCGGCAAGGTGACCTTGCCCCATCCCGAAGACCCGGAAAGGGAATGCGGCTACGTGGCGCTGGCCATGGGAAAGCATGGCGCCGGGGAGCTCAACTATTCCTCCGATATCGATCTTATCATCCTTTACGATTCAACAAATGGCTGTTGCGATGATCCCTATGAAATGAACCGCACCTATGTTCGTTTCACGCGGCAACTGGTCAAGATCATGCAGGAGCGGACTGCAGATGGCTATGTCTTCCGTACGGATCTGCGTCTGCGGCCGGACCCGGGATCGACGCCGCCAGCTGTCTCGATCCTTGCTGCCTTGCAGTATTATGAGAGCATGGGGCAGAACTGGGAACGCGCCGCGCTGATCAAAGCGCGCCCGTGCGCCGGGGATATTGCTGCTGGTGAAGCCTTCCTGCAGGAAATCGTCCCGTTCATTTGGCGGAAATATTTCGACTATGCCGCTCTTGCCGATGTACATTCGATCAAGCGCCAGATCCACGCCCACAAGGGGCATGGGGCTGTTGCCATCAACGGGCACAATGTAAAGCTCGGGCGCGGGGGCATTCGGGAGATCGAGTTTTTTGTTCAGACCCAGCAGTTGATTGCCGGCGGACGCAATCCGGCACTGCGCGGTCGGGAGACCATTCCCATGCTGGCTGAACTGGTCAAGCTTACATGGATTACCGATCGGGCCAGAGATGAGCTGAGTGCGGCATATGAGTTCCTGCGCAAGGTTGAACATCGAATCCAGATGCAGCGCGACGAGCAGACCCACATGATGCCTCAGAGCGATGAAGGTGTTGCGGAAATCGGGCGCATGATGGGCTACGCGTCGGCCGACGCATTCAAGCGTGACTTGCGCAATACACTGGAGTGCGTACAAGGGCACTACGCCAATCTTTTCAAGGAAGAGCAAGCCTTGGGTGCGGAAGGGGGGGGCAATCTCGTTTTCACCGGCGAAGACTACGACCCAAGTACCATCGAGACCCTGACCACCATGGGCTTCCAGAATCCCAAGGAAGTGATCAACACGGTCCGGAGCTGGCATTTTGGTCGCTATCCGGCCATGCGGTCCGCCAAGGCCCGGGAGCGGCTGACCGAATTCACTCCTGATCTGTTGGCCGCATTGGGCAACACGGACAATCCGGACAGTTCCTTTCTGTCCTTCCACGCCTTCCTGAAGGCTCTGCCCTCAGGGGTGCAGGTCTTCTCCCTGCTGCGCAACAATCCGCATCTGTTCGCCACTCTCATCATTATTCTGGGAGCCGCGCCGCGACTGGCCCGCACCATGGGGCGGCGCCCCAGGGTGATTGATGCCTTGCTGGACCCGGCATTCCTCGGTGACATTCTTGAGCGCGATCATCTGGATGCCCAGCTTGAAAAGGCTCTCACTGAAGCAACTTGCTTTGAAGACACGCTGGACGGTGCCCGCATTTTCGGGCAAGAGCAGATGTTCCTCATCGGTGTTCGCGTTCTTATGGGTATCATCTCGGCATCACAGGCCGGTGCTGCCTACGCCATGCTAGCAGGTGTAATCATCAGGCATCTGTTGGAGCGGGCGTTGCGGGAACTGGAAGAACGCCACGGCAAGATGCCGGGTGGTGAGGTTGCCGTCATCGCCATGGGCAAGCTTGGTGGTCGTGAAATGACGGCTTCCTCGGATCTTGATCTGATGTTGATCTACGATCATGACAAGGAAGCGAAATTCTCGGACGGCAAGAAGCCGTTGGCGCCAAGCCAATATTATGCGCGCCTCACCCAGAGATTGATTACCGCCCTGTCGGCACCGACTGCCGAGGGCGACCTTTACGAGGTGGACTTCCGTCTCCGTCCGTCGGGCAATTCTGGCCCTCTGGCTACCTCATTCAGCTCTTTTTGCAGCTATCACGCATCGGATGCCTGGACATGGGAACACATGGCTCTCACCCGCGCGCGCATCGTTGCTGGTGACGATGCCTTCTGCAAGAAGGTGCGAGCAGAGATCGTCTCCATTCTGTCTCGGCAAAGAGATGAGGACAGCATCCGTAGCGACATTGCCCAGATGCGGGCTCGCATCGAAAAAGAGAAGGGCACCGCGGATATCTGGAACATCAAGCAGGTCCCTGGTGGTCTCGTCGATGTTGAATTCGTGGCACAGGGCCTTCAGTTGATCCATGCTCACGCGCACCCGGAGATCCTCCATACCAACACCGCACAGAGCCTTCGCTTGTGCGTGGATCGTGGGTTGGTCGGCAAGTCAGAGGCGGAAATCCTGCTTCCCACAATCCGTCTTTATCACGATGTCACCCAGATCCTACGCGTTTGCCTGTCCGAGAATTTTGACCCCTCCAAGGCTGCCGGAGCGCTCAAGGACGTGGTTGTCCGAGCATCGGAAGAGATAGATATGCGTAGCCTTGAAGAAAAGCTGCGGGAGTATCAAGGCGAAGCACGTGCCTGCTTTGTCCGGCTGATGGGCCCTGTGGAGGAAAAGGCGGACAGCCAATAGGCGGCTGCTGCTCCATTAAAGCTCGTGTCAAAACGAAAGACCCAAGGTAGACATTGGGCCTGACGATGGTTCACATGCCTCACATAAAGGCTGGCATGACCGGCGCATGGTTCCATTGGGCGCTCGGTCAGTGTGTCGAGGCGCTTAATGGAACTGGTGTTGCCCCGTGCATGATGGCTTCGATTTCTGGCGAGGTGCCTTTGACTTTCGAGGGCAGGCAGATGGTGATTCGCGTTCCCTGACCGATGCGCGAGCGGATCTTCATGGTGCCACCGGACAGGCAAACGATGGTTCTCGTGATCGAAAGGCCAAGCCCTGAGCCGCTGTGGCTTTTAGTGAACTGGTTCTGAACCTGTTCGAATGGCCGCCCCAGCCGATTGATTGCGTCTTGCGGAATGCCCACGCCCGTATCCGAAATCGTCAGATGGCAGTAGCCGTCACGAGTTTCTCCCCTGAAGGCAATCTGTCCACCTTCCGGGGTGAATTTTACTGCGTTATCCAGAAGATTGAAGATGATCTGGTCAACAAGATGCGGATCGGCATAGACGGTCAGGCTCTCTGGCAGTTCGTCCTTCACGGTCAGATTATGCTCCAGAGCCTGCTTTTCGATGGAGTTGCTGAAGGTTTCCCGTATCATGGTTGTGAGATCCAGCTCTTTTGGACTGAGATCGACTTCTCCATCTTCAAGGCGCGACATGTTGAGAATGTCGTCAATTAGCCCAAGAAGATAGGACCCGCTTGAATGTATGTCCTTGGAATAGTCCTTGTATTTCTGCGTTGAATGCTCACCGAAAATCTCCTGCTTCATGACTTCGGAGAAGCCGATGATGGCATTGAGCGGGGTGCGCAGCTCATGCGATATATTGGCCAGAAACTGCGATTTTGCCCGGTTGGCGATCTGGGCATTTTCCTTTTCCTTGGCATATTGTTCGGTCAGCACCACCAATTGCTGTGCCTGCATCTCGAGGGTCTGTCGTGATTTTCGCAGATCCGAGACAGAGGAAATCAGTTGCTGTTCGCTTTCGAGCAGGCGTTGTTCCTGAAGCTTCAGGTTGGAAATATCCGTACCGACCGAAACGAAGCCGCCATCTCTCGTGCGACGTTCGCTGATCTGCAGCCAACGACCATCAGCGAGTCGAACCTTGTAGCTGCGGGCGGCTTTTGGCGTTGTGTTGACGCGATCAAGAAGCATCTCGCTATCGTCAATGGTGCTGTCGTCTTCAATGGCAACGACATGTGGCTGGCCACGATCCATGACCTCGTTGTAGCTCAGGCCGATGATATCTTCATCATCTGGCAGGTTGTGCAGGGTCCGGTATGGCCTGTTGCATAGCACGAGCCTGCTTTCCTTGTCCCACAGGACAAAGGCTTCCGAAATGGTATCGACTGCGTCGCGTAAACGGATATCGGCGAGCATGTCGATTTCAGCCTGCTGGATCTGTTTGGTCACATCCATCACGACACCCATCAGATGCAAGCGGTCTTTGGGCGACATGGTCAGTTCGGCGCGGATCTGGATCCATACCCAGTGTCCCGCTTCGTGACGCATGCGGAAGCGACGATCCATCATCGATTGCTCCGAAGACAAAAGCTCCTGAACATGTTGATGCAGATTGCCGTCGTCCGGATGCATGCGGGCGTTGATGGTGGCAAAGTTGAGCAGATCGTCGCGCTTTTCCATGCCAAGCAATTCGAACATGGAAGGGGACCAGTAGATGTGGCCATTGGCCAGATCCCAGTCCCAGAGGCCGGAACGGGAATGGCGCAATGCGGAGTCCATTCGCTGGACCGTGGCCTCGAAAATGCTGTCTGCTTCGCGTGCTCTCGCGCCCTGACTGAAAAAGGCATAGACGATCAGCAAAATGATCGCACTCATGACAACAAAGATGATTGCATTGAGTGCCACGGCGGACCGCCAGCTCTGAAAAAGTTCGGCTGTCGGCACCAGAACAGTAATCGCCCCTCTGCCACCACCGAGATGATGAACAGTTGCCAGAGCTGATTTATTGTCTTTGGTTGTCACATCAAACACACCGGCGCTCGCGCCAATGGCCGAGAAGGCCTGCGCTCTGCCCAGCAGGTCGATCTGGGTTTTGCGCATGTCGTTGGTGTCCTTGGGGATGGACGCAATGATCATGCCGGTGGCATCGGTCTGGTAGACCTGATAGTGCTCTGCGATCTTGAGGAAGGGCATGGACTGCTCGAGCCAGCCCTGCAGCTGCTCCTTGCTCGGGCGCAGGGCAGAAGGGGACGAGGGGATGGGAGACACCGGAGCAAATTCAACTTCTGCTTCGGTTGGCCGTGAATCCTCGCCTGCCTCATCGGCGGCATTCACGTCCGCCACGATGGTCGTTTCGCTGCCTTTGACCAGAGCCGCCTTATCGGCTGCAAAGCGTTCCATGCTGTCTGCCACACGTTCCGATACCAGTGCTGCAATCAGCTGGAGTTCCTGACTGGTGGTTGCCTCAATGGCATCGCGTTCGCCAAGCAGGTCGTCCGTCCGCAGAACGCCGACAACCGTGATGAACACGAGAATGACAGCCGGGATGATCCGTCGCAGCCATGGCTCTTCTCGCATGAGCTGGAAGTAGGAGGGGTCGGCCAAGAGGCGCGCGGCCCCCGACACATGAGGCTGATGGCTGTTCGGAGCAATGCCGAATAACCGGAATCTAGCCTGTTTGGGCGCGCTGGCTATGTCGGCCTGCGTCATACCCGCCTCCTTGATCTGATCTGTTCATATCGTCGGAGGTTGCCGCATCTCCGAAGTCGATATCATTTGAATCGACCTTGAAGAATTTGTCTAGAGTCCGCAGAGAATTTTTTGGTTAACGAGAGGTTAACGAGCAAAAATTTAGGTCCGCGGACTCGCGATTCTGTTAAAGACTCAGGTGCTTTCGGTCATTGCAAGCACCGATTAGCGATATCAGCAACATCTTTTGACAAATTCTCGGTCGCAGCGATTCTCTGCAGCTCCTTTTTGGCAAAAGCTTGACGCTCCGGTTCGAGAGCCTTCCATGAGCGGAAATTGTTGGCCAGTCGCGCTGCTGTCTGCGGGTTCTTGCGATCGAGTTCGATGATGATGTCTGCGACCAGTTTAAACCCTTGACCATCCTTGCGATTGAACTGGGGCTGGTTGTTCATTGCGAAAGCGCCGATGAGCGAGCGTACCCTGTTGGGGTTGCTCATCGAGAAGGATGGATGCTTCAGCAGCTCCTTGACGCGTTCAAGGGTGCTGGCCTGCGGTGCCGAAGCCTGCAGCGAAAGCCACTTGTCGATAACCAGTGCATCATCTGTGAATTCAGTGTGGAATTCTTCCAGAAGGTCAATCGCAGCCGGAATCTCGTTGCGGGTCAGGCTGGCCAGCGCCGCAAATCGATCCGTCATGTTGCTTGCCTTGCGATAATGCTCAACTGCCAGATCGGCGATTGCCTGTTCCTTGCGAGCCAGAGCCAGATCGAGAAGACCGTTGCGCAGGGCGCGTCGTCCGGCAGAGGCTGCGTCTGGGTGGAATTCCCTGCTTTCATCGTTGAGTGTCTTGTAAAGCTCGATCAGGCTGTCCCCAAGGGCCGTTGCCAATCCATGACGCAGTCCCTCCCGCGCCTGATGAATGGCATCAGGGTCGACGTTGGTGCCGATCTCTCTGGCCACATCGGACTCGATGGGCAGCTGCAGCAATTGTGCACGGAAGGCGTGTTCCAGACTGTCGTCCATGAGACAGGCCTTCAAGGCCTCGAGAATGCTGCCATCAAGCATACCTGCCTCGTTGCTGCCGCTCTGGATGGCTCTTGTCTGGCTCACCAGATGATCCATCAGAATGAACTGGGCTGCTTCCCAGCGGTTGAACGGATCGCTGTCGTGGCTCATGAGGCAAAGATAGTCATCATGGCTCAGATTGCTGCGCAGATGCACTGGCGCGGAGAAGCCACGCAGCAATGATGGAATGCAATCCTTTTCAACGCCGGTCAGAATGAACTTGTGTTGCCGGTCACGGATCTCGATTACGGAGCATTCGCTGTCGCCCACAACTGCGCCGGTGGCTTCATCGAGGATCGAAGAATAGCCGACTGCGCTGCCATCGCGCCCAACCAGACCGAAGCGCACCGGAATATGCATAACCTTCTTGGTCGGCTGGCCCGGTGTCGGTGGGCATGACTGTTCGATCGAAAGAGCGAGTTGTTTACGGGAAGGGTCGTAGGAATAGGTGGCAACGAGATTGGGCGTGCCTGCCTGGCGATACCACAGGGCAAACTGCGATAGATCGATCTTGCAGGCATCCTCGAATGATTTCAGGAAGTCCTCGATGGTCACCGCCTGACCATCAAACCGCTCGAAATAGAGATCAAGGCCTGCCTTGAAGCCTTCGGCACCAAGAATGGTTTTCAGCATCCGGCACACCTCGGCACCCTTTTCATAGACGGTCGAGGTGTAGAAGTTGTTGATCTCGGAATAGACTTCCGGGCGCACCTGATGGGCGAGGGGGCCGCTGTCTTCTGGGAACTGCCGGGCGCGCAGTTGCTGCACATCGGAAATCCGCTTGACCGGGCGCGAGCGCATGTCGGATGAGAATTCCTGATCCCGGAAGACCGTGAGGCCTTCTTTCAGGCAGAGCTGGAACCAGTCGCGGCAGGTGATCCGGTTGCCGGTCCAGTTATGGAAATATTCGTGCGCGATGACGCCCTCGATCAGGGCATAGTCCGTATCGGTAGCCGTTTCGGGCTTGGCCAGCACATATTTGTCGTTGAAGACATTGAGGCCCTTGTTCTCCATGGCGCCCATGTTGAAGTCCGAGACGGCAACGATCATGAAGATGTCGAGATCATATTCCCGGTCGAACACCTCTTCGTCCCACTTCATGGAGCGCTTGAGGGAGTCCATGGCATAGTCCACCCGGTCTTCCTTGCCATGTTCCACATAGATATGCAGCAGCACGTCGCGGCCGGACCGGGTCGTGAAATGATCTTCAGCGCAAGCGAGATCACCAGCGACCAGAGCAAACAGATAGGATGGTTTGGGGAATGGATCGCTCCAGCAGGCATAATGCCAAGCTTCATCGGCAGGATAGCCTTCCGGGGCCGGCATGGCGCCACTTTCGGTCCGATTGCCATTTGCAAGCAGGTGCTTTACCTCAACAGGCGCTTCGATGCGCACGTCGTAGACCGACAGCACGTCCGGGCGGTCATAGAAATAGGTGATGCGGCGGAAGCCTTCCGCCTCGCATTGCGTACAATAGGCGCCGTTCGAGCGATAGAGCCCCATCAGTTGGGTGTTTTCCTGCGGTGCCAGAAGGGTTTCGATCGTCAATGCAAATGCCTGATGTGGTGGCTCATTGAGAACAAAGCGATCGGCAGAGACCGAATAGTCGGATGGGGCAAGGGGCCTTCCGTCCAGCTGCGCGGAAACAAATGTGAGTTCATCGCCGCTCAACTCCAGCGCCGCTCCACCGGTCGCCCCCGCAATCGTCTCAGGTCGAGGAGCAATCGAAAGGGTCGCAGTCACATGCGTTTTCAACGGATCAAGCCGGATGGCCAGTGAAGTGCGATCAATCGAGTAGGGCGTGGGTGTGTAGTCTTCTAGTCTTACGACGCTATTTTCTTGGGACATATCAAAACTTCTTTACAGAAAGAACCGTGCTTGCGTTCAAACCTAACTGCGACCACGTTGCAAAAGCAAGTTAGATACATGGTGCAGTTGGCGCCACAACTTCTGCGACAGCGAATTTGCTTCGTTAATGCGTAGATAGGTCAAACGCGGATCTTGAGAAGGGTACGTTTGCAAACTTTACAAGATTGCTGTGGATTAAACTTTCGTGCAATGCTGCCATGAAGGTGATGCATAATACAATGCAATCATTGACAAATTCGCAGACAAATTTTCGTAAAAAATTCGGGTTTGTCCATGAAAAGCGACTGGGAGCCTCTATTTGTCCGTGTTGCTGTTGACCAGCTCAAAGGGCACGAACTGACGGTTATGCGGGTTGACGAACAGGCGGCGGTCGACAGGTGGGGCGGCCCTTTGATGGCACCTTTGCCGTTCGCAAATGCGGCAGGAAACGCCGATTTCAACGACTCCGGCATCACTTTTCAGGTTCAGCCCATCCGAGTAGATCACTTCACTGGCATAGGACAACTCGCATCCAAGCCCGATGGCGTATCGGCGCACCGGCGCGTGATAGCCGGACCCGAGCTTTGTGATGCTGGTTGCCACGCAAAGATAGCGAATGCCATCAGGCATTTCCGCCACCTGAACCATGAAACGGCCGGGTGCCTCA
This sequence comes from uncultured Cohaesibacter sp., assembly GCF_963666525.1. Lineage (NCBI taxonomy): Bacteria > Pseudomonadati > Pseudomonadota > Alphaproteobacteria > Hyphomicrobiales > Cohaesibacteraceae > Cohaesibacter > uncultured Cohaesibacter sp. Next base: position 4,459,603 of record NZ_OY762905.1, read on the forward strand.
AAAGCTTCGTGCACGTTCCATAGCGGGCAAGCGCCGCCGAAACGGGCGAACTGAAAGCGCGTAGCCGAATGTCGCTTGGTCACATTCCCCGCCCTGTCAACGCGCAGGAAATAGAATGGGACGCCGCGTGCTCCGGGCCGCTGCATGGAAGATAGCCTATGGCAGACCTGCTCTTGCGACGTCCCGAAATGGTGACGCATCCGGTCGATGTCGTGCCGTGTCTCTCGGGCGACCTCCAGAAACCGTTGATATGGCAGGCATAATGCTCCTGCGAAATAGTTGGCAAGCCCCAGTTTGGCAATAGCCTCTGCCGCTTCTGAATGCAGGTTTGCCTTGGCAACCCGGGCGTCGATGAGGTCCTTGTATTCCATGATGGCAATCTGATGGGCCAGATGGAAGGAGAGGGAGGGGGAGTCCAGTGATCCGTTGAGATTGAGGATGCGGTTTTCCTTGTCATAACGGCGCAAGGTCTGATCGTTTGCCGGGTTTTCCGTCAATCGCACGCGCACGGCGTGGCGCTGTTCCAGATAGGACTGGAACTGGCTTAGACGGTTGCCTTCCTGCATGCCGTGACGGCGCGCCAGATCCTCTGCGGCAAGGTCCAGTTCATCGATATAGTTGTCGTGATAATGGAAATAGTCCCTCACTTCTTCATAGGGCAAGATGGCCCGATCAGCCCCTTCGTATGACTGTGCAGACAAGGCGTCATCCATTACCATAAGGCGTTCGTTGGCACGCCTGTGGGCCTGATGAAGCGTCAGGAAGGCCTGTGCCAGCCAGGGAGAGTTGGACGCAGCCATCTTAAGTTCCTGCAATCCCGGGTTCGTGTCGCGAAACAGCGGCTCTGCCAAAGCCTCCTTGAGGTCGGCAAGGACACGATTTGTGTCTGCTGAGGCGAAGTCGTTGAGGGAAAGATTGAAGTGATGGCTCAGGGATAACAGGACCGGAGCTGTCAGCGGGCGCTGGTTGTTCTCTATCTGGTTCAGATAAGAGGTTGAAATTCCTATGCGTTCTGCAAAGGTTGCCTGTGTGAGGTCGTAGCTTTCCCGCAGCGTTCTGACCTTGGGCCCGACAAATAGCTTTTCTGCCATGTCATTCTCCGGAATTTTGCAAGTTTTGCAATTTGCAAAAAAATATTTGCAAAAACATTTGCAAATTTTCCTAATGAAATCAAGCCTTTCATTGACAAACTTGTGTATGTCCAGTCAAATGCCTTCCAGTCACTGGCCTTTCGGCTAGGAGTCGGAGGAAAATCTCAATGAAATCAATCCCTTTGGTCTGGGTCCAAAGGGGGGCGGAAAAGAAAATCAGTGACTGGGATTTCTTTTTCGGAGTGAAAGTTGTCTAGATTAGGCAATATTACTCATTTGGGAGCAAGATGTGTTCTGGCAGGGAGGCCGAACTGTCAAACAGCTCTTTTTCGGATTTCCCTCGGACATACTGGCAGCATGGCTGGTGTCGGCAAAGCGATTCAATTCTCAAGGACCGACACAAGGGAGAGAGATAATGCTACTGCTCGACGATATTGGAGGCGAGGTGCGTCGTGGGTTGGGACATTCAGCCGAACAGGGCTCTGTTACATACCGCACAGTTGTCTTGGCCGAGCCGCATCCCATCTTCACGGAGTGCCTGCTGAACATGCTGGGCATCAAACGCGAATACACGCCAGTGCTCGATTGCGCAGGGCTGGAACAGTTGCTCAGCGCAGCTCCCGATCGGGAAGACACCTTGCTGGTTCTCAATCTGGATGCAACAAGCAGCCGCGGCTCTGCCGCCCTGACGGACGTTCGCAAATCTTACAAACATGCGCGCCTCGTGCTGATCTGCGATCATTGCGACGATGGCCTTGCCCACTATGCTCTGGGGAATGGGGCTGACTGGGTGATCTACAAGACCCAATCTGTTTCCGAATTGCGCTCCATTTCCAAGCGCATCAAATCCGGTATCTCGGATGAATATATCGTGGTCGAGAGCGAAGAGGTGCTCGAGCGCTCTGGCCTCTACTCGAAACTTGCCAATTTGACACCGAAGCAGATGACAATCCTGCGCTATCTGCGGGATGGTCTTCTGAACAAGCAGATCGCTTATGAACTTGGTCTGACCGAGGCGACTGTGAAGCATCACATCTCTCTCATTCTCAAGAAGCTCAACTGCTATCGCCGCACCCAGGCTGTCGCGATTGCCAACCGCATGATGTAAAAGTGACAGGTTGGATGTCCTTTTTGTGGATGTCAAAACTATCTATCTGAATATATTTATGTATTTCCAAAATAAGGCGCACCTTGTGCGCCTTATTTTGTGTCTGATCACATGCTTGTTTTAAATGGCAAAAATTTATTCAATTGCCCAAAGTTAGGTCAGTAGCAATCGCAGAATTTTACACTTTTCACGATGCGGATTTACCATTCTGAAACGTCACAGCGCAGAAGATTGGATAAAATCAAAAATCATCTGGGAACCGTTATGCGAATTCTACCAAAACGACTTTCGTTGAAAATTCCAATCATTCTGGTCGCTTCCATTACGACAACTGTCGCGGTCCTTGTTCTGTTGGCAACGTGGAAAGGGGAATCCACGTCGGTACAGCTGACCGAGACTGCGTTGATGAACGCAGCAAAGGGACGAGCAAGCACCATTACTGTCTATATGGGGCAGCTGGAAGGCAAGCTTCAGGACATGGCGTCGCACACCACGACTGCCGATGCCGCGACCGAGTTGAATGGCGGCTGGAGCGTTCTCAAGGAAAATGCCTCCGATGTGCTGCGCAAGATCTATGTCACAGACAATCCCAACGCGGCGAACGAGCGCTTCAAACTTGCTGCCGGCGATGATGGCTCAATCTACTACAACAAGATCCACGGCAAGCATCAGGAACGCGTGAGCGCCCTGTTGGCGGGAGACCTGTTTCGCGACATGATCCTCATCAACAAGGAAGGCAATATCTACTACAGTTACCTCAAGGGTGACGAGTTCGGGCGCAATGTTGCGGACAATGGGGCGCTGCCCTCTCAGTTGAAGGCAGATCTCAAGCCGATTATTGACCTTGCCCAGAATGATCCTGCAGCCACTTATACAGGTGACAGCTTTACCGGCTTCATCGAGTTCGATGGCCGCGTTACCGCCTACATGGTCGCACCGGTTCTCAAATGGGGCAAGATCCTTGGCGCTGTTGCCTTTGAGGTCAATACTCACACGCTCGCTGACATTCTGTCCGATCCGTCCGGTTTGGGAACGACCGGTTCGATCGAGCTTGTGTCTTCGGACATGAAGTCGATCAGCCTTGGGCAGAATACGGTGGCAGATCTGTCTCCTTCGGTTACGACCGTCGCCTCGAGCGGGCTGAATGGTTCTGTCGCGGCTGGAGATGTCATGCTTGATGGCGAAAAGAGCCTGGCCATTGCAGTCCCCATGACGGTTCTTGGAACCAAGTGGGTTGTTGTTGCCGAGCAGAGCTATGAAGAGCTGATGGCCCCATCCCGTGAGCAGACCAATACGATGCTGCTTGCCGGCCTTGCCATGCTTGTGCTGATGGGCGGTGCCGGGCTGCTGTTCGTTCGATCGACCCTTTCGCCATTGCAGAAACTGAACGGTGGCGTGATGCAGATCGCTCAGGGCAACTATCATGTCGAGTTGCCCGATGCCAGTCACGGTGACGAAATCGGCGAACTGACCCATTCTGTTGAAATCCTGAAGCAGAACGCCCTTGAGCGACTTCACCTTCAGGAGCAGAGCGAAGAGGAACAGAACAACCGGGCCAAGCGCCAGAAGGTGGTCGAGGATCTGATCGACGTCTTCCGGGCCTCGTCCACGCAGTTGCTCAACGAAGTGTCCGGCAACGTCGACAATATGTACAGGACGGCTGGCGTTCTTTCCGAAATTGCCGACCAGACTGCCGTAAAGGCCAGTAGCTCTGTTTCTGCTTCGGAAGTCGCTTCGGGCAACGTCCAGACGGTTGCTTCTGCGGCAGAGGAGCTGGCGGCCTCCATTCAGGAGATCAAGCGTCAGGTCAGCGAAACCTCATCTGTTGTCGATCAGGCAACCAGTGCCACGCGTCACACCACGAACACCGTTTCGGGCCTGTCGCATGCTGCTCAGAAGATAGGGGATGTTATCTCGCTGATCCAGGCAATTGCCGAGCAGACCAACCTGCTGGCCCTTAACGCCACGATCGAAGCTGCCCGCGCCGGGGAACATGGCAAGGGCTTTGCCGTCGTGGCTGCCGAAGTTAAGGAGCTGGCAAACCAGACCTCTAAGGCGACCGAGGAGATTGGTTCCCAGATCCAGGACATTCAGGCTTCGACGCAGCAGGCCGTCAGTGCCATTCAGGGTATTGCCGAGACGATGGAGCGGGTCAATCAATACACAGCCAGCATCTCTCATGCCGTGGAAGAGCAGGGCAGTGCGACTTATGAAATCAGTCAGAATGTCGCTCAGGCTGCCAACGGCACCCTTCAGGTTGCCAGCAACATGTCTGAACTTTCCATGTCGGTTTCCGAAACGACCCAGTCTGTCGGTCAGGTTGAAGTCAATGCGCAGTCGGTTGCCAATCAGACCGACCAGTTGCGCAGGGAAGTCGACCGGTTCCTGAAAAGTGTTGCGGAAGCTTGAGTGGCTCGGGAACCAACAAGTGTGAGCTGATGAGGGGGCCTTCGGGCTCCCTTTCTTTTGGAACCTTAAACCAAAAGCTGCATTCGAATTGAAAAAAGATAATATATGAATAAATTAATATTATGATTTGGTTTGGTGTGTTTAAAATAAATTCCCCGCATATATTGTTTAAAACTCCCCGGGTTTACTAATAAATAAGTTTGATGACTAAAACTCTGAAGAGATATTCGGAGGTTTAAGGAATAACATGCAGATACTGCCAAAGCGTCTTGCGACCAAAATTCCTGCAGTCATGGTTGTGTCTATCACGATACTTGTTGCCATGTTTGTTGTCGTTGCTTCATGGATGGGGGGAGAAACATCCGTTAAGCTAACTGAGAACGCGCTTCTCAACGCCGCCCGCGGAAAAACCGGTACAGTTGAAGTCTATTTCCAGCAGATTCAGGAGAAAATGGGTTCCCTGTTGACGCATACGACGACAGCGAATGCTGCTACCGAACTGCAGAGCGGTTGGAAGACCCTGGGCGACGACGCCGCGTCACAGGTCAGGAAACTTTTTCTTGAGGACAACCCGAACCCGGCTGCCGAGCGCTACAAGCTTGCTGACGTGATTGCTGGCTATAACCGTTATGCCAGCGCCCATGGCAAGTATCAGGCTGAAATCGGCAAGTTGCTGGAAGGGGACATCTTCAAGGACATGATGATGTTCGACAAGTCCGGCGTCATGTACTATTCCTACCTCAAGACTGATGAGTTCACCAAGAACATCAATCAGGATGGTGCATTCCAGCCCCAGCTTGTCGAGGCTGTCGATCCTATCCTGCAGTCTGCCATCAAGGATCCGAAAGCGCCGATCGATGGTTTTAACTTCACGGGCTTCATCCTGAAGGATGGCAAGATCACTGGCTATCTTGTTGGTCCTGCCACCAAATGGGGCCTGACCCTTGGTGCTGTCGCGCTCGAAATCAACACCGACCGTTTCTCTTCCATTCTTGGTGACCGTAGCGGCCTGGGCAAGACTGGCGGTGTGGAACTTGTTTCCGACGCCATGGAGCAGGTCGATTTCACCAACCACACCTCGTCGCAGCTCACTGGCACGCAGAGTGCGCTTGTTGCCAAGGCTCAGAGCGGACAGGTTGCTACCGGCGATGTGGAAATCGACGGCGACAAGTCTCTTGCGATTGCCGTGCCGGTTGATGTGTTCAAAAAGCACTGGGCTGTCTATACGCACCAGAAATACAGCGAGCTGATGGAGCCTTCCAACAATCTCACCAACAGCCTGTTGATCTTGGGTGTTGTCAGCCTTCTGATCATGGCTGGGTTCGGCGTGTGGTTCTTCCGCCGCATGCTGGCACCGCTTCAGCAACTCAATCAGGGTGTGATGGAAATCGCCCAGCAGAATCTGGACGTCGAACTGCCGAGCGCCGAACGCAAGGATGAAATCGGTGAACTGACACGGTCTGTTGAAGTGTTGCGCAGCAACGCTCTGGAACGTCGTCATCTGCAGGAGCAGAGTCAAAGGGAGCATATCGATCAGGAAAATCGTCAGCATGCCATCGAGCGACTGATCGACGGTTTCCGCAACTCGTCTACCGATCTGCTCAATACGGTTTCGGACAACATGCACAACATGCAGCGGGCAGCCAAGATCCTGTCCGAAGTTGCCGACCAGACTGCCGACAAGGCCGGCAGTTCAGCTGCGGCTTCCGAGGTTGCGTCCGGCAACGTCCAGACTGTGGCGTCTGCAGCAGAGGAACTGTCCGCCTCGATCGAAGAGATCAAGCGTCAGGTTGCAGAAACCTCGCAGGTGGTACACAAGGCCACTGCGGCAACGCGGGAAACCACGGAAACCGTTTCCGGTCTGTCTCATTCTGCCCAGAAGATCGGCGACGTCGTTTCCCTCATTCAGGCCATTGCCGAGCAGACGAACCTGCTGGCGCTCAACGCTACCATCGAGGCTGCGCGCGCTGGTGAACATGGCAAGGGCTTTGCCGTGGTTGCTGCCGAAGTCAAGGAACTGGCCAACCAGACCTCCAAGGCAACCGAGGAGATCGCGTCCCAGATCCAGGGCATTCAGTCTGCCACGGATCAGGCTGTGGCAGCCATTCAGGGCATCGCCGACACCATGGAAAAGGTCAATGAATACACCTCGACCATTTCTCTTGCTGTCGACGAACAGGGCAGTGCGACTTACGAAATCAGCCGCAACGTGGCTCAGGCTGCAAGTGGCACCCAGCAGGTCGCCGGCAACATGTCCGAGCTGTCCGCATCAATCACCCAGACCACGCAGTCGGTTGATGAAGTGGAAAGAAGCTCTTCCGATGTGGCGCAGCGGACCGATCAGTTGCGCAATGAGGTTGATACCTTCCTCAAGAATGTTGCCAACGCCTGATAGCGTTGGACATGCGCCATTTGACACGATTATCGCAGGGCCCTTCGGGGCCCTGTTTTCGTAGAGGCAGGGCCAGTCATGTGCCTTTCTGTATTTCGTCGGGTTGCATTTCTTGGGGCATTTGCTGGCGGGAAACAATCTTTTCTTGTCGAGGCATGGGAAATGAGCTAAACCGGAACCATGATTATTTTTGCTGCACATAATTCTGGTTGGTGGTGGCAGACGCAATAACGGCGGCTGACCCCTGAACTATGTGCAACAGAATTGGGAACAAGCCGTCGGTCTTCCGGCGGCTTTTGTGTATCCAACAGGCTTTGCACAGGACCCGCCCGGAGAAGGCGGGATGAGCAACCAACAGGTCATGAACGAAGGCCCGGTGTAAACCGGGCGCAAGCGCCGTGACAGTGAGGAACAAAATGAGCAAAGAAGTTTTTTACCCTGGCAATGCCGAAATCGATTTTATTCCCGATGAAGACTATATAACCGAGGGCGGCATTGAAGTGGTGCGCCAGTCCGGACAGGACGATTTTGCCACCGCAATGAGCGATATTCTCAAGCAGCTCGACAGCCAGCGCGGTGTGGTCCTGTCTTCCAACTATGAGTACCCCGGGCGCTATACCCGTTGGGAGCTTGGCTTTGTGAACCCGCCTCTGGTGGTCACTGCGCGCGGAAGGGCCATGACCATCGAAGCGCTCAATGATCGCGGTGTGGTGCTCATCCCGGCCATTCACAAGAGGCTCAAGGATCTATTTGTCCTCAAGAGTTATGACGCAGACGAGACCAGTATTCGCCTTGAGGTAAAGGAGCCGCATGGCAGTTTTACCGAGGAAGAGCGTAGTCGCGTACCGAGCGTCTTTTCCATCGTGCGCGAACTGGTGGGCCTTTTCAAGTCCGGGCAGGACAGCACCCTCGGTCTCTACGGCGCATTCGGCTATGATCTGGCCTTCCAGTTCGACGCCATCGAGCTGCAGCTCGAGCGCCCGGAAGACCAGCGTGACATGGTTCTCTATCTGCCAGACGAGATAATCGTCAACGATCTCTATGCCCAGGAAACCATCCGCTATCGCTATGACTTCGCCTTTGAAGGCAATACCACCGAAGGTATGGAGCGTGAGGCCAGGATAGAGCCGTTCCAGCGCTCCGATGTGACCCCTCCGGCAGGGGACCACAAGAAGGGCGAGTATGCAGGCATCGTCAGACAGGCCGTAGACTATTTCAAGCGTGGCGACCTTTTCGAATGCGTTCCCGGCCAGACCTTCTATGAGACGGTCAATTGCGAGCCGTCCGCCATTTCCCGCCGCTTGCAGCAGATCAACCCGTCGCCCTATGGCTTTTTCATCAACCTGGGCCAGCAGGAATATCTGATCGGTGCCAGCCCGGAAATGTTCGTCAAGGTCAGCAACGGCGATCTGGTCGAGACCTGCCCGATTTCGGGCACTATCAAGCGCGGAGCCGATCCTATCGAGGACAGCGCCCAGATCCTCAAGCTGCTCAACTCCAAGAAGGACGAGAGCGAACTGACCATGTGTTCGGACGTCGACCGCAACGACAAGAGCCGAGTCTGTGTGCCGGGCTCTGTACGCGTCAAGGGGCGTCGGCAGATCGAACTCTATTCCCGTCTCATCCACACCGTCGATCACATCGAAGGCCGCTTGAGAGAGGGTCTTGATGCCATGGATGCGTTCCTGTCCCATGCATGGGCCGTGACCGTGACCGGGGCGCCCAAACTGTGGGCCATGGACTTCATCGAGAAGCATGAGAAATCTCCGCGTGCATGGTATGGTGGGGCCATTGGGGCCATCGGCTTTGACGGCAACATGAATACCGGCCTGACATTGCGCACCATTCGTATCAAGAATGGCATTGCCGAAGTGAGGGCAGGTGCGACCCTGCTCTATGATTCCGATCCGGAAGCTGAGGAGGCGGAAACCGAACTGAAGGCCTCGGCACTGAGGGCAGCCGTACGCGATGCCGCCAATCCGGAGATTCTGGCTGCGAATACAGAAAGCCAAAAGCCCGGAGAGGGCCTGCGGATCCTGCTCGTCGATCATCAGGACAGCTTCGTGCATACGCTGGCAAACTATTTCCGCCAGACTGGCGCCATCGTTTCGACGGTGCGTACCCCTGTGGCGGATGAGGTGTTTGACAAGATCCAGCCTGATCTCATGGTCATGTCGCCGGGACCGGGGTCGCCCGAGCATTTCAACACCAAGGCTACCATTGCCAAGGCAAGGGAGCGGGGCATTGCCATTTTTGGTGTCTGCCTTGGTCTGCAGGCATTGGCTGAGGCCTTTGGCGGCTCTCTGCGCCAGCTTGGCGTGCCGATGCACGGCAAACCGTCCCGCATCCGCCTGCAGAAGGGCCGTCTCTTCAAGGGTCTGCCCAAGCAGGTCGTGGTCGGCCGCTATCACTCGCTGTTCGCTGATCCGGTGACCTTGCCCAAGGATTTTGACATCACGGCGGATACCGAAGACGGGGTCATCATGGCCATCGAGCACAAGTCCGAGCCCATCATGGCGGTGCAGTTCCATCCGGAATCCATCATGACCCTTGGCGGCAATGCTGGCATGATCATGATTGAGAATGTCGTCACGAACGTGAAAGCCCGCAAGAAGTAGGGCAGACATCTGAAGGGGCAAAGTGGGTGCGGTCCACTTTGCCCGCCTCACTGTCGCGGCCATTTTCCCGCAATTCCACTGTCCCGTGACAGTCTACACGTCAAACACGCGACAAGCCGATTGTTTGACGCTACGATACCCCTGAAAATTTGCGTATGTCGTCGACTCTCTGATGTACACGGAAGAGGGCAGGGACATAATTGGCAGTCGAGCACCAAGCGGAGTGTGATCATGGCTCTATCCGGAACAATTGCGCAGATCCAGAAGGCTCTGGCGAGTGGGGAAATTTCCTCTGTCGATCTGATCAGCTCGGCCTTTTCCGAAATTGAACGGGACGATGGTGACGGCGATGAGATTTTCGTGAGAACCTTCAAGAATGCTGCCATCACTCAGGCTGCGGCATCCGATGCCATGCGCAAGATGGGCGTGCCGCAGGGGGCTTTGGCAGGCATCCCTATTTCCGTCAAGGACCTGTTCGATGTCGAGGGGGCGCCGACAACCGCCGGCTCAGCGGCCCTCGCATCTGTTGCAGAGCCTGCGCGACGGGATGCGGCGGTCATGGCCCGTTTGCGTGCCGCTGGCGCGATTTTCCTCGGTCATACCAATATGACCGAGTTTGCCTACTCCGGCCTTGGCATCAATCCGCATTTTGGCACGCCGCTAAATGTTTGGGATCGCCATATCGGACGTGTGCCGGGCGGCTCCTCCTCTGGTGCCGCCCTGTCGATCACGTCAAACATGGCGGTTGCTGCAATCGGCAGCGATACGGGCGGCTCTGTGCGAATTCCTGCTGCCTTCAACCGGCTTTATGGCTTCAAGCCGACGACGGGCCGTCACCCGATGGAGGGCGTGTTTCCGCTGTCGACGACGCTCGACACCGTGGGGCCCCTGGCTCGGTCCATGCACTGCTGCCGCATTCTCGATCACGTCATGGCTGGCTTGCCGGTGCCTGAGCCCGACATTCGGCCGATCAGTGGCCTTCGCTTCGGTATTCTGGAGACGATTGCGCTTGATGGTCTCGACATGGATGTTGCGGGGGCCTTCGTCCGGGCGCTCGAGACGATCTCGAGAGCAGGTGCGCGCCTTGAGCGGATCAAGATTGATGCTCTTCACAATTTCGAGGAAATCTCTTCGCTTGGCAGCATTGCCGGGCCCGAAGCCTTTCACAAGCATCGCGATTTCATCATAGCCCACGGACGGCAGATCGACCCGCGCGTCCTCTCCCGGCTGGAAGCCTCGGCCGATATATCGGCGGCCGATTATATCGAAATGCTTGCGCTGCGGAAGGACATGATCGAGCGCACCCATCTGGCTACCCGGAACTTCGACGCCATCCTGATGCCGACCGTCGCCATCATCCCGCCTGAGGTCAAGCCTCTTCTGGCCTCTGATGCACTCTATGCCGAGGCCAACTTCAAGGTGCTGCGCAATACCGCTCTGATCAATAATCTGGGGCGGCCGGCAGCAACCATTCCTGTTGGCGTCAAGGGAGGGGCACCTGTCGGGCTGATGGTGGTAGGCGAGCATGGTGCTGATGCGCATGTTCAGAATATAGCCGAGAGTCTCGATGAAGTTTTGATGCCGAAACGAAATTGATTCGTTGCCTTTTTGCGAGACAGCGATCTGGCCGAACTGATTTGGACTCCCCCTGAAATCTACCTGGCGGACGGTTTTGGCCTGGGGCGAAGGGGTGGTTGCAGGAAGTCTAGAAATCCCAAAAGAAGCTATAAATGCTGGGAAATTCCCGATTTTTTCTTGTTGAGCAGTTGTTTTGTCGTAACTTTTACTAAAATTGGATATGATTGAATAAAACTACTTTTGGAATTCACCCTGCGATGTAAACGTTTTCCGCTATCCACAAGATAGTGATTTTCCCGGATCGGAGAAGATTTTTCTTCGTCTTTCGTCTGAGTTGGAAATTTGGTTATTTTTTATCCGGTTTTGTGAAATTTCATTGTCATATCTGACGCAAGGTCTTGGCTGTTTGATGAATATTTGGTTTTTAAATTATTCCAAAGTCTAGCATTTCTATGCTTACCTATTGCGATGAATAGTTAATTTCTATACTTGTCACTCGAGGTACATAAAGTGAGCCCCGTTTGATGGACGAAACCGATAGACGGCTGTTGTCTCTGCTTCAGAAAGATGGTCGCAGAGCAAGCGCGGATCTGGCCAAGGAAATCGGACTGTCGGTTTCTGCGACCAATGATCGGGTGCGCAAGTTGATCGACTCTGGATCTGTCCGGTCGATTGAAGCGATCGTGGATCCGGCTTTGGTGGGGCTGGGCGTGACGGCTTTCATCTTTGTGGATCTGGACTACGGATGTAGTGAAGAAGAATTTGTTTCTGAAGTGACGGCAATCGAGAAGGTGCTCGAGGTTCATCATGTGACGGGAACGCATTCATATCTGCTCAAGGTGCGCGAGCGCACCAATCAGGATTTGAATGCTTTCATGGCAACCAGTCTGAAACGGTTGCCTGCGGTCCGACGAACCGAAACACTGATCTCGCTGGAAACGCTGAAAGAAACACTGAGTTTGCCATTCTAGGAATTTCGTATTTAGATGCGGCGTAAGCTTCCTTGAATTGGCAAAAAGAGCGGCTAGAGAATGAACTGCGACCAGTCCCCCACACGAAAGTCGCAGCTGCTAAAGTAAGAATTCTCTAGACGTAGGCCTTCGGGCCGCAAGGTGGATCCAAGGATTTGCCTTTGGTCGTCGTTGTCCCCCAACAGCGACGACCACTCCAGGCAATGTTTCTCCCCCGAGCATGCCTGAGGTGCCTTGTGCAATCAGGGCACCAACGAGTTGAGGCAGCCTATGGCTGCCTCCTTTTGTTTTGGGGATCTTCTCTTTTCGAGTCAGGTGGACCTCATGTGCCCGCAAGCATGGCCTTGAGAGCGTGGTAGGAGGCCTTGGGTGTGCGCTTGAGGCTTTCAAAGTCCACATGGACCAGGCCAAACCGCTTGTCATACCCCAGTGCCCATTCAAAATTGTCCATCAGAGACCAGACGAAATAGGCTTTAAGGGGAACACCCTGTTTGATGGCTGACAGCGCCTGCCTGAAATGGGCGTCGAGATAGGCGATGCGTTCCTGATCGTCTACGACGCCATCGGTCAGTATGTCCTTGTTTGCCATGCCATTCTCCGTGATGGCAAGCGGCAGGGCGCCAGTATAGGTTTTGCTGATCCAGAGCAGCAGGTCTCCAAGCCCTTCCGGATAGACCTCCCAGTCCATCTCCGTGCGTGGCAGCGGACCCTTGTTGCCGATCATCTCGGGCAGGGCACTGCCCGGTTCTGTTGTGCCAGCCGAAACCAGATTGCGGGTGTAATAGTTGATGCCGAGCCAATCGAGAGGCGCCTTGATGCCTTCCATATCCTTTTGCCAGCCCTCTGGCAGATAGGGCTCTAGGTAGGTGAGGACATCCTCGGGGTACGATCCGTTGAACAGTCCGCCAAGGAACCAGCGATTGTAGATGCCTTCGGTCAGGCGAGCCGCTTCCCGGTTGGCCGGTTCGTCATCAAACGGGCTGACGTGCTCGAAATTAAGGACGATGCCTAGATCCTTCTGCCCCAGTGCGCGCAGGGCGGCTACGGCCTTGCCATGGGCAACTGGCACCAGATGAGCTGCTCGACTGACGGCGCGGATGTCTCTGAGACCGGGGGCATGTGCTCCGTGGAAATGGCTGTACCAGGTGATGCACCATGGCTCGTTGAAGGTCACCACCGTTGACAGGCGATCGCCAAGCCGCTTGACCACGATTTCCGCGTAGTCGGCGAACAGGTCGGTGACATCCCTGTTGCGCCAGCCGCCAATGTCAGACAGGGCACTTGGCAGCTCCCAGTGATAAAGCGTCAGGTTGGGGGCCAAACCGCGCTCCAGCATTCCGTCGACCAGTCGGTCATAGAAGTCGAGCCCTTCCTCATTCACCTGACCACGCCCCTCGGGGAGAATGCGCGCCCACGAGGTTGAAAAGCGATAGGCGGAAACGCCGAGCTCCTTCATGAGGTCCAGATCCTGAGGCCAGTTGTGATAGTGGTCGCAGGCTATGGCGCCATTCTCGCAGCGGACGACGTTGCCTGCCGTTGCGGCAAAGCTGTCCCAGTGGCTCTCGCCACAACCGCCGAAGGAACTGCCCTCGATCTGGTAGGCCGATGTGGAGGTGCCGAAAAGGAAATCCTTGGGAAAGTCGGAGCGCTTGACGGAGAAACGGGCCTGTCTGGGAAGTGCGGGCATGGTTGGATCTTTCATGGGTTCAGCGGCCGGAGAGGGCGCAAGGGAATGCGTGCCACGTGATGGGGCTGGTTCTGGGCCATTCGGCAATCATTTGCTCAGATGCGGCGCGGGCCGGTTGATTGGCCAACGACCAGATCGGTTTCCCAAAGTTCTTGCACAAGTCCCTTTTCCGGGTTGTCAATCTGGTCAAGCAGGATTTCGGCCAGACGGCGCCCGGCATCCATGATTGATGAACGGACCGAGGTGAAGAGCGGGACGCCGGGGTATTGCAGAAATGACAGCTCGTCATCAAAGGTGACCACGGAAAGGTCTCGACCGATCTGTAGGCCGCATTCCTGTACTGCCCTGACCACACCAAGCGCGGTCAGGACCGAAGACGTAACGATGGCCGTTGGTGCGTCCTCCATTTTCAGAAGCCGCTTGGTGACGTCATAGCCGTAGGGCTCGATCATGTCTGATGAAAAGATCAGTGCAGGGTCGATGGGGAGACCGCGGCCCGTGATTGCCGCCTCATAACCAAGTCTGCGCCGATAGGCAAAGTCCATCTCTTCGATACCATTGAGCAAGGCAATCCGTTCATGGCCGAGGTCAAGAAGGAAGTCGGTGGCGCGCTTGAAACTGCTGCGGTTGTTGACGTCGAGCCACGAGAAATCCTTGCATCCTTCTTCCGTGCGACCATGCACCACAAAGGGCAGCTCAAGGCTCTTGAGCAGTTCGATGCGCGGATCTTCCTTGTAGGGGCCGTGAACAATGACGCCGTCAACGCGCTTTGAACGCGCCAGTTCGCGGTAGCACTTTTCCTGTTCGTCATACGGCACCACGGAAATCAGCATCTCAAAGCCGAACTTGGCGTAGGTTTCTCCAGCTCCCGCAATGAAATCGGAGAAGTGAGGGTTGATCATTGAATGCTTTGGACTTTGTGGCACGACGTGGGCGACCGCGTGGGATTTGCCCATGGCAAGGCGCTTGGCCGAATAGGAGGGGTGGTAGTTGTATTTCCTTGCGGCCTCGATCACCCGAATGCGTGTCTTCTCCCCAACCTCCGGGTAGCCGTTGAGCGCACGGCTGACCGTAGTTTGAGACAAATTCAGGATGTTGGAAAGTTCCTTTAAATTCACCGCAGTCACCTCGAACTCGTCCTATCTACAGTCGATAGTATGAGTTTATTCAACCTTATACCCGCGCATGGCATGTGTTACCATGAGGTGAGGGGTATCCTCCGCAAGCCAAAGCCCTTTGAAATTTGCAATCATCTTAGGCACAATCTTGGCCGATCTGCAATCCTGTTGTCAAACAATCCGCTTTTTTAAAATAAATCCGATCAAAAGTAACTCGGTAAAAATATCGGAAAACGGCCAGTTTTTACCGGATTGCAACAAATTGTTCCTTGACTCTTGTATGCAACCACCGCATGCTCTTGCCATTCAAAGCGCTTTGAAAAAGGTGCGACTATTGTTTAATAATGACGGGATGCCGCCAGCGAAGCCGGTATCCTTGGGAGGTTCGCAAATGTTGAAAAAGCTAATGCTAGGTGCCGCCATTACAGCTCTCTCGGTGGGGAGCCTTCAGGCTGCGGAACTCAAGTTCAAGCCAGGCGAAGACGCCAAGTTCAACTGGGCATCTTACGAGCAATTCAAGAGCGCTGTTGACCTGAGCGGCGAAAGCATGACCATTTCCGGCCCATGGCTCGGCGCCGACAAGGATCTGTTCATGAGCGTTGTTGCCTATTTCGAAGAGGCGACGGGTGCCAAGGTTCAGTACGCCGGGTCGGACTCCTTCGAACAGCAGATCGTGATTGACACCGGCGCAGGCTCGGCTCCCAACGTTGCCGTCTTCCCGCAGCCAGGTCTCGCAGCTGACCTTGCGAGCAAAGGCTATCTTGTGCCGCTGGGCGACAAGACTCGCGACTGGCTCAAGGACAATTATGCCGCCGGTCAGTCATGGGTGGATCTTGGAACCTATAAAGACAAGGATGGCAAGCCGACCTTCTATGGCTTCCCGTTCAAGGCTGACCTGAAATCTCTCGTCTGGTACATCCCTGAAAACTTCGAAGATGCTGGCTACGAAGTTCCCCAGACAATGGAAGAGCTGAAGGCCCTGACCGAGCAGATCGTTGCTGACGGTGGCACCCCTTGGTGTATTGGCCTCGGCTCTGGCGCGGCAACCGGCTGGCCGGCAACCGACTGGGTTGAAGACATGATGCTGCGCACCGCGTCTCCCGAAACCTATGACAAGTGGGTCACCAACGAAATTCCGTTCGATGATCCTGCTGTGGTCAATGCCATCGAGGAGTTTGGCTGGTTTGCTCGCAACGACAAGTTCGTTGATGGCGGTGCAGGCGCTGTTGCCACCACCGACTTCCGCGACAGCCCGAAAGGCCTCTTCACGTCTCCGCCGAAGTGCTACATGCACAAGATGGCATCCTTCATTCCGTCCTTCTTCCCGGAAGGCACCCAGCTGGGTGTTGACGCCGACTTCTTCTACTTCCCGGCCTATGCTGGCAAGGACCTTGGCAAGCCGGTTCTGGGTGCAGGCACCATCTTTGCCATCACCAAGGAATCCAAGGCTGCCAAGGCCTTCGTAGATTTCCTTGAAACGCCGATTGCTCACGAAATCTGGATGGCTCAGTCCGGTCTGCTGACCGCATTCAAGGGTGTGAACCTTGATGCCTATGCCAACAGCACCCTGCGCAAACAGGGCGAGATCCTGCTCAATGCGACGACCTTCCGCTTTGACGGCTCTGACCTGATGCCTGGCAAGATCGGTGCAGGCTCCTTCTGGACTGGCATGGTTGACTACGCCGGTGGCAAACCTGCCAAAGAGGTTGCTGCTGAAATCCAGAAATCCTGGGACGCTCTGAAATAGTCGCCCCCAGGCTTCTGACCGAAGTTTTGGCCGGTTCCTGCTCTGCGGGGACCGGTCAAACCTCTAGGGTCGAAAGTTGCGCATTTGCTTCAAGTTGGCGAATGACTGAAGGCGATGGCAATCGCAAGTTAAATGCTTCGATCAGGCTTGGTGGGCAGTCAAGGCTAGGCGAGAAGCTTCGCATGTAACGGCAGAAACGACGGAACCTAGAGCGGAACCTGAGCGTTTCACGAAATAAGTGCACTTCTCTTGTCTGCTGTCCTGTCGATACGTCGCAACCCGAATTATCCGGACGGGACGGCGATGAGATCCGGGTCGGTCGAGGAACTCAAACCAAAGAACCTGAGAATGGCAGCTCCCACAGTGACGCGCGAAATCTGTTGCGCGACAGCCCCTGCTACTCTTCGGACAATAAAAGGTGGAGCGTGACTAAATGGAGCAACTAGCATCGGCATTAGGGACTGTCGTTGTCGGCGTCCTTGCATGCGTGGCGTATTTCTATGGCTCAAACTGGCTCCTGGACCGTGTTTTTCCAGCCAATGCGGCCACGCCTGAGGGCGGTATCCGAAACCTCCGCATGGCGCATGCCGTGCGCCCGTGGCTGTTCCTCGGGCCCGCCCTTCTGGCTCTTGGGTTATACCTCGTCTATCCGGCGATCGATTCCATTCGCCTGTCCTTGTACAACAGCGACAGCACCCAGTTTGTCGGTCTGGACAACTATGTCTGGCTCTGGTTCGACGCAGGCTTCCGTCAGTCCATGTTCAACAACATGCTCTGGCTGATCTTCGTGCCCGCCATGTCGACCTTCTTCGGACTGGTGATCGCGGCTCTGACGGATCGCATCTGGTGGGGCAATATCGCCAAGTCGCTGATCTTCATGCCGATGGCCATTTCCTTCATCGGTGCATCGATTATCTGGAAATTCGTCTACGAATATCGTGGTGAGGGCTCGGCCCAGATCGGCATTGTCAACGCCATCGTGGAAGCGCTCGGCGGAGACCCTCAAGCGTGGATCACCATTCCGTTCTGGAACAACTTCTTCCTGATGGTCATTCTGGTCTGGATTCAGACCGGCTTTGCGATGGTCATTCTGTCGGCAGCCCTGCGAGGCATCCCCGAAGAGACAATCGAGGCTGCGACGATTGATGGTGCCAACGGTGTGCAGATCTTCTTCTTCATCATGGTGCCACAGATCTGGAAAACCATCGCGGTCGTCTGGACTACGATCACCATTACCGTGCTCAAGGTCTTCGACATCGTGTTCGCCATGACCAACGGGCAGTGGGATACGCAGGTGCTTGCGAACTACATGTATGACTGGATGTTCCGCGGAGGCGGTGACTTCGGACGTGGTGCCACCATTGCGGTCGTCATCATGTTGCTCGTTGTTCCGATCATGATCTGGAACATTCGCTCAGCCACAGCAGATACCAAAGGGCACTGAAAATGATCTCTGGATCCAAAACAAAATCGCCCTTGCTATGGGTTGTTCATCTCTCTGTCTTCCTGTTGGTCCTGTTGTGGACCTTGCCGACGATCGGCCTGTTTGTCTCATCCCTGAGAGACAAGGACCAATTGGCGGTTTCCGGCTGGTGGACCGCGCTCCTTTCTTCGGAGCAGAATGAAATCGGCCGCGCTCATGGCCCAGATGCCCAGGTGCTCAAGGATGGCCTCTATGTCATTTCCGGCAATATCCTTCAGGAAGAGGGCAAGAAGGGGACCCTCATTGCCTTTGGCTGGCGCGCTCAGGAACCGGCAGTCTTCAAGGCTGGAGAAACCGCCGATTTGGGCAAGGATGGCAAGATGACCGTCAACAGTGACGGCAGCTATGAAATTTCCCAGCCAACCGAATGGACGGGAAGCCGCGGCAAGCGCATCTTCTACACAATCGAGACTCCGCCTATCTTCACGCTCGCCAACTATCGCGAGGTGTTGACGGCAGAAGGCATCGGGCAGTCCTTCGTCAACTCACTGACGGTGACCATCCCCTCGACGATCATCCCGATCCTGATCGCCGCCTTTGCAGCCTACGCGCTTGCCTGGATGCATTTCCCGGGGCGGGCGGTGTTGATTGCCGTGGTCGTCGGACTGCTGGTTGTCCCGCTGCAGATGTCCCTCATTCCGCTGCTGCGGCTCTACAACGGCGTCGGGTCCTTTTTCGGTGTTCCTGCCAAGACCTATCTGGGGATCTGGCTGGCGCACACCGGCTTTGGTCTGCCGTTGGCGATCTATCTTCTACGCAACTATATCGCGGAACTGCCACGAGAAATCATCGAGTCCGCCCGTGTTGACGGCGCGAGCCACTTCGACATTTTTGTCAAGATCATCCTGCCTCTGTCATTCCCGGCGCTGGCGTCCTTCGCCATCTTCCAGTTTCTCTGGGTTTGGAACGATCTGCTGGTTGCCATGGTTTTCCTTGGCAATACCGAGGATCAGCTCGTGCTGACAGGCCGCTTGCGGGAAATGTTGGGATCGCGCGGCGGCAACTGGGAGATTCTCACAGCTTCCGCATTCATCACGATCCTTGTGCCGCTGGGCGTGTTCTTCACGCTGCAACGCTATCTGGTGCGTGGTCTGCTGGCCGGCTCTGTCAAGGGCGGTTGAGCCTGGTCGACAAAACAGGCTCCATCAGACAGTGACACACAAAGCAATTGAACTGGAAATAAAATGATAGGCAAAGAAATTGACAAGGACTGGTGGCGTGGTGGCGTGATCTATCAGATCTATCCCCGGTCCTATCAGGATACCAACGGCGACGGCGTGGGCGATCTCAACGGGATCACCAGCCGCCTGCCATACATCGCCTCGCTCGGCGTTGATGCAATCTGGATTTCGCCATTCTTCAAGTCGCCCATGCAGGATTTCGGTTACGACGTTTCTGACTATTGTGATGTCGACCCGATGTTCGGCACTCTGGCCGACTTCGACAAGCTGATTTCAGCGGCCCACTATCTCGGCCTCAAGGTCATGATCGATCTGGTGTTGTCGCATACCTCGGATCAGCATCCGTGGTTTGTCGAAAGCCGAAAGGACCAGAGCAACCACAAGTCTGACTGGTATGTCTGGGCCGACGCCAAGCCGGATGGCACGGCACCGAACAACTGGCTTTCCATCTTCGGCGGTTCAGCCTGGCAATGGGATAGCCGTCGCAAGCAGTATTATCTTCATAACTTTTTGAAATCGCAGCCGGATCTCAATTTCCACAATCCGGATGTGCAGGACGCGCTGCTCGACGTTACCCGCTTCTGGCTTGACCGCGGGGTGGATGGCTTCCGTCTGGATACCATCAACTTCTATTTCCATAGCCAGAGCCTCAGGGACAATCCGGCTCTGCCGCCTGACAAGCAGAGCTACAACACGGCGCCCAGCGTTAACCCCTACACCTATCAGTCCCATCTCTATGACAAGAGCCAACCGGAGAATCTTGAGTTCCTCAAGCGCTTCCGGGCGCTGCTCGACGAATACCCCGCCGCTGCGGCCGTGGGCGAGGTGGGCGACGACGAGAAGGGGCTCAAGATCCTTGCGGATTACACCTCCGGCGGCGACAAGATGCACATGTGCTATGCCTTCGATTTCCTCGGCCCGATCGAGCCGACCCCGCAAAGGGTCTACAAGGCCTTCACGGACTTGCAGAACGAAGCACCGGACGCATGGGCCTGCTGGGCCTTTTCAAACCATGACGTGGTTCGCTACTGCACCCGCTGGCCAGTCAAACCGGATTTGCAGGATACGGTGAACCGTCAACGCATTGCCTTGCTGCTGTCGCTGCGCGGCTCTGTTTGCCTCTATCAGGGCGAGGAACTGGGCCTTCAGGAGGCGGATGTTCCGTTTGAAGAGTTGCAGGATCCCTATGGAAAGGAATTCTGGCCGGATTACAAGGGCCGCGATGGCTGCCGTACGCCGATGGTCTGGGAGCACGAACACGCCAACTCCGGATTTTCCGTAGCCAAGCCATGGCTGCCAATTCCTGAAGACCACGCCATGACAACGGTCGATATCGAAGAGCAGAACGGAACGTCGTTGCTCAACCATTATCGTGCCATGCTTGCGTTCAGAAAGCGCCATCCGGCGCTGGCCAAGGGTGCCATCCATTTCGTGACCAGTGATGAGCCAGGTGACGTGCTGGTGTTCATCCGCGAGACGGAGGAAGAACGCGTGCTGTGTGTCTTCAACCTGGTTGGTGAAGACAGGGAAATTCCGTTCGAATTCGAAAACGTGGAACAGCTCTACGACGCCGGTTTCGACAGCACCCTGAAAGACAGCATCCTTCATCTGCCCGCCTATGGCGCATATTTCGGGGTCATGAAGTGATGGCAAGCGTGTACACCAGAGCAAGCAACAATTTTCCCGGGAGGACAGGATGGCAAGCCTGAAGCTCACCAATATCGAAAAGGCCTATGGCGCTACCAAGGTCCTCAAGAACATCAACCTCGAAATCGAGCAGGGTGAATTCATCGTGTTCGTTGGCCCTTCTGGGTGCGGCAAGTCCACTCTTCTGCGCATGATTGCCGGTCTGGAGAGCATCTCCGGCGGTGACCTGCAGATCGATGGTCAGCGCATGAACGAAGTGCCGCCCTCCAAACGCGGCATCGCCATGGTGTTCCAGACCTATGCGCTCTATCCGCACATGACGGTCTATGACAACATGGCCTTCGGCATGAAGATCGCAAAGGCTTCCAAGCAGGAGATCCATGATCGTGTCACCAAGGCTGCCGACATCCTGCAGTTGACACCTTATCTGGAGCGCCTGCCCAAGGCGCTTTCCGGCGGTCAGCGTCAGCGTGTTGCCATCGGTCGCGCCATTGTTCGCAATCCCAAGGTGTTCCTGTTCGATGAACCGCTCTCCAACCTAGACGCCGCCCTGCGCGTTGCAACCCGCATCGAGATTGCCCAGCTCAACGAGAGCATGCCTGACACCACCATGATCTACGTGACCCACGATCAGGTGGAGGCAATGACGCTGGCAGACCGTATCGTCGTGCTATCGACGCGCGGCATCATCGAGCAATGTGGTTCTCCGATGGAGCTCTACCAGAACCCGAAAAACGTGTTCGTTGCGCGCTTCATCGGCTCTCCGGCTATGAACGTCTACGAGTGCAAGGTCATGGAAACGGGCGAGCATACACGCGTGGCCTTCGAAGAGGGGGGACATAGCTTCACCGTGAACGTGCCGAGCACGCCGGACCAGAAGGGCAAGGTGGCCAAGTTTGGTGTTCGTCCGGAAGATCTGCGCCTTTGTGAAGAGGGCGACGAACCCCTCTATAAATGTGAAGTGCGCATTGTCGAGAAGCTCGGTGAAGTCACCCTGCTATATCTCGAGCCGCCACATTCCGGCGAAGAACCGCTGATCGCCAAGATCCCGGGAACACACGACTTTGTTCGCGGTGAGACGGTGACCCTCACGGCAGACGACGACAAACGCCATCTGTTTACCGAGGATGACATTTCCTTCCGCTGGATCGGCAAGGAGTAGGTGGCTTTTGAGCCATGTCGAAAGGTCCAGGGTCTGGCTGTCTGTGCAGTCAGGCCCTTTTGATTTGTGATCTGCAGATTGGCATGAAAATGCAAAAAGGCCAGCGCGGGGGCTGGCCTTTTCACTTCTAAGCATTCGCGTGCGACAGTCGGGCGTCAGTCGATTTCGGCCAACACTGCGGCAACCACGTCAAACAGCTGGTCGATGTGGGGTTTTTCGATGATCAGTGGTGGCGACAGGGCGATGATATCGCCGGTGACACGGATCATCGCACCCTTTTCCCATGCCTTGATCATGGCTTCCATGCCGCGAGCGCCCGGAGCACCTTCACGCGGGGCAAGCTCAATGCCGCCGACAAGGCCAAGGTTGCGAATGTCGATGACATTGCGTGCACCCTTGAGATTGTGGATGGCGTCTTCCCAGTAGGTGGACATTGCTGCCGCATTCTCGAACAGACCGTCTTCCGCATAGGTGTCAAGCGTCGCAAGACCGGCAGCCGCTGCCAGCGGATGACCAGAGTAGGTGTAGCCGTGGAACAGTTCAATGGCTGCATCGGCATGATCCATTGCAGACTGGTAGATGGCATTGGAGACGATGACGGCGCCTGCAGGAACGGTGGCATTGGTCAGCCCCTTGGCGGTGGTGATGATATCCGGTGTGACCCCGAAGAATTCCGAAGCGCTGGCTGTGCCAAGGCGACCGTAGCCGGTGATGACCTCGTCGAAGATCAGCAGGATACCATACTGGGTGCAGATTTCGCGTAGGCGCTGCAAATAGCCCTTCGGCGGCATCAGAACACCTGTGGAGCCTGCCATCGGTTCCACGATCACTGCAGCGATGGTGGACGGATCATGCAGGGCAATGATGTCGAGCAGGGCGTTGGCCTTTTCGATGCCGCCATGCTCTGGGCAGCCGCGAGAGAATGCGTTTCTGGCGATGTCATGGGTGTGTGGCAGATGATCAACGCCTGTCAGCAGCGAGCCGAAATGCATACGGTTCTTGGAAATGCCGCCAACGGAAATGCCGCCAAAGCCGGTGCCGTGATAGCCGCGCTCGCGACCGATGAGGCGGGTACGAGCCGCATCACCACGGGCGCGATGATAGTGTAGAGCGATCTTCAGGGCTGTATCGACCGACTCGGAGCCGGAGTTGGTGAAGAAGACATGATCCATGCCTTCAGGGAAGATTTCGGCAACGCGAGAAGCGAATTCGAATGCCTTTGGGTGCCCGAACTGGAAGTTCGGCGCATAGTCCATTTCAGCAACCTGCTTCTGCACGGCTTCAACAACGCGTCGAGCGTTATGGCCGGCGTTCACGCACCACAGACCTGCGGTGCCGTCCAGAATATCGCGTCCATCAGCACTCTTGTAGAACATGCCGTCCGCTGAGACCACCATGCGTGGATCCTGTTTGAAGCCACGGTTATGGGTGAATGGCATCCAGAAACTGGACAGATCATTAGGCATTTTGCTTTGGTTGTTCATAAAGACCTCGTGGGAAAGCGATTATTTTTATCGCGCAAGTGTGCTGCGCTTGCCCAAAATGAACAAGTCTTTATTTTCGTCCTTGTAACCTATTGAAAATACGTAGGCCAATAGTAAAGTGTTTGATATATTGAACAGGTGAACAGTTTGCGAATGAGGAGGCCTTCGAACGCCATGGCAGACACGATATTGCCGCACACGGATTTGCTGCATGCCGCAGAAGTCAACCGCGACGTCGGGGCCGATATCGGCGAGAGATTACGTCAGGTGCGCATGGGCGCGGGCCTGTCTCAAAGGGCGCTTGCCAAGAAGACCGGCGTTGCCAACGCCACCATATCACAGATCGAGAGCGGCCAGTCCAATCCTTCCGTCGGAGCTTTGAAGCGCATATTGGATGGCCTGGACATGGATCTGGCGCGTTTCTTCTCCTTCGAGCTGGCCGCCGAGGGGCGATATTTCTATCGGGCGACGGATCTCAAGGAGATCGGCAAGGGCAAGCTGTCCTTCCGCCTTGTCGGTGCAGACCGGCCCGACAAGGCAATCCAGATGCTGCATGAGAAACTGATGCCCGGGGCTGATACCGGGCGGGTTGCGCTCAGCCACAGAGGCGAGGAATGCGGCATTGTCATTTCTGGAAGCCTTGAGGTGACAGTGGGAGACGAACGTCAGATCTTGCGGCCCGGCGATGCCTGGTATTTCGAGAGCGCCCAGCCTCACAGATTTCGCAATACAGGAGCCGAACCCTGCATTTGTATCAGTGCCTGTTCCCCGCCGACCTTCTGAGTGTGCAGGGGAGTAGGCAAACAAAGGGCGAGACAGCCGATCCCCTCGCAATGAGGGTAAGCTGTCTCGCCTGATTGGCTGTGCCGGTTCGCGCGGCGCGGACCATCAGGTCCGCCCGCACAGTACGCGCGCTATTTGTTTTTCACACGCACTTCGCTCTTTTCTTCCGACAGCTTGTTGCCGACTGCGATGAGGATCAGAACCGAAACGTTCATCACCAGCGCATAGATCGATGATGGCACCATGAAGCGACCATTCCCCAGAAACTGGGCTATCACCAACGCCAGAGCCACGTTCTGCAATCCGCATTCAATCGCAATGGTGATGGCCTGCTTGGCGCTGAGGTGGAACAGGCGGCTGAACAGCAGGGCCGAGCCGATGGCGAGGACGTTGAGCAGGATGACGGCAGGTCCGACGGTGGACCAATGCGACATGATGCTGCTCCACTCGCTGTAGAAGGAGTTGACCACGATGGCCGCAAAGATGGCCGAGGCGATGAACTTGGCTGGCTTTTCGATGCGGTTCGCAAAATTGGGCAGGAACCGGCAGACCAGCATTCCAATGGCCAGTGGCAGAGCGGAAATCGCCAAAACCTTGATGGCGGTTTCGCCAAACGGCAGGGAATGAAGCGCTTCGGTGCTCGGTCCTTCAAGGCCTGACCCACGGAAAATGAGGAAGGCGATGGAGAGAACCGTGGGAATGGTGATGAAGGCGACGAGATTGGTCAGGATGGTCAGCGAAATGGAAAGCGCTGTCTTGCCGCGCGCCAAAACCGTCAGCAGGTTGGACGAAATGCCGCCCGGTGCCGAGGCCAGAATGATCAGGCCAATGGCGTAAACCGTATCAAGACCGGTAACCAGCGCCACTACAAGGGCGATGAGAGGCAGGAAAACCAGCTGGGCAAGCAGGCCAGCTGCGACCGCATTGAGCTGATGGGGCAGGGCTTTGAAGTCGGACAACCGGACAGACAGTCCGACCGTCATCATGATGAGAGCGAGGCCGATGGGAATAAGGGGTGTATTCACGAGTTGACCTTTTTGTGATTTCGAGAGAGTTGCAGTCTCGTGTCGGGGACGATCATACTCGCCAGACAAAAGCCGGGAGAGTCGTGGTAGGTCTATTGGATACGTCTTAGGGCTTAAATACAATGACCTAAGTCATCGCACGTATTTTGATAGTTTAATCAACAAAGCTGCATTAATAAAGTGGTCAGACGTGACAAAAGTTTGCGTTTAATGGCCAGTGTTGAGCTTGAAACGCTCCAATTTGCAGGCATGAGGAGCACATGGCTGATCCGGATTTGACCAACAAGAACAGGAAAAGAGCTGGTATGAAAAGATTGATCATCGGTTCGTTTGTATTGGGTATGTCGTGCCTTTCAGCAACCGCGAGCGAATGGAAAGTTGGAGACATTACGGTTTCCGCTCCGTTTGCCCGCGCGACCGCTGGCATGGCAAGAGCCGGTGGCAGTTTCATGCAGATAACCAATGTTGGCGAGGCAGACCGACTGCTATCGGCACATGCTGAGGTTGGCGCGGTAACCGAACTGCATACGCACATCAAGGAAGGCGACATCATGCGGATGCGTCCGGTGGACGGTATCGATATTCCGGCCCATGCCGAGTTGGCGCTCAAACCTGGCAGCTATCATGTGATGCTGATGAAGCTCAAGGCTCCGCTCAAGGAGGGAGAGAGCTTTCCGCTAGAGTTGACTTTCGAGAAGGCTGGGACTGTCACGATCGAGGTGCCTGTCGCCAGCGTAGGAGCCAGCATGGCGCCTTGATGAGGCTCTGCGCGTGTTGCTGACAAGGCGGGCGACTGCCCGAGAATCTGGTCAGCTGACAAGCATGATGATGACGAAAAAGACGAGCCATTGCAGCTGGAAAACCGAGGTGCCAAGCAGACATTTGTTTTGCAGCGGTGCGGTGTCAGCCAGAAAGAATTTCCGGATTGGCATGGCCAGGCAATAGATCATCAGAAGGCCTGCCATGACAAGGCTTACAAGGCTCAGTGTGCCTGGGTTGATGAGGCTGTTGACATGGACCAATCCGGCACAGCACAGCAGCAGAAGGATTGCATAGAGGCGTTTGGCAGCCTTGGGGCCGATCTGGATGACGAGAGTCCGCCGTCCGCCCTGTTCATCTCCAACCCGGTCCCTGTAGTTGTTGACCACCAGCACGGCGGCCGCCGGCAGGCCGATGTAGAAGCCTGCCCAGAAGCTGGCCTCGGTCCATGTGCCGGTCAACAGATAGGCGCTGCCCATCACCGCCATGATGCCGAAAAAGCAGATGACAAAGACTTCGCCGAAGGGCGAGCCGGAAATCGGGTAGGGGCCTGATGAATAGCCGAAGGCACACAGAATGCCGACGATACCGATCAGCAGGATTGGCCAGCCGCCGATATAAACCAGATAAAGGCCGCAGAGAGCGGCAAGGAGAAGAAACAGGAATGCGGCCAGCCGCACTTGCCATGCCTTCAAAAGACCCATGCTGGTAACGCGCGGAGGTCCCAGACGGTCACTGGCCTTGTCCAGTCCTGTGGAGGCGTCTGTTGCATCGTTCCAGAGATTGGTCGCGATCTGGATGCAAACTGAAGACAGGATGATGATGGGAAACACAAGCCAGTCCGCAGGATGGCTACTGCCAAACACAATCAGTCCCGCGAGCAAAACCGGGCTAAGCGACAACAGAAGCGTCTTGGGACGCATCGCCATCAACCAAACCGACGACCAAGTATAGTCATTTAGCGGGCGGGCGGCCATATTCACATCAGTACCAGACAAAAGGTATCCTCTCTCGGCTCCAGACTTGGGGCTGTGCAAAGCTGTCACGCAGTGTTGCTACACTACTTTTGGTCTAAATAAAATTCCTGAATGAAAAAACTGGCGGGGAAACGGCGGTCAGTATCGAAAAAGTGAATAAAGGCGATAAGTGATCAACTTGTACTCGTATCGAGGATTGATGTGCCCGTTTATGCTGAAATGCTGTTGTATGAAGACTGAAGGGCTGGGTTTGAACCAACCTGTTTAAGGGCAAAGGCCCTGTACGGACCCCGGCGGTGTCGGGCATTATTGCCCTTTACTACAGCGCGATGAAGCAAGCGCTTCGTCAGTCAAGATAATAGACCGACTTCTTTTGGGGACTGAGGTTCTTGCGGATGGACTGAATGGAGCCGGTGATGATCGGATCGTCGGTCACTTGCCATGCAAAACTGAGGGCTTCGTCACTCATCTTCGACAGCGCGTTTCTGAGAAGCTGTGGCAGATTTGCCTTGTCGAATTTTGCGATGGCCTGTTGGGCATGAAACTGCACGAAGACCAGGCCGTTGAGGTCTTCGAGCAACTGCAAACGCCCGTCCGAGGCATCCTGAGATCCCAGTAGCAGATTGCGAACCGTGTTGCACGCTTGATCGTCATAGCCGTTGGCGGCCATAATCTTGGCCAGCTTGTCCGCACTGTGGGCACGCTGCTGCTCGTCCGTCGGAGCTGGGCTGGAAGGGCTCTCCTCGCTCGCCAGCGTCTCATCAAACAGCCAGCTTTCAAGATATTGCCCGCGCGCTGCGATCTTGACGCAGTCATCGGCCATCGGGGCGAACCGGTCGCAGACAAGACTCATCCGCAAGCCATATATCAGATCGGATGGCACGACTGCGGCGCCAACGGTTGCCGTCATGCGCGGGTCTTGTGCGTTGATCTGATCAATGATTTCCAGAACTTCATCAAGCATGGACATGGACCGCTCCCACTGTCGGATTTGCCGTCGTCGACATCTCTTGCCGAAGATCTCCCCAATAGAGACACAATCCACACTAGCGATAAAACGAAGAAGTGGCAAATTATGAAATAAATCGTACAAATACTTAGGATTGCAGAAATAAATTCAATTGAAAAAGCGGCAAATTATATGCAAATATGATCTTCCAAAGTGTTCAGGCAAGGTATTGCACAGCAGGAACGGACTTAAAGGCAATCAATCAATACAAGTGAGTAAAATGTACCTTCTCGATGCCTTCAAAACACCTCTTCCTGCGAACACTGTTCATGAACACGTCAATGTTTTCCTGAAAACACCAGATTCCATCTATCTCGGGCACATCGCCAGTGCCAGCGTTCTGATTTTCATCGCCAGCAGCAATCCTGCCGTCTACACTTGGTTTCTCGTGATGTGGGGTGTGCTTGAGATCATATTCTATCCGCTCCTCATGGAAGTCTGGCGGCGCAGCTATACCCAGGTATCCGAGGAAAAGCGATCACCCTATCTCTGGATCAGGTTGATGGATTACCTGAGCTGTCTGGTCGGGATCAGTTGGGGCGTGATGACCTACGTCAGCCTCAATCCGGGCGACGTTGCCCACTTCGCAATCCAGATGTCCATTGCGGCCGGAGCCACGGCCGCAGCCGTGCGGTCACTGGCGGTATTTCCACGCTCGTTCGTCCTCTATGCCGTGCCGTATCTGGGGTTGCTGTCCTTGCGCCTTTTCCTTCTCGGTGATGAGTTCATCCTGCTGGGCGGGCTGGTGCTCATTTTCCTGTCGATGATGATGCGCTTTGGCCATGATGTACTGGAATCCGTCGCGCAATATATCGAAATCAGCAATGAGAATCTCGATCTCGCCCAGCGCTACCGGGAGGCAGCAGAAGCTGCCCGTCATGCCAACCGCGAGAAGACCCGCCTGCTGGCCGCAGCCAGTCATGATTTGCGCCAGCCTCTGCACGCGATCGGGCTGCATATCGAAACGCTGCCATTCAGCAAGCTGGACGGCAAGAGCCGCGAGACGCTGAACCGCATCCGAAATTCCCTGCAAACCCTTTCCAAGCTGTTCAATTCCCTGCTTGATGTCAGCCTTCTCGACAGTGGCAAGGTTCAGGTTCGCCCGACGGCTTTCGACCTTGAGGACATGCTCAACCATGTGCTCGATGATTATGAACCGCTGGCCGAAATTGCCCATGTCACCTTGATGCTCGAAGGGCCGAAGGTAGGGGTGGTCGCCGATCCGATATTGGTGCGGCGCATGGTACAGAACCTTTTGTCCAATGCCATCCGCCACTCCGGGGGCGGCTTTGCTAGGATCATCGTGGAAAAGGAAGGCTCCGATGTCAGCATCACCGTCTGTGATGATGGTCCGGGTATTCCCGTCGAACATCAATCGGTGATCTTTGAGGAGTTCACCCAGATCAAGCAGCGCTCAAACCGCATGACGCCGGAGGTCGGGTGCTCGGATCACGTGGAAAAGGGGCTTGGGCTTGGTCTGGCGATTGTCCGCCGTCTCGCCGATTTGCAGACGCTGTCGATCGGTCTTGATACCAGCCCGGCCGGTACCTGTATCAAGATTGGCGGTCTGCGCAGCGCGCCCTTGTCGGAAACCGTTGAAAAGACGTCCAGTCCCTCTGACAGGATCGGAGCACTTTTCCATCAGAAGATGGTGCTCGTTGTCGATGACGACGAGGAAACACGGCGAGCGACGGTCAGCCTGCTTCAGACATGGGGTTGCCGGATCCGAGCGGCTGAGAGCCTTGAGCAAATGCGTCTCATCGAAGGGCCGGTTGATCTCATCATCTCCGATTATTCCTTCCCGCATGGCTATACCGGACTGGAAATCGTCAGGGAAGCCAGAGAGCGCTATGGTAAAGGCCTGAAGGCATTGGTTATTTCAGGGGATCTGACGTCTGAGGTTCAGCAAAGGGTCAAGACAGCCAACCTGCTGCTTGTGCACAAGCCGGTTCAGCCAGTGCAGCTGCGTTCAGCAATGCTCGGACTATTCTCGCTTTCCAGCGATGCACAAGTCATTTCCTGAACATAGAGGCAAGCGGTACAAGCTGCATTGGGTGGGCCGCAACGGCAGCACTGGTGTCAGTTAAGCCCATAGGTTGCGGCAATGGCCGAGGCAGCGGCACGGTTTGAAACGCCGAGATTCTTCATCAGTGCCGAAACATGGCTGCGCACCGTGAATGGTGAAAGATCCAGTTCCCGGGCAATTTCCTTGTTGGACAGGCCGTGGCGCAGCAGCTTGAGAATCTCGATCTGACGCGGGGTCAGCTCATCAAGCGCAGGCTTGACCAGACCGTGCATATCCGGCGAGAAACTGTCATCGCTCAGGCGAACCTCTATATTGCCCTGCATCACTTTCTCCACCGCTTCGAGCATCTGATCGGAGGGTACAGACTTGGAGACATAGCCATTGACCCCGAGTGCCATGATGTGTTCGACCTCCAGCGGGTCGTTCATCATCGAGACCGCGATGATCGGGCAAAGGGAAAAGGTCTGGCGCAGGCGCTTCAGGTCACGAATATAATCAAAGCCGGGGAACAGTAGATCGGAAATGATCAGATCTGGCTCCGGCTGCACCGAAACCTGCGAATTGAGCGTCCCGGCGTCTCCTGCCTCATCAATCGTGGCATCCGGGTACAGCTCTGCGAGCATCTGCTTCATGCCGGACCTGTACAAGGGATGGTCGTCAGCCAGGATGATACGCATCTGAAATCCTCCCTCGGAATTGTAAAGCTTGAATGGATGGCTAAAGGCAAGGCGAACAATTATTGGCGATAAGTGTCATCCCATGGCCTCTAGCTGTCCATAGCTACATCTGTACAAGAGCGCAGACTGGGGCTCAGTGATCGGACTTCGCTGTGAAGTGATGATCAAGTCCCGTGTCGTACTCAAGCCCTTCGCGGGTGAGCTGGATCGGCGGGACATCCTTGTCGGCAACCAGACCCTTGCGAGCCAGCGCAGCCCATACGCCGCGGTTGTTGAAGCCGGTCGCATCAGCGCTGTTGACGACATATTCGCCGACATGCAGATGGTCGCCGTGGGCGTGGGGCAGGCGCAGAATGGTGATGGTGCCGTCGGCATTCCATGCCTCTTCTGGCTGGGAACGGGCCAGGATCTGGGTCAGTACCAGCGTCTTCAGTTGCAGGTTATTCAATTTGAGTGGGTTGACGCGCTTCATGAGGGCCATGACCTTTCAATGAGCCTTGCGACCAACGAGGGCCCGTGGCACGACTCGCTATCGCAGACAGATGGATTCCAGACAGGAATGGCCGGAATTGTTCCGGCCACATCCGATATGCTTTATCAAAACAACGATCAAGCGTAAATGTGCTTAGCCGTTATTCTTGAAATGTCCCATGATGCTGGCAGAAGCCAGCTGGTTGCGCATGATGTTGAAGCGCACATAGGCCCCGGTCATGCCCTCGGGGTTGATTTCCTCAAGGCTGAGAGCATGCAGGGTGAAGATATATCGATGCGCGGGATCATCTGCTGGCGGATAGGCTCCGGTGTAGCTTTCGGTGCCGGCGTCATTGAGAGCGCTCTTGGCACTGGCAGGCAGATGGTCGCTGGAAATTTCACCCGATTCCGATACCGGAATGTTGGTGATGATCATGTGCCAGAATCCCGAGCCGGTCGGAGCGTCAGGGTCGTAGCAGGTCAGGGCAAGGCTCTTTGCGCCCGCTGGAACATCGCTCCACTGCAACAGCGGAGAGCGGTCTTCCCCGCCAAGGCCCTTTGAAACGCATTTGTTCGGTAGCGGATCGCCATCGTTGAAATCAGGGCTGATGAGCTGCATGAAATGTCCTCCTGAAAAGATTTGGGCCGCGCGAACCAGACTGGTCAGAGCGCGGACAAAGATAAACTTGATACCGATTATGTAGTGTCGGAGCACCGTGGTACAAGCCGGACTTTCTGGCGACGGATCATGTCCCGCAAGGAGTTTCGCTGGCTTGACACTCAGCTTTCGGGCTGATGTGGATCCTGGTCGATCTGCAGGCTGACCCTGTCAGCGGAAAACCGGGTCTTGGAATATTGCACTGGCTTGCCGCCAAGATCGGCATTGACGGCATAGGTCACCAATACGATCGAGCCGGGGGCAAGGCGCAGGATTTCGATGTCATCAAGGGTGGCGTGATAGGCCTCCACCAGTGTGGATACGCGCACATAGTCATCAAGCCCCGAGGCGGCAAAAGCCTTGGTGACCGAATTGAACCGCAGGAGGTTGGGCAGCATTTCCGGAAAGCGTTCGGTGTCGAACCAGGCAGTGGCCCGGCTGATTGGCGTGTTGTCGCCAAACCCCACAGTCCGTACCTGCAACACTGGTGCGCCCGGAAAGAGAGCCAGCGCCCTAGCCACATCTTCGGGGGCCGGAACGATGCCATGGGACATGATGCGGGATTCGCCCCTCTGTCCCTGTTCGGCGAGGGTGGCGGAAAAGCGGGTGCGTTTGGAGATCGGATAGGTGAGGCGCTCGGGCTTGATGATAAAGGTGCCTCGTCCCTGTTCAGCGCGCAGGATGCCTTCTGAGACGAGCGCTGAAATGGCTGAGCGGACGGTGTGCCGGTTGACACCGAACTGTTCGGCCAGCTCCATTTCAGGCGGCAATCGACCGCTTTCATCGCCAAGGCCGGAGGAAATCCCGGCCCTGATGGCGTCAGCAATCTGTCGCCAGAGGGCTATGCCCGTGCGGCGTCCGATCCCGCTTCTGATGATATCCGAGGCCATGACCAAGCGTTCCTTTGCGCGTTTGGGCCGGTCTTGATGCATCGTTGCCTGATTCGGCGCACGACGGCTATCTTTCTTGTTGTTGCCCCTTGCTGACTTGGCGTGAATTGTCTGCCGGTGTCATCAGGGCGTCATCATTGCACGATAGGAACGGCGCAAGTGCGGTTGTCTATATAAATAGACAAATATTCATGCAGCGCTTTTTGTCAAGGCCGGGCGGGGTGCCGCGACAAGCGGATAGTCCAGACCTTGTCAACTGGCCTATCACTGGCCCTGTCAACAGCCCTGTCACTGGGAAGACAAGTCTTGCCCATAGACTTGTGTTTGATGAGGCACACCGGATTGGATGCGAACTGGAATGGCAAACATGCAAGACCAACACACAACCACGGCAGATACTGCGCCGGGTATCGGGGCTGACAAGCCATTCGGGCAAAGTTCGGATGGTCTCTCAGGGGACCAGCAGGCGCGACAACAGCGCATGTCAATTCTGGCCAACGCGCCTGCCGCTGAACTGAGCCGCCTATGGAAAGCCATGAAGCTGGATCCTGGCTGCGAGTTGCTGCGCGGACCGGAAACCGGACTGGTCGCCCTGCGGGGACGTATTGGTGGCGGCGGAGCGCCGTTCAACTTCGGCGAGGCAACCGTGACCCGTGCCACGGTACGGATGGAAAATGGCGCCATTGGCCATGCGGTCATGCTTGGGCGAAACCATGGCAAGGCCAAACTTGCCGCCGTGATCGATGCTCTGGCAGCCGATCCGGCGATGGAGGCTTCCATCGAGCAGGACATTCTGGTGCCGCTGAAGGCGCTGGCGGCAGAGCGGGACAAAACACGCGCAGCCGAGACGCAGGCGACCCGCGTCAATTTCTTCACCATGGTCAGGGGGGACGATTGATGACACGAACAAGTTTCAGCAGGACACAGCCGGATGCCAGCCTCGAGGCGATGCAGGGCGGATTGGGTGAACCGGTCTATCAGTCCCAGCGCATTTTCCGCAGTCTCATGGACGCCATGGCTCGCCCCGGAACCATCAAGCCTGTTGCAACGGATGCCCGTCCGCCGTTTCCGATGTTGCCACTGACGGCCGCCGTTCTGGCGACCATGGCCGATGCTGATACGCCGGTCTGGCTGGATGGAACCATGAAGGACAATGGCGCTCTCAAAGACTGGCTGACGTTCTATGTCGGAGCGCCCCTCGCTGACGAACCGGACGTAGCCACCTTTGCCGTGCTCTCCGGCAAGCGGGACATGCCGGCGCTGGAGAGCTTTGCCAAGGGTTTGCAGGACTACCCGGACCGCTCGGCTACCCTGCTCATTCAGGTCGAGCGCCTTGGCAACAAGCCTGACTGGAGCCTTTCGGGGCCGGGCATCAAGGACACGCAATTGCTGACGGTCTCGCAGCTTTCCCCTTTGTTCGTTGCCCAGTGGCAGGAGAACCACAAGCTGTTCCCGCGTGGTGTTGACGTCGTTTTCATCGCCCCGGACGCGATCGTCTGTCTGCCCCGAACCACCGCGATAACGCTTGGTCACCCGGCATCGTCTGACAAGCAGGATCATTGAGATGTATGTAGCTGTAAAAGGCGGCGAAGCCGCCATCAAGGCCGCCCACGATTTGCTGGCGGACAGGCGTCGTGGCAATCGCTCGCTGCCAGCCATCACGCTGGAGCAGATCACCGAACAGATGGCTCTGGCCGTCGACCGCGTGATGAGCGAGGGCGCTCTCTATGACCGGGAGCTGGCCGCATTGGCCATCAAGCAGGCCCGCGGTGACATGATTGAAGCCATTTTCCTGATGCGCGCCTACCGCACCACGTTGCCACGCCTTGGCTATTCCCAACCGATCAATACGGGAAAAATGACCATCGAGCGCCGCATTTCGGCGACCTTCAAGGACTTGCCCGGTGGCCAGATTCTCGGGCCGACCTTCGACTATACGCACCGTTTGCTCGACCCATCGCTGGCAACGGATGAAGCTGTGCCCGCACCGCAGGCTACGGAATTGCCGGAAGATCATGGCAAGGAGCCGATGCCCCGTGTTTCCGATCTGATTGCGGGCGAGGGGCTGATGGAACCGGATAGCGCTGCGCCGCAATACGGCAGCGATTGGGATGAGCCGGGTGACCTGACGCGCAAGCCGATGCAATTCCCCATGGAGCGGGATCTGCGTCTGCAGGCCCTGTCGCGTGGGGACGAGGGCTTCCTGTTGTCACTGGGCTATTCGACCCAGCGCGGTTTTGGCCGCAGCCACCCCTTCGCCGGAGAAATCCGCATCGGCGAAGTGGACGTCGAGATGGAGGTGCCGGAGCTGGGATTTGCCGTCTCGCTCGGGCGCATTCAGGTCAGCGAGTGCCAAATGGTCAACCAGTTCAAAGGGTCAAAGACCGTGCCGCCGCAGTTCACCCGTGGGTATGGGCTGGTGTTTGGCCAGTCCGAGCGCAAGGCCATGTCGATGGCTCTTTGCGATCGCGCCTTGCGGGCAAGGGAACTGGATGAAGACATTCTCGCGCCAGCGCAGGACGAGGAATTCGTCATCTCCCATGCGGACAATGTTCAGGCTACAGGCTTTGTTGAGCATCTCAAGTTGCCCCATTATGTCGACTTCCAGGCCGAGCTGAAGCTGGTGCGCCGCATGCAATCGGAATTCTTTGATACCAATTCGCAAAAGGATGCGGATCAGGAACAGGAGGCGGCTCAATGACGTTCGCGACCCTTCATGACATCGAGGCGCAACAGGGCGCCATCGCCGACTACAACTTCGCCTATCTTGATGAACAGACCAAGCGCATGATCCGTCGGGCCATCCTCAAGGGCATCGCCATTCCCGGCTATCAGGTGCCCTTTGCCAGCCGCGAAATGCCCATGCCCTATGGCTGGGGCACCGGCGGGGTGCAGGTGACCGCCTCCATCATTGGCCCGGATGACACCCTCAAGGTGATCGATCAGGGGGCGGACGATACCACCAACGCAGTGTCCATCCGCGCCTTCTTTGCCCGGATGGCCAAGGTCAGAACGACGACCCATACCACCGAGGCAACCGTCATCCAGACCCGCCACCGCATTCCGGAAGAACCACTGCATGAGGGACAGGTGATTGTCTTTCAGGTGCCGATCCCGGAACCGCTGCGCTTTCTGGAGCCGCGCGAGACCGAAACCCGCAAGATGCATGCAGTGGAAGACTATGGCCTCATGCATGTGAAGCTCTATGAGGATATAGCCCAGAAGGGCCACATCGCCACCAACTATGCCTATCCGGTCAAGGTCAAGGGGCGCTACATCATGGACCCGTCACCGACCCCGAAATTCGATAACCCGAAGATGCACAGGAGTGAGGCGTTGCAGCTTTATGGCGCTGGGCGCGAAATGCGCATCTATGCCATCCCGCCCTATACCGATGTCGTGAGCCTCGACTTCGAGGACTACCCCTTCGAGATACAGCATTTCGAAGAACCCTGCGCCCTTTGCGGTGGGACGGGCGTGTTTCTCGATGAGGTCATTCTTGATGATCAGGGCGGGCGCATGTTCGTCTGCTCCGACAGTGACTATTGCGAAGACCGCCGCGCCCATGGCCATCGCGGCGCCTTGTCGCCGGACATCTTGGGTGGCAGGTCTGCAGAGGGAGACAGAGAAGGAACGAAAGCATGACAGCCTGCAATTCTGGCCATATGGAGACGTCCCCCATGAACAAGGCACACACAAGCGATCATCTGCCCAAGTCTTCCCTCGTTCCTCCGCGTCCCATGGATTTGGGCGAGAAGCCGTTGCTGCAGGTGCGCTCGGTGTCGAAATACTACGGCCGCCGGGTCGGCTGCGAGGATATCAGCTTTGATCTCTGGCCCGGTGAAGTGCTGGCCATCGTGGGGGAATCCGGTTCGGGCAAGACCACGCTGCTCGATTGTATTTCGACCCGTATGATCCCAACCTCGGGCATGGTCAACTATCGCATGCGTGACGGCACCATGCGCGAGGTGTTCCGGCTGGGTGAAGCGGAAAAGCGCTTCCTGATGCGCACGGACTGGGGCTTTGTCCATCAGAATCCGGCCGATGGTCTGCGCATGACGGTGTCCGCCGGGGCCAACGTCGGGGAACGCCTCATGGCGATTGGCAAACGTCATTATGGCGATATCCGCGAGACCGCCGCAGACTGGCTGGAACAGGTCGAAATCGCTCGGGACCGTATTGATGACCAGCCGCGCGCCTTTTCCGGTGGCATGCGCCAGCGCTTGCAGATTGCCCGCAATCTGGTGACCGGCCCGCGCCTGGTCTTCATGGACGAGCCGACCGGTGGCCTTGATGTGTCGGTGCAGGCACGCCTGCTTGACCTCTTGCGAGGTCTTGTGGCCGAGCTGGGGCTGGCCGCCATTGTCGTGACCCACGATCTGGCCGTCGCCCGTCTTTTGTCCCATCGGATGGTGGTCATGAAAGAGGGGCGGGTGATCGAAACCGGCCTCACTGACCGGGTGCTCGATGATCCTCAGGCGCCCTACACCCAACTTCTCATCTCGTCCATACTTCAGGTCTAGGAGCTAAGGATGCCAGATACCATTTCTTCCATCGTCAAGACGACCCCGGTGCTGCTGACCGATGTCGCCAAGAGCTTTGTCATGCATCTGCGCGGATCTGTGACCATTCCCGTGGTCTCCGGGGTCAATTTCGCCCTGCGCGCCGGTGAATGTGCCGTGCTCGGTGGCCCATCCGGGGTAGGCAAAAGCTCCATCCTCAAGATGATCTACGGCAACTACCGTGCCGACTGTGGGCAGATCATGGTCGCCTATCGCGATACGATGATCGACATCGCCAAGGCCGAACCGCGTACAGTTCTAGCCATCCGCCGCGAGACGGTTGGCTATGTCAGCCAGTTCCTGCGCGCCATGCCGCGGGTTCCTGCGCTCGATGTTGCCGCCGAGGCGCTGGTGGGGCAGGGGGAAGGCCTCGCCGAAGCCCGCCTCAAGGCGGGGGAAATGCTCGCCCGCCTCAATCTGCCAGAAACCCTGTGGCAATTGCCGCCAGCGACCTTTTCCGGTGGCGAGCAGCAAAGGGTCAACATCGCCCGCGGCTTTCTCACCGACCACCCTGTGCTGCTGCTTGATGAACCGACCGCCTCGCTGGATGCTGCAAACCGTGCTGTTGTCATCGACCTTATTCGCGAAAAGAAGCGGAAGGGCGTGGCACTGCTCGGGATCTTCCATGATGAGGACGTGCGCGAGCAAATTGCAGATGCCATCATAGATGTTGCCCATTTTGCCGAACGGGCAAAGAGAAAGGGCCAGAGCCAGAGTCCGATGGTTGGCAGGCCTTTGGAATTGACCTGAGCTGGTCCTGATTGAAGGGCACATCATCATCTGGGCGCAGACCGATAGAACGGGGCGACAATCCAACCCATCCGGAGTAGAGACACCATGAACAACGACAATCACTCGGGCGAGAATGGCACGGAGACGCCAAAGAAGAAGCTGCACAAGCTAGGCGTTGCACCGACCATTCATCCCAACGCCGAAGTGACCGGCTCCACGCTTGGTCGCTATACCGAGGTGGGAGATCGGACTCTGATCTCCGAGAGCACCCTTGGCGATTATTCCTACATCGAGCGTGATGGCAATATCTGGTGTGCCACCATCGGCAAGTTCGCCAACATCGCGCAGGCGGTGCGGATCAACGCCCCCAACCATCCCTATTGGCGGGCAACCCTGCATCACTTCACCTACCGTGCCAATGCCTATTTCGACGATTGCGAGCAGGAAGAAAGCTTCATTGACTGGCGCCGCGATCATCGTGTGACGATCGGACATGACGTCTGGATTGGCCACGGTGCGACGATCCTGCCCGGCGTGACCATCGGAGATGGCGCGATCATCGGGGCTGGTGCTGTGGTCAGTCGTGACGTGCCCGACTACATGATCGTCGGTGGCGTCCCGGCCAATCCAATCCGCTCGCGCTTTTCGCCGGAAATCATTCGTGACCTCAAGGATCTGGCCTGGTGGGACTGGTCACATGAAGCTCTCCGTGCAGCTCTTGACGATTTTCGCAATCTGTCGGTTGAAGCCTTTGTCGAAAAATACAAATAGACGTGTTTTCAATCACTTGGCTTGGCCCGTGTCTCCTTGTGGAGGCGCGGGCCTTTTCTTTTAAAAACGGATTTTGTCATGGAACTGAAACGTTCAAGACAAGCACGTGTCACATAAGGTGCGTAATCCTGCGCTGGCTGGAAAATACCATCTTGCCAAATGCACTGATGCCCGGAAGGCCGGGATTGGCCCGGAAAAAGGGACTGGAAGGAGAAACCTCATGCTGGAATTGACGAATGTGTCACGTCGTTTTGGGGCCAACACGGCTGTCGATTCAGTCACCGTCTCCATTCCCCAAGGACAGATGGTCGGTGTCATCGGTCGATCCGGCGCAGGCAAGTCGACCCTGTTGAGAATGATCAATCGTCTGATCGATCCCTCGGAGGGGACCATCCGTTTCGGCGACAAGAGGGTCTCCGGCCTCAAGGGGCGCGAGTTGCGTGACTGGCAACGAGACTGTGCCATGATCTTTCAGCAGTTCAATCTCGTGCCACGCCTTGATGTTCTGACCAATGTCCTGCTTGGCCGCCTCAACCACCGCAATACGATCCTCAATCTTCTAAATATCTTTTCCGCTGAAGAGCGCGCAGAAGCCCTGATGGCGCTGGAGCGTCTCGGCATCGAGCAGACTGCCTTGCAGCGGGCAGGGACCCTTTCTGGCGGCCAGCAGCAGCGCGTTGCCATCGCGCGCGCCCTTATGCAGAGCCCCAAGGTCATTCTTGCTGACGAACCGATCGCCTCCCTTGACCCTCTGAATGCCAAGATCGTGATGGACAGCCTCAGGGATATCAACGAACGCGATGGCATTACGGTTGTGACCAACCTGCATACGCTCGATACGGCGCGCACCTATTGCGAGCGCGTGATCGGCATGTTCCATGGCAAGGTCGTGTTCGACGGGCCAGCTTCGGACCTCACCAACGACGCCGTGAAAATGATTTACGGCTCGACCGAGGGGGCTGAAATCTCCGAGGCCATCACCTCCACATCCATTCCGGTATCACCAGTCACCAGAGGCGCAATGGTTGCTCCCATGGTCGCTGCAGAGATCGCTTCGCCAGCGTAACAGGCCAATAGTCCAACACCTAAGCTCATTTCTCGAAATGTATGAGGCCGGCAGAGACCGGCCGACATCAGGAGACGTCAAATGTTCAAGAAAATTGTTCTTGCCGCAGCTTCTGTGGCTGCGCTGGTTGCCGGCGCTGCTGCTCCTTCCGTCGCAGCTGAAAAAGAATTCCGCATCGGCATTCTGGGTGGCGAAAACGAAGCCGACCGTCTGCGCAACTTCCAGTGCATGGTCGACAAGCTGCCTGAAGTTCTGGGCGTTGAAAAAGTGTCGCTGTTTCCGTCTGCCGACTACGACGGAACCATTCAGGGCCTGCTGGGCGGCACGCTCGATTACGCCGAGCTGGGCGCTTCCGGCTATGCCAAGACCTATCTAGCCAACCCGGACGCAGTTGAGCCGATCCTGACCACGGTTCAGATGGACGGCTCCACTGGCTATCACTCTGTCATGGTTGCCCGCAAGGACTCCGGCATGACCGACGTGATGGAAATGAAGGGCAAGAAACTCGGCTTTGCCGATCCTGACTCCACCTCTGGTTTCCTCGTTCCTTCCGTAACCCTGCCAGAAGCCATCGGTGCTCCGGTCAACGAATTCTTCGGCTCCACCGGCTTCGGTGGTGGTCATGAGAACCTCGTTCTTGAAGTCGTCAAGGGGACCTTCGACGCTGGCACCACCTGGGCTTCGGGCGTTGGCAAATTCGAAGACGGCTACACTTCCGGCAACCTGCGCAAGATGGTCGACAAGGGTATCCTGGACATGAACGATCTGGTGCAGCTCTGGATTTCTCCGCTGATCCCGAACGGTCCGGTTGTTGTGCGTTCGACGCTTGATGCGGACGTCAAGGCAAAGTTCAAGGCCTTCATGATGAACATGCCAGAAGCCGATCCGGCTTGCTTCTCTGCCATTCAGGGTGGCGACTACAAGGGCTTCACCGAAGTCAACGTCGACTTCTACAAGGCGATCATTGCCGCCCGCAAGGCAAAGATCGGCTCTTAAGAGTTCCATTGATCTGCATAGGCGTTTTGGGTGGCCCGGAAATTCCGGGTCATCCTTTTCGCTTTGAAATCCGTTTTCCGAGCCACTCTCTTGTCATCGATCTGACCATCAACCGCGTTCCGTTTGGCGTGTTCAGTTCAATGACAACGGCACTGGCCCCCTTAGGCAAGAAAGCACAAGGACATGAAATCACCCGTCGAATTGTCTGCTGCCAGCGTGGCAACCGAGCGACACTGGCAGGAGCTCAGCCGCAAGAGGCGCTTCTATACCTATCTTTCTCTGGCCATCCTTCTGGTGGCGCTGTTCGGGTCGCTGTGGTTTGCCAACGAGACCAACGCAGGCAAGTTTTTCGACCGGCTGCCTTATTTCTTCGATTTTTTCGGTGACATGATCCCGCGTGATGGCTGGGAAATCTGGCGCGCCCTGTTCGATCTGCCTTCGCCCTATTTCGACGGCAGCTTGAAGTTCAACTACCCCGAAGGGCGGGTCTATCTGATCGGGGCGCTCTATCTGCCCGAATATGTCTACAAGATGCTTGAGACGATCAACATCGCCATTTTCTCGACCCTCATTGGCTTCTTCCTCGGCTTTGTCTTGTGCTTCCTTGCCGCCAGCAACCTGACTACGCAGAAATGGCTGCGCTTTGTCGTTCGTCGCATTCTGGAAGTACTGCGAGCCTTTCCTGAGATCGTGATTGCCGGCTTCTTCGTTGCGGTTCTGACCATCGGAGCGGTTCCGGCGATGATTGCCGTGGCCATCCATACGGTTGGCTCGCTTGGCAAGATGTTCTTCGAAGTGGTGGAGAACGCCGACATGAAGGCGGACGAGGGCTTGCGGGCCGTCGGCGCCAATTGGGTCGAGCGGGTCTGGTTCGGTATCGTGCCACAAGTGCTGCCGAACTTCCTGTCCTATGCGCTGCTGCGGCTGGAAATCAACGTGCGTGCCTCCACCATCATCGGTGCCGTTGGCGGCGGCGGTATTGGCGAGGCCCTGCGCCTGTCGATTTCCCGCGGTCATGAAGCCAAGACGCTGGCAATCATCCTGCTGCTGTTCGTCACCATCATTGCCATTGATCAGGTCTCGGCATGGTTGCGCAAGAAGATCGTCGGCAATCAGGCCTTTGCCTTTGGCGCCAGCATGTAGGAGACGGGACCATGAACACCATTGCAGCCACAGACATGCAGGACATAATCGCGCGCTATCCGGCGGTCTTCAATCCGGGCTTCTTCAAGCGCTTTCGCGGGCTTCTGATTTTCATCGCCATTGTCATCTATGCCTTTGTCGGATCTAGCTTTCTGC
The DNA here is from genome assembly GCF_963666525.1 of uncultured Cohaesibacter sp. Taxonomy (NCBI): domain Bacteria; kingdom Pseudomonadati; phylum Pseudomonadota; class Alphaproteobacteria; order Hyphomicrobiales; family Cohaesibacteraceae; genus Cohaesibacter; species uncultured Cohaesibacter sp. Next base: position 4,501,980 of record NZ_OY762905.1, read on the forward strand.
ATATCGGCAAGGTCTTTTCGAATGGCAATTGGGACATTGCCGGAGCCTATCTGGCCGACTGGATCTCTTATGAAGCCCGCCCGGACGTCAAGTTCGAGAATGGTTACCTGAGCATCGAGTTTCCTCGCTTTTCGCCGCTCGGCGCCAATCCGCAACCGGACTGGATCGTCAAGACCATCGAGACAAAACAGATCACTCCCGAGGCGGAAGTCTTTGAATCCGCAGCGCCGGCTCAGGCATTCTCCTTCATGGCACCAGACGCGCCGACGGCACAAAGGCCAGCCGAGCCCGTCAAGCCATCCTCAAGCTTTTCCTTCATGGCACCAGATGCCCCGACGGCCGACAATCCCGCCAATGTAGGCAAATCGACGGGGGCAGCCAAGACGGAAATGAAGTCAGTGACCACACAGGCGGATATCACCATCGGCAATGGCCATGTGGTCATTGTTCCGGGGCGGGTCACCATCACCCGGGGTGATGAGACGCTGGTCATCGATGTGGAACGTGACAAGGCTGTTCATCCGCGCGGTACCCTGCCTGACTGGGCAGAACAGAAATATGAAAATGAGAAGGTCGTCGCCCGCTTCGGCTTCGACGGTCGCGTCGAGGTTCAGAACTACAAGGTCAAGGTCCACCACAGGTTCCTTGGCTGGGAGAATTTCATTTTCGATACCAACTCGCCTTTCTGGAACAAGAGTGCAGGTGAGGTGCTGGGTCTGATCACCTCCGGCGAGCGGATCAAGCCGGATCAGTCCAACCTAATGCTGGCCCTCGACAATTTCTTCAACAATGCGGAGTGGCAGCATGGCGACGTCTGGATCAAGTTGATGCAGACCATCGTCATGGCCTTCGTCGGCACGCTGTTCGCTTCGCTGATCGCCTTTCCACTGTCCTTCATGGCGGCCAGAAACATCACGCCCAACCGCTTCGTCAATCAGGTCATCAAGCGCTTTTTCGATTTTCTGCGCTCGGTCGACATGCTGATCTGGGCGTTGTTCTTCACTCGCGCCTTCGGGCCGGGGCCGCTGGCTGGCATCTCGGCAATCTTCTTCACCGACACCGGCACCCTGGGCAAGCTCAACTCAGAAACGCTTGAGAATATCGACGACAAGCAGCGCGAGGGCGTCAAGTCGCTGGGCGCAAGCCCCGTGCTGGTGCAGCGCTATGGCGTTGTGCCGCAGATTCTGCCGGTATTCCTGTCCCAATCGCTCTATTTCTGGGAATCCAACACGCGCTCGGCAACGATCATCGGTGCTGTCGGGGCAGGGGGGATCGGCCTCAAGCTTTGGGAAGCCATGCGCACCAATCAGGACTGGGAGAATGTCTTCTACATGGTGATCCTCATCCTGATTGTCGTCTATGTGTTCGACACGATTTCCAACAAGCTGCGCTCCAAGCTGACCAAGGGCTGATGCCATTGTTCTGATGTGCAACAAAACCGCGAAAACATCGCTCGGGGCAATCTGAAATTTGCCCCAATCCGCCGACAGAGTGTCCATCAAGACACCACACTGAATGAAGGAACCAGTCTGTGCCCCGCTACGCCATCTTTTACGCCCCGCTTGCCGAAGACCCGCTCAACACGGCTGCTGCCGAATGGCTGGGCAGGGATGTCTTTACCGGCAAGGCGTTGGAGTGCTGTTCGCCGGTGGAAGGCCTTGACGATGACGCCTTTGCGGCTCTTGTCTCCGACGCCCGCCGTTATGGCTTCCACGGAACCCTCAAGGCACCCTTCGAGCTTGCGGAGGGCAAGACGATCGAGGAATTGGAAGTCGCGCTTGCAAGCTATGCTTCGACGCAGCAGCCCTTCTTGCTGCCAAGATTTGTCATCGGCCGGTTGGGGGCGTTTTTCGCCCTGAGACCGGCAGAACCCTCCACCGAACTCAAGCAACTGGCCTCCAGCCTCGTGCAGGAGTTTGATGGCTTCCGCGCGCCGCTCGAAGACAAGGACATTGCCCGACGCAACCCGGAACGCCTGACCGAAAGCCAGCGGCACAACCTCTTTACCTGGGGCTATCCCTATATTTTCGATGATTTCCGCTTCCACATGACCCTGACCAATCCCGTGCCCGATGCACTGGCTCCGGCTTTCACCGAAGCGCTACAGTCCCATTTCGCACCGGTCATCACCGAGCCGCGCGCACTCCTCTCGCTCTCGCTTTATGAAGAACCTGAACGCGGTGCCCCGTTTGCCGTCCGCCAGCAGGTCCGGATCGGTTAGGCCATGTTCCGCGACCAAGGATATTTGACACGATGAAGAACGAATTGATTTTGAAAAATGCTGCCATTGTCACGCGGGATGAGATCCTTCACGGCCATATCCACATTCGGGATGGCATGATTGATGACATTGCCGAGGGGGCCTTGACCTCGGCTCTGGACAGAACTGCCGAAGACATGGACGGAGAGTTCCTGTTGCCAGGCTTCGTCGAGCTGCACACCGACCATGTCGAAGGCCACTATGCGCCGCGCCCGAAGGTGCGCTGGAGCGCCATGGCGGCTGTGTTGTCCCATGATGCCCAGATCGCCACGTCAGGCATAACGACCGTATTTGACGCCCTGCGGGTTGGCATCGATCATGACGCCGATCTTTCCTATGATGACATGAAAACCATGGCCGACGCCTTCCAACGCGGTGTCGAAGAGGGCACCCTCAGAGCTGATCACTTCATTCATCTGCGCTGTGAAGTTTCCGCTGATGACTGCCTGACGGCATTCCACCAATTCGACAAATATGATCTCATCAAGCTGGTTTCCGTCATGGACCATGCCCCCGGTCAACGCCAGTTCGTCGATATCGAGCAATATGCCATCTACTACAAGGGCAAGCTGAAGATGTCCGATCAAGACTTTCGGGAGATGTGCAAGCGCCGTGCGGCTGCATCCGAGCGCAATTCGGATCGTCACCGCACCGAAATCGCCAACATCTGTCGGGAGCGCGGTGTCATTCTGGCGTCGCATGATGACGCGACCATTGCCCATGTCGAGGAGTCCGTCCGTCACGACGTGCATGTGGCCGAATTTCCCACCACCATAGAAGCCGCTAGGGCTTCTCATCAGGCCGGGCTCGCCGTATTGATGGGTGCTCCGAACATCGTGCGCGGCGGCTCGCACTCGGGCAATATCGCCGCCAGCGATCTGGTGGATCTTGGTGTGCTCGATATTCTGTCATCGGACTATATCCCGTTCTCGCTTGTTCAGGCTGTCTTCCGGCTCGCCGATCAGGACCAGAAACTGAGTCTGCCTGAAGCTGTTCGCCTCATCTCCGACACCCCGGCCAAGGCGGTAGGGCTTGATGATCGGGGGGCCATCGAAATCGGCAAGCGGGCCGATCTGGTGCGAGTCCGGAAATCGCGCAACACGCCGGTCATCCGTCAGGTCTGGCGCACCGGAGCAAGGGTTGCCTGAGGCGATGGTGATGGAAACAAGGGGGGAGACTGCAGATATGGGCATGGAACGCCGGCAAGAGAAGGCCCTTTGCGCGAACGGCCGTTTCATTCTGCTCGTTGGCCCCAGCGGGTCTGGCAAGGACAGTCTGCTGGACTATGCCAGGGCAAGGCTCAAGGACGACCCGCGCATCCTGTTTGTTCGTCGCTGTATTACCCGCCAGCAGGGGGATCCGTCAGAGGATCACGAAAGCATGAGCATCGTCGACTTCCAGAAAGCGGAGATGCAGGGCCGGTTTGTCATCTCATGGGGCGCGCATGGCCTCTATTACGGCCTACCGGTGTCGATGCTGGATCATCTTGCCAAGGGCGGCGTTGCCATCGCCAATGGGTCGCGCAAGACCATTCCGCAGCTCAAAACCCGCTTCCCCGACCTCAGGGTGGTCAATCTGACCGTAGAGGCCGACACATTGGCCCGGCGCCTTGCAAGGCGGGGCAGGGAGAGCGCTGAAGAGATCGAAAAACGTCTGCAGCGGACAACGGCGCTTGCCGGTGATGTCCATTTTGGCGAGGAGACCGTGCATCTCGACAATTCCGGCTGCCTTTCCTCCGCAGGAGAGGCGCTGGTCGCGCTTTTGAAGCAATGCTCCGACTAGGGAGCTGCTGCCCGGCTGTCATACAGGTTGCTTCTGCCTGACCAATTCGGACGATGAGGGCCTTTCTGTCCAAGAGGAGAATGGAACGGCCATTGGTCTGTCGCAAACTGCTCGACGATGGCGGCCATGATGTCATCGGCATTTTCCAGCGCTCGCAGAAACACTGGTCCGATGACCGAAGATTGCTCTTTCTGCGCCCGGCTTTCAAACTGCAATTCCAGATCATGAACCAGCCCGTTTGGCTGCAGCGAGGCTCGGGAGAGGCGATATTGATCGGCCCTCACATCGAGGGCTCCCGCGCCTTCAGGAAGCACGATCAACCGTTGATCCGTGAGGGCATAATGGATTCTGGTGGCCCTTGGCGCTGGCATTTGCAGATCGAAATATCGGCGCGTCAGATGCAGCCACAGATATCCGGTGATCGAGAAGACGATCGACATGATGGCAATGGCCATCGGTCTGTCTGGGGAGCCGTTGTGAAGGGATGCGCTTTTCATGACGACAAGCGCTGAAACGAGGCTGGAAAGTACTGTCAGGGTCGTGATCAGCAGAAGGGGCCGAAGGGAACGCTTGCGTCTTTCCGCCAGATCCCAGTTTGGCGATGCACTCCATTCCAGTCGCTCATCACCGTAAAGGGCTTCCGCAACGGGATCTTCCTTGTTTGTTTCTTCCATCTTGCCCGCTACTGAAATTCAAACTACGTGATCCCGAACGGGCAGCGGATGAAGCTGCATGTCCTGATCCTTTGAGGCACCTTATTTGGCGAGGCAGGAATTCTGACGAAAACCTACAACGCCCCTCTACTTTATAATAAACCAAAACTAGCGCATTTTGGACAGAATGTACGTCATTTGTGCGAAACTGATCAAATTTCGGTACAATATTTAGTGTTTTGGTTACCAACGAGAATTTGACGCAGGTTTTGTTCGCGTTCTGATGCCATTCGTTTTTTGTCTGTTGCCCATCTCCGGTCAAACCACTGTTGCAAGCTGTCGGCTTTGAAGACAACCGCATCGATGAATGTTAGCTCGCCATATTTTCCCAAGTGAGTCGCGACAGGGCGGAGTTCCTTAAATGTGGAATGTGGAGCGGGCGCCGGAGGCCTTGCAAGCACCGCCGAGGCGAGAGGGCATCAACAGCAGAAGTCAAACTCTCACTCTGATTGCTTGAGGAACCATCACGTTCCTTGGCACGCACCGGCTTGCGCCTTGACAAGCGATAATCTGTATGACAGAAATTTAAATTAATATGACAGAAAGCAAACCAATGCCTGATGCTCGGCGGTTTGCATCATGGGAGGAGCCACATGATTGCGTACAAGAGCCAGGTAAGAGCTGCCGTGTCCAAGGCGGGCACGATAGCTGTTACCCTTCTGGGTCTTCTTACACTGACATTTATCATTGGCAGAGTCATGCCCAATGACCCGGTGCGGGCCATTGTGGGGGAAGAGGCAACGCGTGAAGTCTATGAGAATGTCTATCGGCAGCTAGGTCTTGATCGTCCCATGTGGGAGCAGTTCTACAAGTATCTGCACGATGTGGTTACGCTCGATCTGGGCAATTCGGTTCGGACCGGGCAGCCCGTTCTGGAAGACATCATCCATGTCATGCCCGCAACCATTGAGCTTGCCCTATTTGCCATCATTATCAGCGCCACACTTGGCGTAACACTGGGCATGGTCGCTGCGGTCAACAAGGATCGCTGGCCAGATCACCTCATTCGTGTCTTCAGCCTGATGGGTCATTCCATGCCGATCTTCTGGACCGGGATGATTGCGCTGATCGTCTTCTATGCCAAATTGGGCTGGGTTGGCGGCTCTGGTCGCATGAGCCAGTTCTATATCGGGCTTGAACCCAATACGACGGGCTTCCTGCTGTTAGATAGCGCCTTGGCCGGTGAATGGGAGATTTTCCGCAGTGCGCTGCAACACATCATTCTGCCTGCCTCGCTACTAGGCTATTCGTCTGCAGCCTTCATCACCCGCATGACCCGCAGCTTCATGCTCGACCAGATCAATCAGGAATATATCACCACGGCGCGCGTGAAGGGCCTCAGCCAGTGCCAGACCATCTGGTTTCACGCCTTTATCAATATTCGCGTCCAGCTGATCACCATTGTCGCGCTGGCATTCGGTACCTTGCTCGAAGGTTCCATTCTCATTGAAACCGTGTTTGCCTGGCCAGGTTTCGGCTCCTATCTCGTCGGCAACCTGATGATCGGCGACATGAATTCCCTGATGACCTGTGTGTTGATCGTCGGACTCATTTTCACGGTGCTCAACCTGTTGTCCGACATTCTTTATCGCGTGTTTGACCCGAGGACCCGTTAATCATGACCGATCTCAATATGACACCCGGCGTCAAGCCTGCAGCACAGAAGTCAAATGCGCAGAAGCCTCAGTGGCTCATCTCGGCGCAAAATCTGGTGCTGTTCCTGCTGAAGAACCCGACCTCGGCCTATGGCCTGTTCGTTCTTGCCCTGTTGATCATCCTGGCAATCATCGGGCCGCTGCTGGCGACCCATGATCCGTACATTCAGGACTTGCAGAACGCCTTGCAGGCACCAAGTGCGGCTCATTATTTCGGCACCGACGAGCTTGGTCGCGACATCTACAGCCGTCTCTTGTATGGCACGCGTATCTCGCTGACCATCATCGGCATCGTCTCCGTGATTGTCGGCCCGATCGGTCTCGCTATTGGCACGGTTGCCGGCTATCTCGGGGGTAGGGTCGACACCGTCCTGATGCGGATCACCGATATCTTCCTGTCGTTCCCTTCGCTGATCCTGTCGTTGGCATTTGTCGCCGCTCTGGGGCCGAGCCTTTACAACGCCATCATTGCCATTTCGTTGACCGCATGGCCGCCGATCGCCCGCCTTGCCCGTGCGGAAACGCTGACCTTCCGCCAGACCGATTACATCGCCGCCGCCCGCTTGCAGGGGGCATCTAGCTTCCGCATCATCTGGCGCTCGATTGTGCCCATGTGCCTGCCGTCGGTGATCATTCGCCTGACCCTCAACATGGCTGTCGTGATCCTCACCGCCGCCGGTCTCGGATTCCTCGGCCTCGGAGCCCAGCCGCCGCTGCCCGAGTGGGGCGCCATGATCGCCACCGGCCGTCGCTACATGATCGACAGCTGGTGGGTGGTGACATTCCCCGGCATAGCCATCTTCTGCGTCTCTCTGGGCTTTAACCTGCTTGGTGATGGCCTGCGCGATGCGCTCGACCCCAAACAGCTGAACCGGAGATAGACCGATGCAAGAGATGAAGTCCGACACCATTCTCGCGGTCGAGAACCTGTCCATCCGCTATCGCGGTACGCCGACGGATGCCGTGCGCAATGTGACCTTCAACCTTGGCCGCGAGCGGCTGGGGATCGTGGGGGAGAGCGGCTCGGGCAAGTCCACGGTTGGCCGCGCTCTGCTCAAGCTGTTGCCGACGGCTGACATCAAGGCAGACCGCATGCAGTTCCGCGATATCGACCTGCTCAATACACCGGAAAAGCAAATGCTGAAGGTCCGAGGGCGGCGGATTTCGATGATCCTGCAGGACCCGAAATTCTCCCTCAACCCGATCCAGAAGTGCGGGCCACAGGTTGCCGAGGCCTACAGCAATCACATCCGCTGCAGCAAGAAGGAAGCGAAACAGCGCACGCTGGCTATGCTCGAGTCGGTGCAAATCCGCGATCCTGAACGGGTCTACGGACTTTATCCGCACGAGGTTTCCGGCGGTATGGGACAGCGCATCATGATTGCCATGATGCTGCTTACCGATCCCGATGTGGTGATTGCCGACGAACCCACCTCTGCGCTCGATGTGACCGTGCGTCTGCAAGTGCTCGATATTCTTGATGCGCTGGTGCGCGACAAGGGTATCGGCCTCATCATGATTTCGCATGACCTCAATCTGGTGCGCAATTTCTGTGATCGCGTGCTGATCATGTATGCGGGGCAGGTCGTGGAATCGCTCAACGCCAACGAAATGCACAAGGCCGAGCACCCCTACACCAGGGGCCTGCTTGCCGCGCAACCCCATATTGGAGGCCCGCGCCAACCCTTGCCGGTTCTCGAACGGCGCCCCGAATGGCTCGAAGATGTGAAGGTGGTCTGATGAAAGCGATCTCGTTTGACAAACTCAGAATTCAGCTCGGATCTGCGCTTATTCTGCCTGATGTGAGTTTTGAAGTGAAGGCCGGGGAATGCTTCGGACTGGTGGGCGAAAGCGGCTCTGGAAAATCCACCGTTCTGCGCTGCATGTCGCTGTTGTTCCATTCATGGAGCGGAACCATCGGTATCGATGGCAAGTCCGTGAAGGAGATGAGCCCCTTTGAGAGATGCCGCACCTTCCAGATGGTATTTCAGGATCCTTACGGATCGCTTCATCCGCGCCACTCGGTCCGGACGACCCTGTCCGAACCCCTGAAGATCCACAAGCTTGACAATCACATCGAGCGCATGGAACAGGCTTTGATCGACGTGGGACTGCCGGTCGACTTCCTCGACCGCTACCCCCATCAGCTCTCCGGCGGCCAGCGCCAGCGCGTAGCCATCGCCCGCGCGCTCATTCTGGAACCGGACATTCTGCTGCTTGACGAGCCTACTTCGGCTCTTGATGTGTCGGTGCAGGCGGAAATCCTCAATCTGCTGGTCCGGTTGCGCGAGGAAAAGGGCTTCACCTACCTGATCGTCAGTCACGATCTGGCGGTGGTGGATCACATGTGCGACCGGTTTGCGGTCATGCAGGGCGGCAAGGTCGTCGAGGTTCTGCCGCGTGAAGCCATTCCCGGCAATGAAGCCACAATGCCCTACGCCCGCGAACTGATTGCAGCCAGCCTGCAATATGAGCGGACAGTGGAATAGCTCCTCATAATAATCCTCCCGGGGCAATGTCGGTTGCCCAACCTCAAGGCCTTTGCTTTTCGGCAAAGGCCTTTTCTCTGCCGCCTCCAAGCCCTAAGTCGGGAGCGATCCAGTCAATGGACTGGCCATGTGGCCCGGTCCAGGCAAGCGGCTTGCCATTTCTGCACAGAAGAAATCTGCCGCTTTCCGGCGCAGTCGAGCCGATGGCAAACTGCGGGAAAACGCGCTCAGACTCGTTGCTGAGCCAGACTGCGCCGGAGGCCAGCATGTGTCTTGCAAAGTCGTCTCGAAGCGGCTGGTGAGGGATGTAGCTGAGCACGGCCGTGTGGAAAATGACCAGAGCCGCATCCTGTGGTGCTTGTGCCATAAGAGCGTCAAGATCTCGGGTCAGATCGCCCTTCACCAGCCTTGGCGGATGCTTTCTGGCGATGCGTATGGCGGCCCTCAGGCGTTCAAGGCGCAGGTGATGCTCTGGCCAGACAAGGGCTTCGAGCCATGCCATGTCCTCGCTCTTCGTCACGTCAAGCGGATTGAGATCAAGCCCGGCACGCCAGACGATGTCGGGAAAATGCGTCGGTAGTGGTGTGGTTTCCGAGGCTGTGCATTCAAAGATCGGGAAAACCCCGTCATCTGTCATGGAAGGGTCAAGGCGCTGCCGTCCCCAATCGTAGCCATAATACTCGGGCAGCAGGCAAAGGCCTGCGGATGCGCCTACCTCGATGAGGGCGATGGGATCTTCGATCCGGGCGAGGGCGGGTAGAAGGGCGGCGCACCGGGCCGGCTCGTTGGTCTGCGTTGTTCTGCTCAACATGATAGCGGCGATGGCGCCTCCATGCGCCAGCAGAGCCCCATCCAGAGCTTCGGGAGAGGTGGGCGTTCCAGTGACAAGCCGCACGGCCCCAAACAGCAGATTGGGCTGCTGGCGATCCGGAGGCAACTGCTCCAGAAAGCGGAGGCAAACGGAAGATGAGGCCACATGGTGGGCTAGTTTTTCGTAAAGCGGAGACCGGCCAGCAGCCTCGGTTCGGGCAAATCGTACATATCGTTCCGCAATCATGGTGCTCTCCGGTCGAGCCGTGTCATGTGATAGAATAGGCGTTAGTTGGCAAAGGCCAGCTGGCATCAGCGACCCATATCGAAAGCTAGCGGCGGATGTTTCCGTGCGATGACACGCGCTGACTGGCAACCAGAGCAAAACTGAGACAAAAAAAGAGCGCATGGGATATGCGCTCTCTTCCGTGGTTTGACTGTTGGTCGATGCCGAGCGACTACTCGGACTTGGTTACGGCCTCGAAACGGCATACCCAAGGGTCAATGATCACATGCTTGACGTTGGCCTGATAGGCGGCCGTGACTACGCGTTCCGAGAAGGGCAGGATCGATGGAATGATGTCCTTGTCCATCTTGACCTGAATGTCCTTGTAAAGCTCGGTCTGCTTGGCTTGGTCCGGCTCGACAAGGGCCTTTTCGATGATGCTGTTCAGCTCTTCGTTGAAGAAGCTTGTCCGCCAGCCCTGATAGTTGGTCAGCTTGGCTTCATCAGCGTTGTTGGGGTTGTAGACCATGGCGCGCAGGTTGCTGTCCGGATGCGGGAACTGACCACCGCCACCACGCCCGACAATCAGTTCGAATTCGCGGTTGCGCATGGCTCCGTAGATCTGGCTGCCGCCACCGGTGATGATCTCGGCCTTGATGCCTGCCTGTGCCAACGTTGACTGGATGGCTGTTGCAGAATCGAGGAACTCCTGCGTCGAGATCGCGCGAAGGGTGGTGTTGAACCCATCAGGGTATCCAGCTTCTGCCAAGAGGGCCTTGGCCTTGGCCACGTCGAATGTGTAGCCCGGATCTGCCATCGCCGAGAAGGCTCCGGAGTTGATCGGCCGCTGACGCTCGACGCCAAAGAACGGCATGATGGTTTCGTTGATGCCCTTGTAGTCGATCAGATAGCGCAGCGCCTCGCGAACCTTCGGATTGGCAAAACGCTCATCCTTCATCGATACGGCGAGATAGTAGAAACCGGCGCTCGGGACCGACGTGATGGTCAGATCGGATTTTTCCTTGAGCGCCTTGAGGTCGGCGGCTGCCAGCGAGAAGCCGATGTCCAGATCGCCCTGTTCGAGACCGAGGCGTTGGGTCTGGGATTCTGGCAGGTGGCGCATCAAGACGCGCTTCATAGCTGGCGCACCGCCCCAGAAATTGTCATTCCGGGTCAGGATGACATATTCGTTGGCACGCCATTTGGTCAGTGAGAAGGCGCCCGAACCGGCTGAATTGTTGGTCAGCCAATCCTTGCCCATGTCGCCGTCTTTCTCGTTGCTCATCACAAGCTTGGAATCAAGAATGGAGCCCGGTCCCGCCTGGGTCAGCACCATGATGATGAGCTTCGGGTCGTCGGCTTGCGGCAGGGTGAGCACGAAGGTGTGGGCATCCTTGGCGACAAAATACTTGTCCACCTCTTCCGATTTGAAACCACGCGATTTCAGATAGGAAGCCTGCGCCAGATTGAGGGTCAGCAGCCTCTTGAAACTGTAGGCAACATCATCAGCGGTGACCGGATTGCCTGATGCAAACTTGGCGTCGGCGCGCAAATGGAAGGTAACCGACATGTTGTCCGGTGCAATATCCCAGCTTTCAGCGAGCCGTGGTTCCAGCGCCCGCGTTTCCGGATTGAGCTGGGCAAGGCTGTCATACACGTTATTCAGGATCTGAACGGCTTCACCGCCGGTGATGGCGGCAGGGTCCATCGTCAGCACGTTGTTCATGTTGAACGCGACGATCAGCTGGTCTTTTGGCGTTTCTGCCAGCGCGGCAGAGGTGAAGCTTGCGGTACCAGCCATGAGCATGGCGCCAAAAGCGACAGTAGCGAGCAGTCTTTTCATGTTTCCTCCCAATAGTAACCATGAATTACTCTTGCCATGTACGACCGACCAGACATGGCTATGACATGCCTGGTCAAGTTTTCTGTTGTCGCACACAGTCTGAATGCGCAGAAACCTCGTCTTTCCTCTTGATGCATGATCTTCCCGTGAGGCTTCTGCCATGATCCCGGTTGTCCGGGCAGAAAGATCGGGGAGGGCGCAAGTGATGCCCTCTCCCGTAAAGTGTCTAGAGAACCCGGTTGTTCTCGATGAAATCGAAATCGATGTCTTCGCCAAGGCCGGGCCGATCCGGCACATGGACATAGCCGTCCCCGTCCATCGGATCAGACAGGGATTTCAGATAGTCGAATCCGTCGTCATATTCGAGGAACGGATGCAACAGACCGCGTTCGTACCAGCGGCAATTCTTTGAGGCGGCAACCACATGCAGGTTCATGGCCGTGTTGCCATGCACTTCGCAATTCATGCCGAAGCATTCTGCCATGCGCATGGTCTTGATGGCTGGAGTGATGCCACCGACATCGTTGACGCCCGTGCGCAGAATATCGCAGGCACCAAACCGGACCCACTCGGCGCGATGCCAGTGTTTGCCTGCTGCGCTTTCCGGGCCGAGCACCGGAATGTCGAGATTGTCAGCAAGCCATTTGTAGGAAGACAGAGACTGTTCATCGAGAGGTTCCTCGATCCAGTCAAAGTCGAGCTTTTCCAGACCGCGGCCAAGCGCCAGGGCATCTGTGCGGGAATACCAGTGGAAGGCATCGATCATCAGACTGATGTCTGGCCCTACAGCCTCGCGGACAGCGGCGCAGGCCTTCAGATCCATTTTCACATCTGGCGCCCAACTGACGGGTGGCATCCATGTATGCAGCTTGATGCCCTTGTAGCCGCGCCTGACCAGCGTTTCGGCGAACCGGGCATAATCCTCTGGCGTCGCAAGGCCACCTTCCAGCTCATCGCCGCACATGATGGAACCGTAGGCCGGCATCTTGTCGCGATAGCCCCCCAGAAGCTTGTAAACCGGCTGATTGAGCGTGCGCCCTGCAAGGTCCCAAAGGGCACAATCGACAACAGCCAGCGTCCGGTCGGTCAACTGGGCAGCAGAGCCTCGTTGCCAGTGAGCCAGATCCTGCCAGAGCCGTTCCCTGTCGCGGTGATCCTGACCAATGAGAACCTTTCGCACAAACTTGTCCAGCACATGCGGACGCACGATCTCTGGAGGGCAGAAGGAGTAACCCTTGTTGCCATCTTCCGTGCTGATCGTGAGCATTGCCTGCTGGACCTTGTGAGCGGGTCCGGGATGACCATGACCGGCGCTATCGGAATGGCGGCGAGTCGTTGTCGAAAAGACCGTTGCTGAAACGTCGGTGATAATCATATCAAAAGACCTTCCCATAGCCTTGATGTGGCTACTCTTCTATATGACACATTGTTACGGGCATTTCAGGCATTCGTCAATATTTGTCATACAGATTTATTGAATTGTTCATATAGATATATGATATGATAGTGAGCGTACTCTCTGAAAACTGATCCTGCTGGCTGTGGTTTTTCAGGAAAAAGGCGAGGGAAATGCGCAGGATTGTGCTGAAATGCGCAAAAAGGGGTTCAATCTGTGTGTCAAATTTGAATATCGAGGAAAATATGATAAATAGTCATATTGATTGCAAATCAGGCATACAGATGCCGAACCGGTTTCATCTTGAGCCGATTTTGGTGTCTTTGCCGGAAAGGTGTCGGGAGGCTGCCCTGCATGGGTTCGGGGCGGAGCTACCGCGAAAACACCTGTTGCAATGCCCCGATGAAACCGTCGGAAGAAGATTTTGGGTTCCAAGCAACCCTGGAAAGGCAGACAATGGACGCTGGACTTGCAGATAAAAAACAGAATGGCGGCAAATCGCAGACATTGGTCAGTCAGATCAGCGATCATCTGAGACGCGAGATTGCCACGGCGAAATATATTCCCGGAGATCGCCTGCCAAGTGAGGCCGATCTGGGCAAGCGGTATGAGGTGAGCCGGACGGTCGTGCGCGAAGCCATTGCGATTCTTCGATCGGATGGCTTGGTTGAGGCACGCAAGGGAGCCGGGGTCTTTGTGCTCGATCCTCAACAGGCGCGCCAGTTCCACCCGTTCGCCGATCTGTCTTCTGACAGGATCTCCGAAGTCATCGAGCTTTTGGAAATGCGCTCGGCCTTTGAAATCCGCTCCGCCGGACTGGCTGCTGCCCGTCGATCCTCTGCTCAGCTTGAGAATATCCTCAAGGCCCATGCGGTGGTTGGCGAGGCCATGGATGCCGAAGAGTGGCCCTATGAGGCGGATTTCCAGTTCCACTACGAAATCGCTGTCGCCACCCAGAACAAGCGCTTCCCGCAATTTCTGGCCATGATCCGCCCGGGCATCATTCCGCGCAAGGATCTGACGGTGGTCAATGACCGGCGCAAGATCCACCCGAACCCGCATCTGCATCGCGAACATGCAATCATCCTGCAGGCCATTGTCGATGGGGATTCTGAAGCAGCGGAAAATGCCATGAAGACGCACTTGGAGGGGGCGCTGTCGCGCTATCGCAACATGCTGCGTGAAAGCCTGAAAGTCTAGGAGGGGGCGTTTTCACCCTGAAGGTCGGTCTCGCCCATTCTCTGGCGGGGACAGGTGACAGGTCTCGAGCCCAGAGAAGGCAGTGGCCTTTGGATGGCTGTTTTCAACAAGGTGGCAGATGCCGCAACGTCAGACGATGGTCGGGCGTGTATGGGCGCAGTGGCGTCGAAATCATTCTCTCATGTGACTCAATTTTGTGATTCAACCGTTCTCACTTCCGGCTCTGGTTTGCCGGAAGGAGGGCGATGTCTCGCAAGGCGAGAAGCGCGTACCTGCTTGTGCGCCCCGGTTTGAGTCTTGGCGGAAAAACAAACTCTCCAAGACTTCGCAACGCAAGCAAGCGGAAGTATGAATGACGCCATCTGGCGCATTCATTCAACTCTGCAATCAGGATGTGAAGAAGAGAAGTGGCTGGGGAACCTGGACTCGAACCAGGACCGACGGAGTCAGAGTCCGCTGTTCTACCATTAAACTATTCCCCAGCAGGAACAAAGGCTTGCGCCAAAGTTTTAAAGAAGCGGTAGAACGTTGTTTTCGAACGTTGTGCGGGGTTTCTATCCCTGTCCCAACGATGCGTCAAGAGGGGTTTTTGAAAAATATGTGACTGCAGCCTGTTTTTGCTTTTTTCCCACAGGAGCGTTGTGTGGATGGCCGGGAAGGGGGCAACTGGCGATTTGGATCATGTCGCAGATTGCGCCTGGAGGACTGTGACGAGGATGCCGGAGAGAGGCTGCGAACAGGGGCGGTCGGCATGAAGCGGCGGATGGGTCAACACACCGCCTATCCCTGACCCGTGCGAGCGGTACCGATTCTTGGCGCGGTAATTGCATTTCGCGGGTTGCCCTTTGGCTTCATGCTGCTAGACTAGGGAAGACAACACAATTGAATCACGAGCTGCGCGCCGTGATTTGTCCTCACGATTGCAGCGCAGCAGGAGACAGATATTGGCACAAGATGGTGGCGAGGCCCCCAAGGGGACTCGTGCATCTGCAGGCCCACGACGTGTGCATAATGGCAAACGCGGTTCCAATCGACAAAGAACAGCGTATGCCGGTGAGCAGAACACGGTACCTGTCGGTATAATTGGTGAAAGGGCTGCTCTGTCCAGCAAGCCCGGCGCACCACAGGATACTGAGCAACAGGAGAAGTTTGCCCAGAACAGGGCAAATGAAACCGATGGCCAGCAGCAAAGGCGAAAGAGTCGGCGCTCGCGCTCTCGCAACAGACGCGACAGTGCCCATGGCAATGGGCCCCGACAGGAGCTGCCCAACACGCTTTCTGATGAAAAGCGTTCCCATGGTGGGGATCATTCCCATTCCGTGAACACTCATACTGTAACTAGTCGTGGCGATGCCGTAGCTGCTTTTCGTGCGCCTCAGTCCACGACAGGGACAGCCGCGCCCGGCTCTACAGGCTCTGCCCATGGTGAGCAGTCCAAAGTCAGTCACGAAAGGCCTGCTGCGTCCGACGCCCCTTCTGGACGCAAATCGTCCCGCCGACGCAAGCGTGGTGCTAAAGCCCGCGCCAATGGCAATGGCGAGGCTATCAAACAGACAACGGGCGTTTCAAGGGACAGCCGCCCGCCCGCTGGCAATGCTCATCAGGCAACCGATGCCCCCACCAGGAGCAAAGCTGCGGCTGAGTTTCCGATGGGCTCGATCATTGACGAGCAGAACAGGAACCGGTCCGTTCGCAAACGGCGGGAGGCAGCACTCAGCCAGAAGGCGGCCAACCAGAAGGGTCAGCCCAGCAGTGGTGCGCAAACTGATGCGCGGCGAGCCCAGAACCGGCCTACGGACGTTCCGGCAACGACGCAACGCCTCCATGCCGATCACGCAACCGAGACCTATGCGGCGCTTGATCTGGGAACCAACAACTGCCGTCTGCTGGTCGCCGAACCATATGGCCAGAGTTTCAGGGTCATTGATGCCTTTTCACGGATTGTCAGGTTGGGAGAGGGGCTTTCCCAGTCCGGGCGGCTGAGTGAAGAGGCGCAGGATCGTGCGATCGCCGCCCTCAAGGTTTGCCAGTCCAAGCTCAACTATCGCTCCGTCAAGCGCTTCCGCCTGATTGCGACGGAGGCCTGTCGCCGTGCGGTGAACGGACCATCTTTCCTCAACAGGGTTCATCGCGAAACCGGGCTGCGTCTGGAAATTGTTGACCGCGAAACAGAGGCCCGTCTGGCCGTTGCCGGCTGCGCCTCGCTGGTGCACCCCGAAGCTGATGGCGTGGTGCTGTTCGACATCGGCGGCGGTTCGTCGGAAATTGTCTGGCTTGATCTTGACAGGGTGTCCGAGGACAACGCCCTGCATCCGGGGGAAAAACGCAATCGACAGACCCGTCGCGCCCTGCGTCATCTGTCCGAACGGATACGATGCTGGGCTTCGCTTCAGGTTGGGGTGGTCACCCTGTCCGAAAAGCATGGCGGCAAGGTGGTGACACGCGAGCATTTCGAGAGCATGGTGGAAGACGTGCGCGGAATGCTGGACCAGTTTGAGGAGCGCGAGGCGCTCGCCAAGGCCATCGAGACCAAGCATATCCATATGCTTGGCACCTCCGGAACGGTGACGACGCTGGCTGGCGTTCACCTTGGTCTTGAGCGCTATGATCGTCGTCAGGTCGATGGAACATGGCTGACGGCGACCGAGCTGCGCGACATGATCGGGCGTGTGCTGGACATGAATTTCCAGGAGCGGATGAACAACCCCTGCATCGGTGCCGATCGGGCTGATCTGGTGCTGGCAGGCTGCGCCATTCTGGAGGCCTTCCACAGGGAGTGGCCATGCTCGCAGTTGCGCGTCGCTGACCGTGGCCTGCGTGAAGGCATCCTGATGGAAATGATGATCGACGACGGCGTCTGGAACCCGCAAGTCAATCAACCGGGCAAGAAGGCCGGACCCAAGAAGAAGCGCTCTCGCCGCAGAGGCGGGCGGGGCCATCGTGGTGGCCACGGTCGGGTCAAGACTGCCGAGAGCAAATAAAACGACGAAATCGGGCGCTTCTTGGCCAGTGAGTTCTGGCCAGGGCTTTGCAGATCGGCTTTCTGCCCCTATATCGGTGCGTAAATATCAACAGGACAGATCGAAGGAACCGGTCTGCTGCCGGATTGGCGCAGACGACCTATCGGATGACAAAGGCAAGTGGAGCTCAACAGATGGCGAAAAAACCTGCAGGCGGTGGTGAAGGGCGCAACAGCCGCGGTCTTCGCGTTGAGAAGGTCAGGGTCAAGACAGCGCGCGGACGCAAAAGCTCCTCGACACGCTGGCTGCAGCGGCAGCTCAATGACCCGTATGTGCAGCGCGCCAAACAGGAAGGTTTTCGCTCGCGCTCGACCTTCAAGCTGATCGAGATGGATGACCGGTTCCAGTTTCTGAAACCGGGCATGCGCGTCGTTGACCTTGGCTGTGCGCCGGGCGGATGGTGCGACATTGCAGCCCGTCGGGTGCAGTCCAACAGTGACAATCCTCTGGTCGTAGGCATCGACTATCTCGGCATGGATCCCTTGCCCGGCGTGACCGTGTTGCTCAAGGACTTCCTTGATGATGACGCGCCGAAAATGCTGATGGATGCACTTGGCGGTCACAGGCCCGACATTGTTCTTTCGGACATGGCAGCACCGACTACGGGGCATCAGCAGACCGACCATTTGCGCACCGTGCATCTGTTCGAGGTGGCAGCCCTTTTCGCCAAGGAAAACCTTCGGCCCGGCGGCGTCTTCCTCTCCAAGGTCTTCAGGGGCGGCACGGAGCATGAAATGTTGGCCGAGTTGAAGCGCGACTATCAGTCTGTATATCATATCAAGCCACCGGCAAGCCGCAAGGAAAGCCCGGAGATGTATGTTTTCGCCAAAGGTTTCCGTGGGCGTCCGGATGAGGATACGGGAGAATAGCTGCTGTGATGACCCCGGACATCAGGCCATATGTGACGGAAAAGGCAGACGCATTCTGCGCCTTTCTCAAGCAGAGCTGGCTTGATACCTATGTTCCTGAGGTTGGCAGGGCGGCAACGGATGGCCTGATCTCCAGCATGTTGGGCAATGGCATCAAGGCCCTGGTGCCCGGTCACGATGAAATTGCCTCTCTGGCCGAGCAGGGCTCCCGCATCGTCGGATCGGTCATCCATGCCCAGCGGCAGGGCTTTGTCTATGTCTGGGGGCTCTATGTCGCACGGCAGAAGCAGCGCATGGGCATAGGACAGGCACTGCTGTCACACGCTCTCATTGGCTGTCATGATGATCTGATCGTCGAGGTCAGCGTTCTTGTAGCAAGCAGGAAAGCTCGAGCCTTCTATGACAAGCTTGGTTTCAGGCAGGTGGCCGAGGAAAGTTTTGAAATGGGCGCGGGCAACTTTGTCCCTTCCGGTATCCTTCAGGCTCCCGTTTCGACGATCCGCAAACTCTGCTCCGCATCCCAATCGCTTGCTACGGTGTCCGTTATCGATTGATCCCTAGTCTCTGATTTTTTCAACAAGCGGGTGATCCGGGCCGAAAGACATTTCGTATCCTTCAGAAAGACAATTTCAACTTGAGACACAAGGCGCTTCACCTTTCTCCATGTCAGACAAAGATGTCCCCACATCCAAGGCGCATGGGTGAGGTCAAGCGCTTCTCTTTTTGTCTATCGATAAGGCCACGCATCAATTGAACAATTGCAGTATTGCGAGAAATTCATGTATTTTTGGACGGATTTGATGCAACCGTTCATTGGCATTGCTAAGTATAAATTTATAGAGGGGGTAAAGGCTCCTTCTTGGGATCTGTTGTCGTTTGACCTCGTGCATGGACCCCGTTGAGTAAACTGACCGACCGAGACAAGGACCAAATCATGCAGAAACACTGGCCCGACAATCACCCCACCGTTGCATTTGGCAAGGTAGGCATCCTGCTCGTCAACCTCGGCACTCCGGACGGTACCGACTACAAGTCGATGCGTCGATATCTCAAGGAATTCCTGTCGGATCAGCGGGTTATTGAAGAGCCGAAGTGGAAATGGTGGCCGATCCTCAATGGCATCATCCTGCAAACCCGTCCGCAGAAATCGGGTAAGGCCTATGCCTCCATATGGAACAAGGAACGCAACGAAGGCCCGCTTCTGACGATCACGCGCAGTCAGTCCGAGAAGCTTGCAGAGCGCTTTGATAAAATGGAACTGGGCCGTCCGGTCGAGGTGGAATATGCGATGCGCTATGGCAATCCATCGATCAGGTCGAAGATCGAGGCGCTGGCGGAGAAAGGGTGTGAGCGACTGCTCGTCTTGCCGCTCTATCCGCAATATGCCGCCGCGACAACCGCCACGGTCAACGACGCAGTGTTTGACGTTCTCAAGACCATGCGTTGGCAGCCGGCCTTGCGCACCCTGCCTCCCTATCACGACAATCCCGCCTATATTGATGCTTTGGCAGCCTCGTTGAAAAGCAGCCTGGCAAGGCTCGACTTTGAACCGGAGGTCATTCTCGCCTCCTACCATGGCATACCGAAGCGCTATTTCGAAAATGGCGATCCCTATCATTGCCACTGCATGAAGACCTCCCGTCTGGTGCGCGAAGCCATGGGGTGGTCGGCCGATTACATGCGCACAACCTTCCAGTCGCGCTTTGGGCCTGAAGAATGGCTGCAGCCCTACACTGACAAGACCGTTGAAGGGCTCGCCCGGTCAGGTACCAAGCGGATCGCGGTGTTCAATCCGGGATTTTCCGCCGATTGTCTTGAAACCTTAGAGGAAATCGATGGCGAAAATCGGCATATCTTTATGGAGCATGGTGGTGAGCAGTTCGCCCATCTACCCTGCCTCAACGACAGCGAAGAGGGCATGGAAATGCTCGCGCTGTTGGCCATCAATGAGCTTCAGGGCTGGGTGTAAAGGCTTGATCCTAACGCCCGCTATCGCTGATGGCGGACTAGGGGAGCAAGTCGAGCGTTGTTTTGTCGGGAGGTGTGCCTTGAGGCGTACCTCCTTTTTTCTATGACTCTCTCAAAAATTAACAAGTCTCTGTTTTGTCGATGTTTCTTGAATTGGTGGTCATCTCTGTCCTTTGGTCCGGCTACGGCTCAGTAGGGGGCCGGCAGGATACTAATCTGCCTCATTCGGGCGAATGGTAAAACTCTCCAAGCGCAACAGTAAGTTGGATTGATTGGAGACATGGAACAGACAACTAACCTTGCATTGCCCTACATCGTGGGCAATCAGAACCAGAAGCATATCACCCATAACGAAGCCTTGCGGATGCTGGACGCATTGATTCAGCTGTCCGTTGAAGATCGTGACCTGTCCGCGCCACCTGCAGAACCGGAAGAGGGCGTCCGCTATATCGTGGCCGATGGGGCAACCGGCGCCTGGAACGGATGGCAAGGCAGCATTGCCGCCTATCTCGATGGGGCCTGGATGCGGTTTCAGCCATTGGCCGGATGGATGGCGTGGCTTGCCGATGAACAAACGTTGCTGACGTTCGATGGCAGCAAGTGGGAAGACCTTGCCTCAGCCAGCTTTGCGAACGCTCTTGCTGGCGGATCGTTTGACCAGATCGGCATCAACGCTGCAGCAGACACGATCAACCGCCTTGCCGTTTCATCGGACGCCAGCCTTTTTAACCACGCGGGCAATGGCCATCAGATCAAGGTCAACAAGGCGGCGGTTGCCGACACCAACAGCCTGTTGTTTCAGACCAACTGGTCAGGCCGGGCTGAAATGGGCTGCGCTGGCGAAGATGACTTTTCCTTCAAGGTCAGTGCCGACGGGACAAGCTGGACAACGGCGCTCAAGATCGCTCGTGCGACCGGACTTCTTACGGGCGAAGCGGTGCAAACATCCGCCAGTGATGCGACTAGCGGCAAGCTTTTGACCGTTGGGGCATTCGGCCTGGGCGAAGCCGCAAACACGCCGCCGCTCGTTGATATGGACGACCCGGCCACCCCGTGCGGCGTCTGGGCGGTGCTGGGGAGTGCGACTGCAAACAATGCCAGCTTGCCTGCCAGTCTGGGCGGGACCTCTGGTAGCAAATACGCCGTCATCGTGGTTGAAAAATATAGCGCTGTTCGCGTCAAGCAAACGGTCTGGTCGACGGTTGCTAATGATACGAGAGTTTTCGAGCGCTGGTATCGCGGAGCGGGTTGGGAAAGTTGGCGGCAGATCTACAGCCAGGGCAATATCCTCGGGACGACGGCGCAGTCGTCGGGCGTTCCAACCGGGGCCATCATCGAGCGCGGCAGCAACGCCAATGGCGATTATGTGCGCTTTGCCGATGGCACCCAGATTTGCACCAACGCCAACGCCGCAATCACAACTGCGCCTGCGGTTTTTTCCAGCACCATCACCAAGATTGACAGCGACAGGCTCTGGCTTGGTCGCTGGTACTAGGGAGACGCTCCATGAAACTCACCCTGATCCCGCAACGGCGCGACGATGCGCTTGCCCTGTCGCTCTCTGGCAACGTGTTGACCATCAACGGCGACGCGCTGGACCTGTCCGGCATCCCGGCCGGGGCCACTCTGCCGCGCGAAGCGGTGGACTGCGAATGGCTGGCATCCGATATCGAGCGAGACGAAGAAGGGACGCTTTCTCTGTCCCTCATTCTGCCTCATGGCTTCATTGCCGACCCTTCAAGCGATGCGGCAAAGGCGGTGCTCTATCCTGCCGTGATTGAGGTCACCAAAGACGGGGAAATCACCTTGCCAGCCTATGAAGAGGAAGGGATTGAAGAATGACCATTGCAATAGATCTTGGCCAACTGGTCACTTCAGAGGCGAAACAGGCGCTTGCCCTTGAGGCTGCAAAGAGCATTGCGCTTGATGCCATCAACACCAAGATTGCAGCGGAACGGGCCGCACTGCTGACGGACATGGTAGGGCAGGAAATGATTTATCTTGCCAAGGAAGCCGAGGCGAAGGCATGGCAGGCGGAAATCAATCCGGATCTTGCGGATTATCCGCTTTTGGCGGCTGAGGTCGGGATCACTGCCGACGATGCGGATGCATTGGCCGCACTCTGGCTTTTGATGGCTGATCAGTGGCGAAAGACGGCGGCGCGCCTTGAAGCGATCCGGCTCAAGGCAAAAGCCGATATCGCGGCGGCGGAAACGCTGGATGCGATCGAGAGCGTTGAAAGTGGCATCGTGTTGCCCGTTTGAGTCGGGCTTGAACAAATATCCATCCCCGCTCCACAAGTCGGGGATGGAAGGCTATCCTTTGCGGGTTAGACGACCTTGTTCTGGTCAACGGTGTGAAGACCATAGTCAACCATCACCTGCCAGGCTTCTTCAGGTTCATCGACGATGATGAAATGCTCCACATCTGTCGGCGCTATTGTCCCGTGCTTGATGAGCGTGTCGAAATTGATGAGATTTTCCCAGAAATCCTTGCCATGCAGGATGATCGGCATGCCCGACACCTTGCCGGTCTGTTTGAGCGTCAGGATGTCGAACAGCTCATCGAGCGTGCCAAAGCCGCCGGGGAAGGCGATGAGGGCGTTGGCCCGCATGGCAAAATGCATCTTGCGCAGGGCGAAATACTGAAACTGAAAGCTCAGTCCCGGTGTGACGTAGGGGTTGATGTGCTGTTCATGCGGCAGCACGATGTTGAGGCCGATATTCTTGGCTCCAGCATCGAACGCGCCCCGGTTGGTCGCTTCCATTATGCCGGGGCCACCACCTGTGCAGATCACGTTACGATGGGTGCCATTGGTCGGATTGAGAGCCCCGCCGCGCTCGGAGACGATCCGCCCCAGTTCGCGGGCCTGCTGGTAGAAGGGGTGGTCTTCCTTGAAGCGTGCGCTGCCGAAAACCACGACCGTTGAAAGAATGCCATGATCCCGCATCCCAAGATCAGCCTTGGTAAACTCTAGCTCAAGCCTCGCGCCGCGGACCTCTTCTCGTCTGAGGAAGTCGACGTCTTCATAGGCAAGCAAATCATTGTCCATCGGATGCTCGGGTTTTGGCGAATTTGAAATCATTGTTCGGAATCACTTCTGTTGTGGGATGCATGAAATATGCGGTCTTTAGGCTTCCTCTATAAGTATAGATAGAACTTATTGCCGCCAATTTAACCATTTATGATTTAATTATTTCAAAGAGATGTTGCATTCCTCCGCCACCGTGAAAGGATGGGAGGGAACTGGCCAAGGAGCGGGAGACAACGATCTGGGCCAGCAGTCTGAGGAGAAAGGAAGAAGCAAGAATGGACGTAAAGCTCAAATTTTGCGGCGCCGCAGGCATCGTAACCGGTTCATGCTATCTGGTTCAGACGGCGGGACATAAATTTCTTGTCGATTGCGGAATGTTCCAGGGAACCAAGGCAGTCCGGTCCCTCAATTACGACGGCTTCCCCTTCGAGCCAGCCGAGATTGATTTCGTGCTGTTGACCCATGCCCATATCGACCATTCCGGCCTGTTGCCAAAGCTCTACAAGCAGGGTTTTACGGGGCCGACCTACATGACCGAGCCGACCGTCGATTTGCTCGCAGCGATGCTGCCCGACAGTGGTCACATCCAGGAAATGGATGTGATGAACCTCAACAGGCGCAACACCCGTCGTGGCAAGCCCGAGATCGAGCCGATCTACACCCAGCAGGACGCCTATGAATGCCAGACCTATTTCAGATCCGTCCCCTCGGAGGAATGGATCGATATCGAAGGTATTCGGGCCAAATACTGGAATGCTGGTCACATTCTGGGTTCGGCCTCCATTGCTCTGGAAATCCCGTCCGATGATCCGAACGAAGAGAGCCTGCGGGTGCTGTTCTCCGGCGACCTCGGCCCAGATCACAAGCTCTTCTATCCGGACCCGGCGGCCGCTTCGGACTATGACTATGTCATCTCCGAGAGCACCTATGGCGGGCGCAATCGTCCGACCGTGACACCAGAGCAGAAACGCCAGACTCTGCTGGAGGAAATTCAGCTAGGCCTCAAGGATAACGGCCTGTTGCTCATCCCGTCCTTTGCCGTGGAACGGACGCAGGAACTGCTGGCTGATATTCTGATCCTGCAGCACACAGGCCAATTGCAGGATGTGCCGATTTTCCTTGATAGTCCTCTGGCGATCAAGGCTACCGAAGTGTTCATCAAGCACGCGGGGGAACTGGAGGATGTCGGAGATTTCGTCAATAAGCTCGATACCTCTCGCATTCGCTTCACCGAGTCTGTGGAAGAGAGCAAGGGCCTCAACCGCATCAAGTCCGGCGCCATCATCATGGCGGGCAGCGGCATGTGCGATGCCGGTCGCATTCGTCACCACATCAAGAACCACATGTGGCGGACCAACACGACGCTGCTGTTGGTGGGCTATCAGGCTGAAGGGTCTCTAGGTCGGCTGCTCGCCAACGGCGCTGAGAAGGTGCGTATTCAGGGCGAGGAAATCAGGATCCGTGGCAAGGTACGCCAGCTTGAAACCTATTCCGGTCACGCCGATGGTGATGAACTGATCGAGTGGATCCTCGAACGCCAGCCAATCCGCCACGGCCTGTTCCTCTGTCATGGCGAGCAGGAAGCCTCGGAAGCCTTGAAGGCGGCTCTGGTCGAGAAGGGGCTGCCGGAAAAGATGATCACGATTCCGGCCATTGACGACGAAGTGAATCTGTCGGTCAAGGGCCTGGCAGAATACGCGCCAAACATCAAGCATCGTGTCCAGCAGTGCGATGTCTGTGGCTGGGACGCCCACAACGAGTTTGCCGAATTGCAGATCGACCTCAAGGAGGCATTCGACAAACTGGCCGACGAAAAGTCTCGCAAGGCACTGGCGCGGCGTATCAAGCGTGCGCTGGAAGCTGCTGAATGACAATGACTTTTGCCCGGTGGCCGCGTGGCCATCGGGCAATTGTTTCTCGCCGTTGGCTGGCGTGAGCCGACCTCAGCTTGATTGCTTCACATAGTCCAGAAGCGCTGCATAGTCGGTAAAGCTGAAGGCGTGCGGCAACTCGGCAAGCGGCGTCTGCCGATAGCCTTCCTCATAGAGCGCGCACGCCACACCGGCGGCATCGGCTGTGGCTGCGTCCACTTCGCTGTCCCCGACAAACAGGCAGTCTGCAAGGTCAAACCCTTCATAACAGGCCCACAGGGGTTCCGGTGCCGGTTTGCGCTGAGAGAGGCTATCTCCACCGATCACCTTGCTGAAGAAGGGGGTGAAGTTGAGATCCTCAAGAATGATGCGGGTCGGTGCTTCCGGCTTGTTGGTGCAAAGGCCAAGGGTAATTCCCATATCTATAAAGGCCTCAAGGCACTCCCTCACTCCCGGGAAGGGTTGGGTGTTCTTGTCTTCAAGCACCAGATCATAGAGCGCGAGATATTCCCCGTTGATGGCGCTGCGATTGGATTCATCGATCGGCAGTCCTGCGGCCTTGCAGATCTTGTCGACCAGAACCGGGATGCCATTGCCCACGAACGAACGCACCTGCGCCTGTTCCAGAGGCTTGCAACCATTTGCGGCAAGCAGTTTGTTGGCGGTGATGTGCAGATCAGGCACACTGTCGACCAGAGTCCCGTCCAAATCGAATACAATTGCTTTCATTCTGGTTTTTCCTTTTTTAGGGTCAAACCCCGGCTCTATCGGGCCAACCTGTTCAAGGGATAAAGGCTGGAGGGGGAGGATGCAATGCCGCTGGCGTGTCGCTGTGCGTTTTGCTCCGATTCCTTGGTGGAATCCGTGCGCGACGCATTGACCGCCGTCAGGCAAACATGTGCGGTGCAATCCCACTGTGGCCTATCTGTAATCAAAGTGACATCTTTGGGGTGTCCCTTGATCCTCTCGACCGGCTTGACATCCGGTTCCCGTCCCGTCGCATCATGTCGTTTCCCTTCAAGGATCAAATCCATGCTCGAATTCACAATCGTCGGTGCCAAGGTCTTTCTGCCCGATCAGATCGTTGAAACCACGGTCACCGTCACCAATGGTGTCATCTCGGCTATCGGTGACACAGTAACGGGCAGGGAGATCGACGGCAGGGGACATCTGCTGGCCCCGGCTCTAATCGATATTCATGGTGATGCCTTCGAACGGCAATTGATGCCGCGCCCCAATGTGTTCTTTCCCATGGAGGCGGCCCTTCTGGAAACCGATCGGCAACTGGCTTCGAACGGCATCGCCACGGCCTACCACGCCCTGTCAATCAGTTGGGAGCCGGGACTGCGCAGTGTTGAACGGGCGCGTGAAATGATCCGGGCCATCATGACCCGGGCTGAGCGGTTGACCGTCGAAAACCGGATCCAGTTGCGATGGGAAACATTCTGCCTTGAGGGGATAGACCTCCTCAGGGAAACTCTGGAAGGACCGCTGACCCCATCGCTGGCATTCAATGACCACACCTCCATGGCCATGCTGCACCCGGACATGCCGCTGCAACGCCGCCCATTCGAACACTCGTCGCAGTTCCCGGTGGTGAACGCAGATGACTCCGCCTTTCGTGCCAAAATGGCCGGACGAGCCGAGCGCTCCGGCCTTTCCACCACCGACTATGCCGAGCTGCTCAAAGACCGCTGGCGGATGCGTCCACTCGTCAGGGACGCCATCTCAGAGGTGGGGCAGCTGGGACGCAGCAGGAATGCGCCAATGCTCAGCCATGATGATACACAGGACGAGACCCGCGACTTCTACCGCAGCCACGGCGCGACGATTTCAGAATTCCCGATGGCCGTGTCGGTTGCCGCCGTAGCCCAGGAGCGGGGCGACATGGTGGCCTTTGGTGCTCCCAATGCGGTGCGCGGAGGCAGCCACCTTGGCGCGTCGCCCAATGCCGGAGACATGGTGGAAGCGGGGCTCTGCACCATTCTGGCCTCGGACTACTACTATCCGGCGATGCTGGCCGCCGTGGCCCGTCTGGATGCTGAAAAGCGGTCTGATCGGCTGAGCCTGTGGAAGCTTGTCTCGACCAATCCCGCAAGGGCCATGAAGCTTTATGACCGCGGCGATATCGCCATTGGCAGGCGAGCCGATCTGGTTCTTGTCGATTGGCCCGATGGCCATGTGCCCGCTGTCCGGCATACATGGGTTGCCGGTCGCACCGCCTATAGCGCCACCCCGCGGGGCTAGGCCGGAAAAGGAGAGAGGGAGGCCTTTTCAGCCTGAGGTCCGGACCCGATCCGAACCGCGCTTTTGGACGCGCGACCGGCTAGACGTGTTGCTTTCGCTCCAGCCCGAAGGGAATGATAGATCGGTTCGACTTCATTGGTCCCGCCGCTCGACCTGATCCGGGTCGGCAGTGATCGGCCGGTAGATCTCGACCCGGTCACCATCTTCCAGCACCTTGTTGAGCTTGGCGATGCGTCCGAATATGCCGACCTTCTGCGTCTTGAGATCGATGTCGGGGAACTGGTTGAGCACGCCGGAGCGGTGAATGGCTTCCTCTATGGTGCAGCCATCAGGCATTTCCATCCGTAGCCAGACCTTGTGCGTGGGAGTGACATAGGCAACGCCGATATTCATGAAGGTCTCTCCTATATCGTGATGTGTTCGCCGATGAGGTCAGTCTCGTCCTGCCGGGCCTTGCGGGCTTTTTCAAACTGGTTGTCGATCATCCGCTTGCCGACGAGGATGAGGCTCAGCATGATGAACCCGCCCGGTGGCAGGATGAAGATGAGAAAGCCGGGGTAATCCGGAATGACGGTCACTTCCAGAAAGCTGAAGGCCGGTCCGAGCAACAGCGAGGCACCTGAAAAGAGGGTGCCGGACCCCACAATCTCGCGCACCGCGCCGAGCAGGACAAGGGCAAGGGTGAAACCCACCCCCATCATCAGACCATCAAGCACCGAGGGCAGGATACGTGCCTTGGAGGCAAAGCTCTCAGCACGGCCGAGAATGGCACAGTTGGTGACGATCAGCGGAATGAACAGGCCGAGGATCTTGTAGAGGTCATGCAGATAGGCATTCATGTAGAGATCGACTATCGTCACCAGCCCGGCGATGATCAGCACATAGGCGGGAATGCGGATTTCCGGCTCGATGAAATTGCGCAAGAGGGAGATGAGCAGGCCCGAGGCCACCAGCACGGCAGTGGTGGCCAACCCCAGACCAAGGCCGTTGGTGGCGGTGCCGGTAACGGCCAGCATCGGGCAGAGCGCCAGCGTTTGCGAAAACAGGATCGTATTGGTCCAGAGGCCCTCGAGAGTGATCTCGCGATAGCTTTTTGTCATGATCGGTTTCCTTTGCATGACCCGTCAGGGCAGGTGAGGATCTCGTCCTTGTGGGCCTTGAAGAATTCCAGCCCGCTACGCACAGAAAGCACCACTGCGCGCGGGGTGATGGTCGCCCCTGACAGCTGGTCGAAATAGCCCCCGTCCTTCTTGACCTTCCACTGGGCCTCGGAGGGTTCAGCGAGCGAGCGCCCGGAAAACTGCTTGATCCAGTCGCCGCGCTTGGATTCGATCCGGTCGCCAAGTCCCGGTGTTTCGGTGTGTTGCAGCACCTCGACGCCAAGCAGGGCACCGTTCGGATCCACCCCGATGATCGACAGGATCGGCCCGCCATATCCCACTGCGCTGACCTGATAGGCAACAGCTGTCAGTGTTCCCTGCCGGTAGGCGGGATAGACGGTGCGGGCGCCATTCGTGTCCTTGATGGCAAAGGCGTCGTGGACCAAGTCATTGTCATGCAGGCTTGCTGGGATGACCAGCGCCAGAGAGGATTGCAGATCTTCCTTTTGCCTCAGGGCAATCGGGTCCAGCGTCGCCATGTAGCTGGAGGCAAGGATAAGGGCCGAGATCAGGCAGAAGCCGCCCAGAACCGTTGCCAGATAGGCCGGATTGTCGTGATACCTGAGATAGAGCGCCTTGATCCTGCCGCCAATCGTATCTCCAGCGTCTGGTTGGCCTTGTGGTGCTCCGAGGGCATCGGCGTTCAATTCGCTCCCGCTCATCGTGCCTCTCCCTTCCTGGTTTCCTTGAGCTTGATCGGGTCGCCCTTGCGGGTTCGGCCATAGATGCGTGGCTTGATATAGGTGTCGATCAGAGGCACCGTGGCGTTCATCAGAAGGATCGCGAAGGCCACGCCCTCCGGATAGGCTGCCCATGTCCGGATGATGAAGGTCAGGGTGCCGACACCAGCCCCGAAGATGATCTTGCCCAGAGGCGAGCCGGGGGCAGTGACATAGTCGGTCGCGATGAAGAAAACGGCAAAGGCGAAGGTGCCCGAGACCAGATGCACCAGCGGGCTGGCAAAGTGGGCAGGATCGAGAAAATGGGCAAGGCCGGAGAGGGCACACATGGCCCCGATCATTGCCACGGGAATGTGCCAGGTGATGATGCGGGTGGCCAACAGGAACAGGCCGCCGATCAGTGCCAGAATGGCTGATGTTTCACCCATCGAGCCCGGAGCGAAACCAATGACCATGTTCCTGAGGTCGAACGATTGGGCAAGGATCTGTTGCAACACCTCGCCGCGCCCGAGCTCGGTCTTGATCGTGCCGAGCAGCGAGGCGCTGGTGATGGCATCAATCTCCGGATGGCCGCCGAAGGTGATTGCCAGTCCGCGAATGAAATCGGGCGCTGCGCCGCTATAGATCGGCTGGGGTCCCAGAAACTGGGTCATCTGGATTGGGAAGGAAATGAGCAGCACCGTACGGGCCACCATCGCCGGGTTGAAGACATTCTGCCCGAGGCCGCCAAAGGCCTGCTTGGCCAGCATGATGGCAATCAACGAGCCAACGGCCCCAATCCACCAGGGCGCCCAAGGTGGCAGGGTCATGGCCAACAGCCAGCCGGTCAGGATGCCCGAGCCATCGAGCAGGTGGAGTTTCACCGGTTTGCCCGCCAACTTGAGGCACAAGGCCTCGGCGATGAGGGACGCCGCCACCGTAACCAGAAACAGATAGATCGAAGGCCAGCCAAACTGGACAAAGCCGAACAGGGTGGAGGGCAGCAGTGCCACCATGACGAGCCCCATGGTGCGGGAAACACTGGCTCCCGAGTGGGAAAACGGTCCGGCTGTGATATTGACGTCACTCATGCATTCGCCCTTGCTTTGTGATGGTCCGGTTCGGAGATGACATCCTCTGTCATAACTCCGGCCACACCCTCTGATCCCATGGTTGCCTCCTCCTGTTCCTCCTTGCGCTTCTTGGCTTCCCGTTCAGCCTTCATGCGTGCCATCGCAGCCTGCTTTTCCTTCTTGATCTTCTCCATGCGAGCGTCGTGGAACTGCACCAGCCGCTTGGTCTCCTCCTGCTTGTGGGCGGCGCGCTGCTTGGCGGTGAGGCTGCCTTTGGCATAGTTGAAATACTGCACCAGCGGGATGTTGGCCGGGCAGACAAAGGAGCAGGAGCCGCAGGCGATGCAATCCCTGAGGCCGATATCAACCGCACTCTCCAGCTCATCTGCCTTGATACGGGCCGCCATTTCATAGGGCATCAACCCGCAGGGGCAGGCGGCAACACAGGAGGTGCAGCGAATGCAGGGCATGATCGGCTTTTGCGAGGTCTCCTTGCGTCCCAGCGCCAGAATGCCATTCGAGCCCTTGACGACCGGTGCGCGGGTGCTGGAAACAGGGTCGCCCATCATCGAGCCACCCAGCAGCAGTTTTTCCGGCTCATCAATGAAGCCGCCGCAATGCTCGATGATGTGGGAGATCGGGGTGCCGATCGGCACCTCGAAATTACCCTTTCGCCGGATCATTTCGCCGCTGACGGTCACTATGCGGGAAATGAGCGGGCGGCCAAACCGGACGGCCTGCTGGATGGCATAGGTGGTGGCGACATTCTGCACGATCACGCCAACGTCGGCGGTCAGCGCCCGCGCAGGAACCTCCTGTCCGGTGAGAATCTGCACCAGATGCTTGGCAAAACCGGTCGGGTAGCGGGTCGGCACCTCCACGACCTTGATGTCGTAGCGGTTCTGCTCCTGCGCTTCCCTTTTGAGCGCCTTGATGGCATCAGGCTTGTTTTTCTCCACGCCAATCAGCGCCTTGGTGACACCAATGGTGTGACAGATGATGGCAACGCCATCGAGAATTTCGGCTGCCCGTTCGCGCATCAGGCGATCATCGCAGGTGATGTAGGGTTCGCACTCGGCCGCATTGATCACCAGCGTATGCAGCGGTCCTCGGGTGCGCAGGTTGAGTTTGACAGCCGCCGGGAAGGCCGCGCCGCCAAGGCCCACGACACCGGCCTCGGCCACACGCCGGGCAATCTCGTCCGGTTCGGTTGCAAACGGATCGAGGGGCGGCGGCAGGTCTCCCCATTCGTCCTTTCCATCAGGTCTGAGCGTGATGGTCGGTTCTGGCAGGCCCGAGGCATGCGGCGCGACAAAGCGGCCGATGGCGATGACCCGACCAGAGGTTGGGGCATGAATGGTGGCTGACACCGATCCGCGGGAAAGCGCCAACACCTGTCCCTTCTTGACCGTATCGCCTTTTTCGACGATCGGATTGGCAGGCGCCCCTGTGTGCTGCTTCAGGGGAATGCGCATCAGGGTCGGCAGCGGGATCTGTTCGATCTTTTCGTTCTCGGCCAGTTCCTTGCGCCCGTCGGGGTGAATGCCCCCTTTGATCTTGAATAGTCTCATTGGGTCAATCCATCAACTTGCCAGAGAGAGTTCTGGTTTTGGCCAGTGCCAGGTTTGGATGGTCGCGGTTTCCTTGCGCATGGTAATGGCCCCGGTCGGGCAGACCTCGGCGCAATTCTCACAACCGGTGCAGGCGTCATCGACGACACCGTGGATCTGTTTGGATGCCCCCACGATGGCATCCGTCGGGCAGCGCTTGGCGCATTTGGTGCAGCCGATGCAGAGGTCTTCAAAGACAAAGGCAATCATCGGCCCGGTGTCCTTCATGGCCGACAGATCGGCCTCAACTCCGAGCTTTTCCGCCAGAGCCGCAGCAAGCGTCTTGCCTCCGGGTGGGCACAGGGTCACGTTGGCGCTGTGCTCGGCCAGCGCGTTGGCGGCATCAGAACAGCCCAGAAAGCCGCATTGGCCGCAGTTGGATCCCGGCAGAAGCTCCTCTATTTCCCCGGCGATGGGATTGCCTTCGACGCGCAGGTAATGCGCAGCCAGCCCGAGACCTCCGCCCAGAAGCACCCCCAAAGCCAGAAGAGCACCCATTGCTGCCAACATGTCAAAATCCTCTTGTTGCTTGTTGTCTGTTGCGAATGCAGGCCTTGCGGCTAGTGGGAAACCAGTCCGGCAAATCCCATGAAGGACAGGGACAGAAAACCGGCGGTGAGAAAGGCAATCGGCGTCCCCTTGAAGAGGGTGGGAACTTCCGCCAGCTTGATCCGTTCCCTGAGCCCCGAGAAGAGAACCAGAACCAGCGAGAAGCCGAGCGCCGAGCCCAGCCCGAACAGCACGCTTTCATAGAAGGTGTGGTCTTCCTGAATGTTCAGCAGCGCCACGCCCAGCACGGCGCAGTTGGTCGTGATCAGTGGCAGGAAGATGCCAAGCCGCTGATGCAGCACCGGCGAGAATTTGCGGATCGCCATTTCCGTGAACTGGACAATGGCGGCGATGAGCAGAATGAGTGTCAGGATGCGCAGATACTGAAGCCCCAGCGGTTCGAGCAAAAACCGCTCGACCACCCAGGCGGCTGTGGCTGCAAGGGTCAGAACGAAGGTCGTGGCAAAGCCCATGCCCAGTGCCGCCGACAGCTTGTTCGACACACCCATGAAGGGACATAGACCCAGAAACTTGACCAGCACCACATTGTTGACGAGGGCGGTCTCAAGAAGGATCAGCAGTGTATGTTCCATGAAGGCAATCCGTTCGCCTGATTGAAAAGGTCTTGCAAGCCCGGTTGCATCAACCGTGCCAAGCGAGGCGACTTCCTGTTGCTGTCAAGGCAAAGGGGCTGAATTCTGCGCACTCGGCCACCCCTTGCGAGGTATGCCGTGGGGCAGGTCATTTGAGGGGCATTTGCTACAATAATACGCGTGTCGGTTCGCCTTTTGTCGTAAATGCGACAACACGACACGCAAAACTGGCCAAAATCCTTGCCCTTTCATTCGGCACGCAAGTTGCATCAGTCAATTTCATCGATTTGACAATGAAGCGACACACCGCCATGACAGAACAGCTTGCCAAGCGCACCCATGCCCCGCTCTACACCGTAGAATGTGCATCGCACTGCCAACTGGTCGAGTTCCAGAAGCAGGAATACGAAAAGGCCCGCCTCAACGCGGTCCGGGCGCGGATGGCGGAATCGGAGATGGAGTATCGTACCCGCGAAGTGATCGACGGTGCGCTCTATCTGTTGCAAAAGCCGCTCAATGTCATGACAGCCCTGTCCAACAATCTGCAGCGCACGGCCTGTGGTCCGAAGTCATCGGAAACACCGGGCTGTCTACCCATGGGTGGGGCACTGGACGAGGCGCTGGAGTTTGGCCACGAGGCTGCCCGCACTCTGCGTCTGTCGTTGCCGGAAGACAGAATGGCGGCGCACGTTCCCATCAACATCAACGAGGCAATAAGGGATTGTCTCATCATTTCTGCCGATCGCATCGATGCCAACGGTATCGAAGTGGATTGGCGAGCCAGTCCGGAACTGCCAATGATCTACAGTGATGAGATCACGATCCGCGTCATGCTCCGGATATTGCTCGATAATGCCATCAACGCCATAGGGGAGAATGGCGCTACCGCTCGTTCGGTTGGCGTCATATCGCGCGTTGGTGCCGACAGAATGGTTGAAGTCTGCATTCAGGATTCCGGTCCCGGTATCGACCGGGCCGCCCGAACCAAGGTCTTCGAGCCTTTCTACACTGCCTGGCAATCCAGCCCGCACCACGCCGGTTTGGGATTGGCCATAGCCCGGCAGATTGTGGCTGACTTGCATGGCGACATCGAAATCCGCGAGAGCAACGTACGCGGATCCAACATATGCGTCAGTTTGCCAGCCTGTTAGTTCCCCTACTAGATTGCGAGCATCATGAGCATTCAGTGTCCAACGACGTCGGATGAAGTTATCAAACACGATGAGGGCTTGTGCCCCAAGCCCGTTTTCTGTTCCTTTTATCGCCGCGAACTGGAAACGCTTTACAAGGTCAGCCAGTTGCTCGGCCGTTCGCTGGATCTGCACGACACAGCCCGAGAGGTTCTGCGTCTGCTGCACGAGGAAGGCCGACTGCTCTATGGCATGATCTGCCTGCTCGACAATGACAGCGGTCTGCTGCGGATCATCGACATTCATCAGGACGAAGCGACCTTCACAAAGAATGTCAGCTACATGCCAGGCGAGGGGATTGTCGGCGCGATCCTCAGCGAAAAGAAACTCATCGTGGTGCCGCGCATCGCCGAAGAACCGCGTTTTCTTGATCGTCTTGGCGTCTATGATCCGAACCGGCCTTTTATTGGCGCGCCAATCTTTCTGGGCTCCAACGAACCGGTGGGAGTCTTCGCTGCCCAGCCTTTCTTTGCCGACAAGTTTCTGGAAGACAATGCCAAGCTGATGCAGATGATCGCCTCGTTGATCGGACAGGCCATTCTGCTGTCCAAGGCTGTTCAGGAAGAACAGGACAAGCTGCGCGAAGAACGCGACAGCCTGCGCCGTCGGGTCAAGCGCCAGCACGGCTTCGAGAATATCATTGGTGAAACCGATGCCATGCGGCTGGTGTTCGATCAGGTGCGCATGGTGGCGAAATGGAACACCACCGTGCTGATCCGTGGCGAAAGCGGCACCGGCAAGGAGCTGATTGCCAACGCCATTCACTATAACTCGCCGCGTGCCACCGCGCCCTATCTCAAACTCAACTGCGCAGCCCTGCCAGACAATCTTCTGGAATCGGAACTGTTCGGCCATGAGAAAGGGGCTTTCACCGGTGCCGTTTCCCTGCGCAAGGGGCGCTTCGAGCAGGCCGACGGCGGCACACTGTTTCTCGATGAAATCGGTGAAATCACGCCCGCCTTCCAGTCCAAGCTGCTGCGGGTGCTGCAGGAAGGCGAGTTCGAGCGTGTCGGTGGCAACAAGACCCACAAGGTTGACGTGCGCATCATCGCAGCCACCAACAAGGATCTGGAAGCCGCAGTGGAAGCGGGTACTTTCAGAGAAGATCTCTACTATCGGCTCAATGTCATGGCCATCAACATGCCATCACTGCGCGAGCGAATGGACGATATACCCGAACTCGGTCGTTTCCTGATCGGCAAGATCGGCCAGCAGCAGGGACGCACTCTCATCCTCAAGGACAGCGCAGTGCGCCTGCTCATGCGTCACAGCTGGCCCGGCAACGTGCGCGAGCTGGAAAACTGCCTCGAACGTGCCTCCGTCATGAGCCCGGACGGCGTGATCGACCGGGACGTGGTCTCCCTTTCCGGTCTGCCGGAAAAGACTCTTGTCGGTGTTCCGGCCCAACCCTTGCCGCCGATCCTCAAGATCCCGCAATTCGCAGCCGAAGAACCGGCTGAGGACAACGCCTGGCAGGATGAAACCCTCGACGAACGAGAGCGGGTGATCGCCGCGCTTGAAGAAGCCGGATGGGTGCAGGCAAAGGCGGCTCGGCTGCTCGACATGACGCCGCGCCAGATCGCATATCGCATCAAGATACTCGGCATCTCGGTCAGGCGCATCTGACCGGGAGCCGGTTTTCCCCAAATCTCTTCCCTTCCTGACAGCATGGTGGCCCTTGGTCCTGTGCCTCTTTGCCAAGACGTGCAATCGATTGGTCGGTATGTCACAAAGTGAAGGTCGGCCGATCCCTCCCATTGTCGCATCTGCGACAAAGACAAATTTCGGATATCACATATAAAACATATGAATTTCAATGTGATGCAGACTTTTCTTCATATGGCATGCCCCTTGCAAAACGGTTCCTATGGACCAATGCTGAAGAAAGGATCGGGGCACCATGCTGGACGGAACAATCAAGGCCGAAGCATCAGCCGGATGCGCACAAGTTTCCTGCGGCAGCTCGAAGGATCACGTCGATCAGTTGCCCGATGCCATCCGGGATCGCGTCAAGAACCATCCTTGCTATTCCGAAGAGGCGCATCACCACTATGCCCGCATGCATGTGGCTGTAGCCCCGGCCTGCAACATCCAGTGCAACTATTGCAATCGAAAATATGACTGCGCCAACGAGAGCCGCCCCGGAGTGGTCTCCGAGCTTCTGACACCGGAGCAGGCCGTGCGCAAGACATTGGCAGTAGCAGCTTCCATCCCCCAGATGACCGTGCTCGGTGTTGCCGGTCCCGGCGACCCACTGGCCAATCCGGCTAGGACTTTCGAAACCTTCCGGATGTTGTCCGAGCAGGCACCCGACATCAAGCTCTGCGTCTCGACCAACGGCTTGTCGCTGCCAGACTGTGTTGACGAACTGATGCAATATAATGTCGACCATGTGACCCTCACCATCAACGCCGTCGATCCTGAGATCGGTGCACAGATCTATCCGTGGATCTATTGGAATAACCGCCGCATGCGGGGCGTCAAGGCAGCGAAGATCCTCATCGAGCGCCAGCAGAAGGGGCTCGCAATGCTCATTGAGCGTGGTGTGCTGGTCAAGGTCAACTCTGTGCTCATTCCCGGTGTCAATGACGAACATCTCATGGAAGTCAGCCGCGTGATCAAGGCCAAGGGTGCTTTCCTGCACAATGTCATGCCGTTGATCACAGAGCCGGAACACGGCACCTATTACGGTGTCATGGGACAGCGTGCCCCGACCCAGCAGGAACTGACCACCCTTCAGGACGCATGTGGGGACATGAACATGATGCGCCACTGTCGCCAGTGTCGCGCCGACGCCGTCGGATTGCTGGGTGAAGACCGGGGTGAGGAATTCACCCTCGCAAAGATAGACACCCTTGATGTGGACTACGCCACCGCAATGGAAACGCGCGCCAGAGTGCAGGCTGACATTGAAGCAAAGCGGGCACAACAGAAGCTGCGGCTTGAAAATCTCAAGGAGCAGATGAAAGCGGCCAATGGCAAGACCCTGTTCACGGTCAATGGTCTTGCACTGCAACCTCAGACAAGCCTGTCGCAACCTGTTTCTGCGATAGCTGCTGGACGGTTGCAGGAGACAGGCCTGCCGGCGGGCTTGCGATCGGTGCAGATGGCTGTTGCCAGCAACGGGCAGGGGTTGATCAACCAGCATTTCGGCTCGGCACGGGAATTCATGATCTATGAGGTCTCGCCAACGGGAGCCCGTCTGATCGGACATCGCAAGACGGCCCAGTATTGCACAGGCCCGGTTCATTGTGGCGATGGTGATGCGGCACTGCCCGAAACCATCGACATGCTCGAGGGCTGCGAAGTTGTGCTGTGCTCCAAGGTCGGCTTCAAACCGTGGGACCAGCTCGAGGCCGCCGGCATCATTCCCAATGGCGAACATGCGGACAAGCCGATCGTCCCAGCCCTGATGGCCGTTTATGCCGAACTGCATGCCTCGGGTGCACTGGACAGGAACCTGACCGCGCGTTCTGGTCAGCAGACCGCCAGCGCCTGAAGAAAGGGACCAGACCATGAGCTATGAAATCACCAGCCTCTGCGTCAATTGCCACGCCTGCATGGATGTCTGCCCGTCGGATGCCATCAGCGCCGGTGCCGAGACGTTCGTGATAGCCGCCAGCGACTGCACCCAGTGTGAAGGCGACTATGCC
This sequence comes from uncultured Cohaesibacter sp., assembly GCF_963666525.1. Classification (NCBI taxonomy): domain Bacteria; kingdom Pseudomonadati; phylum Pseudomonadota; class Alphaproteobacteria; order Hyphomicrobiales; family Cohaesibacteraceae; genus Cohaesibacter; species uncultured Cohaesibacter sp. The sequence continues at coordinate 4,539,850 of NZ_OY762905.1, forward strand.
GTTGCCCAGTGCGCCAGCATCTGTCCGGTGGAGGGAGCCATTCTCAACGAATTCGGAGAGGCTGCCAATCCTCCTGGAAGCCTGACCGGTATTCCGCCCCAACGCATCGCCGAACTCGTCGCACAGGGGATCTTGTAAGGTCATGACTGCGCAGCTCGCGTCCAAACCGGCAGAAGAAATTGCCCCTGGAGTCCACTGGATCGGCGCGTTCGATCCGGATCTGCGCACCTTTGATCTGATCCTGAAGACGGCGAACGGCACAACCTACAACGCCTATCTGGTCGAAGGGGCTGAGGGTGTCGCCGTCATCGACACGGTGAAAGAGGAATTCTCGGACCAGTTTTTTGCTCGATTGGAGGCGGTAACCAGTTATGACCGGATCAGGGCCGTCGTCCTCAATCACCTCGAGCAGGACCACGCCGGAGCCCTGCCGGAGCTGATGCGCCGAGCGCCACAGGCGCATATCTATGTTTCCCAGCGTGGTCTCAAACTGCTGCAGGCCACCCTCAAGGATGCGCTCGATACCTATGCCTTTACCCTGACCGATGATGGGGATCGGCTCGATCTCGGCGGACGGACGCTCAGCTTCGTTCACACGCCCTATCTGCACTGGCCAGAGACAAAATGTACCTTTCTGGTTGAAGATCGGATCCTCTTTTCCTGCGATGTGTTCGGCGCCCATTTTTGCGACGGGCGGTTCTACAATGATCTGGTCGGCGATTTCCGCTTTTCCTTCGAATATTATTTCAAGCACATCATGCGCCCGTTCAAGAAATGGGTGCTGTCCGCCATGGATAAGCTCGAGCCGCTTGCGCCGCTGATGATCGCACCTTCACATGGCCCGATCCTGCGCCATCGGCCGATGGATTACATCAGGAGCTATCGGCTGCTCTCCGGCTCGCACTTGCCCAACGAGGTTGCCGGCAAGGACAAGAGCCTGCTGATCTTCTACATGAGCGCCTACGGCGCCACGGCCGACATGGCCCGGTCCGTCTACGAAGGCGCAAGTGCCGTCGAAGGGGTGCGCGTTTCCCTCTATGACCTTCAGGGCGGAGAAGTGGACCCCTTCGTCGATCTCATCGAAGAGGCTGATGGCCTGATCTTCGGCTCGCCTACCATCAACGGCGATGCGGTCAAACCCATCTGGGACCTGCTTGCCTCGCTAGTCGCCATCGAGACCCGCGGCAAGGTCGGGGCCGCCTTTGGTTCCTATGGCTGGTCTGGCGAAGCCGTGCCGATGATCGAGGATCGGCTGCGTGGCCTCAAGATGCGCGTTCCGGAAAAGGGCAAGCGCATCAAGTTTCACCCCACAGAACAGGAGCTGGAAGACTGCCGCGACTATGGCCAGTCGATTGCCGAGCTGCTGGCTGGCAAGGCAAAGCCGAAAGTCATCGACTTTGCTTCACTCTGAATGACAAAGGACCAAGGAGACAGAAATGGCAAAAGGAAAACTGACATTTGCTGACATTGACGTGTCGGTTACCGTTCCCGCAGGAACGCGGGTAATCGAAGTGTCGGAAAAAGTCGGCGCCGGGATCATCTATGGCTGCCGTGAAGGCGATTGTGGCACCTGCCTGATGAAGGTGGAAGAAGGTATGGAATACCTCTCGGAGCCGACCGTTCTTGAAGACAAGGTTCTGAAAGAGAACATGGCTGGCAAGGACATGCGCTGCGCCTGTCAGGCACAAGTAATCGGCGAAGGCGAAGTCAAGGTCAAACCGGCCTGACAAACCCATGGGCAGGGCAGAGCCGCCCAGCCTCGAAAATCCGCAAGGGACCTTTCTGCATATCCTCTTGACCCGAAGGACCAGGTAGAATGCCAAAGATCATTTTTCAGCATCCCGAATTCGAAGAAATGGAAATCTACGCCCCGGCCGGCAGCCACAGGAAAACCGTGCTGGAGCTCGCCAGGGAATACAAGGTGCCGATTCATTTCGACTGTGGCGACGGGGAGTGTGGCTCCTGTGTCATCCATGTGACCGACGCCGACGGTGGGCCGACCCACATGGGCGTGCACATGACCGACAAGGAAAAGACAGTTCTGCAGGAGCTTGGCAAATTGACCAGGGACGAACTGGAGAAGGTTGTCGTCAATGACATGCCCAGCGAATGGCGCCTAGCGTGCCAGATGATCGTTCGCGATGAAGATATCCGCATCACCTACGAGAGCGCATGATGTTCATTGCACGGGAAGACAAGGAGGACGGCCCCGTCCTCCCCAACCATCAGGCGCTCTACCAGCGCCTGATGATCTATGCCACAGGGTCGGGCAACGGTCCGTTTGTGGCGCAGATGCTGTCGAGCTGGATGACCGGACGTGGCAGTCTGCCCCGGTGCATGGGACTCGATGAAGACCGGATCAAGGCGATGGTGGTCGGACTTTTTCCCGGATATCACGCAGTCGAACTCCAGTCCTGCCCGGATGAGGAGCCTGATCGCGCAAGTGAACTTGATGACGTCCGCTCACTCTTGCTTGCCCATCGCAGCAATCGTTCCGACGAGGAATTCTGGATTGCCGATATCGTGGCGACAGGCTGCATGGGGGATGATCATCTCTGGTCGGATCTCGGGCTGTTCGAGCGCAAATACCTGAGCGAGATGCTTCTCTACAATTTCAGGCCTCTGGCAGAGCAGAACACCAACAACATGCGCTGGAAGAAATTCTTCTACCGTCAGCTTTGCGCCCGGGAAGGGTTCATCCTGTGTCGTTCGCCCAGTTGCGAAAGCTGCTCGGAATTCTCGGAATGCTTCGCCCCGCAAGAATGCGAGCAAAAGAAATAGCCAGTTTGGCTTTTCTTAGGGGGCTGTGGGAGAAGGAGACGGATCCGCAATGATGTCCGTTGCCGTATCGGCGAGGGAAATTTCAAATCCGGTCGCTTTCAGATAGGATGCAAGCGCATTGTCCATCATCACAGCATGAACATCGAACCACCGCGGCAAATCCTCGACAAAAGCCCGGCCAAAGGCGATCTTGCCAGCCTGAACCTTTTCGTTGATGTAGCTCATCTGCTTGAGGACTCTTGCGTGCTCGTGCCGGTGTTCTTCACATCCGTTGAAGCCGCTTTCCTCCATGATTCTCTCTTCGATCGCAAAATGCTCTTGCGTATGATCCAGCAACTGGATGAAAAGTGATTTGAAAATGGAAGGGTCGAGGGTCTCCCCCAACCGGTTTACGATGAGCGTGAAGCCCTGATGGATATCATCCATCTCCTCGACGCCCACAAGATGCTTGCCTTCGTCCCACTCGATTAATGCCATATTGTGTCCCCACACACTTTGGAATTACTATATCTATACCACAGAGTGAATAGATACGGGAATACCCGCTGCTTCAAGAAAGTCGGCAATATCCAATTCCATGATTTCAATTGCCTTTTTCTTGCAATAGCGGCGTTCTTTGTCTGTAGGTTCCTTGATCAACGCCCAGCCGGCGGACTCATTCGCGCCAAAGGTGATGTCCGACATCACCATCCGTTCGGTATCGCGTGTGAAGCGCATTCCCAGAAACAGATACTGCTTTCCCTGTCTGTAGCTCTTGAGGAAGGGCGGCACACCGAACCCGCCCATCAGTTCGGTGAGATAGTCGACAAAGTCGGCGTCCGAGGCGATGTAGGTCGGCTGCGGCTCTGGCGACCCAAGCGGCTTGAACAGGATCGGCAGATCTGATGTGAGTGCCTCTGGTTCTATCGGCTGATAGGTCTTGCCGTCATGGTGGTGAATGATGAAGCGATTGTTCGTCCCGCCGATCCGGGCGATGCCGCGCACCAGATAGTGGGGCTTGTCGGCAAAGCCCTGTTGCAGCTGCAGGTCCCGGTTGATGTCGATGACATAAGGCGGCGCGCAATCCCTGATCCAGTCATGCAGGGCAGCCCGTGTCCATTGCTGCTGCTGGTAGAGCTGGGTGAGGAATTGTTCGATGAAACGGCGACCGCGCTTGAGTTCCAGGTTCATCGCTGCTCGGGAGAATTCATACATCAGCTTTGGTGCCATGGGGCGGCCCTTGTTCATGGCAAGGATCAGGCTGTCGCTGCTCGCAGGCATAGGCTCGCCTGTTGTGTTGTTGGTCACATCGAACAGTGCTCCGGGGCCAAGATAGGGGATGACGTCGCCGCTGCCGACTTTTCTCACGATCTCATCTAAGAGTGCCTTGGTCATGACTGTGCCTGCCATTCTGTTGTTGGTGCAATGTCTGGTTCCTTAAGACAAGCAAGAAGCAAACCAAGTCATGAAATTCATTTAAAACATTGAAATTGATTAGATAATTGAAGTTTTGAGGAGTGTCGTGTTTACGACAACGGCTGCCCTTGTCGAGGCGGGCATGGCGCAATCAGTGTCGTTTGTCGCTTTTCTGCAAGCCGTGAGAAAACACGACAATATTGGCAAACATTCTGTCGCCTATACGACAAAGAGCCTTTTGTCATGTCGGTGTTCTGACGCAACGAAAAGACACCCGGAGAAAATTATTATCACATGAAATCAAATGGTTAATTGCTAATTTCAAAACTGGCACACCCTTTGCAATTCCCTTTGGCAGACACCGTTCTGCGAACCCTTTTTGTTTGTGGGACATTCGGAACTCAACAAGCCTTAAGGAGAAGACCTATGGCACTTCGTCAATGCGCAATTTACGGCAAGGGGGGCATCGGTAAGTCCACCACCACGCAGAACCTCGTTGCTGGCCTCGCAGAGCTTGGCAAAAAAGTCATGATCGTCGGCTGTGACCCCAAAGCAGACTCCACGCGCCTCATTCTGCACGCCAAGGCGCAAACCACCATTATGCATCTTGCTGCTGAAGCAGGGTCTGTTGAAGATCTGGAGCTGGAAGACGTCCTGAAAGTCGGGTTCGGCGACATCAAATGTGTTGAGTCCGGTGGTCCGGAGCCAGGGGTTGGCTGTGCAGGGCGCGGTGTTATCACGGCCATCAACTTCCTTGAGGAAGAGGGTGCCTATGAAGACGACCTCGACTTCGTTTTCTATGACGTGCTCGGCGACGTTGTGTGTGGTGGCTTCGCCATGCCAATTCGTGAAAACAAGGCACAGGAAATCTATATCGTCTGCTCCGGTGAGATGATGGCCATGTATGCCGCCAACAACATTTCCAAAGGCATCGTGAAATACGCCAACTCCGGCAGCGTGCGCCTGGCAGGCCTTATCTGCAACTCCCGTAACACCGACCGCGAAGACGAGCTGATCGAAGCGCTGGCTGCCAAGCTTGGCACCCGGATGATCCACTTCGTTCCCCGCGACAACGTCGTGCAGCACGCGGAAATCCGTCGCATGACCGTGATCGAATATGATCCGAAAGCCAAGCAGGCGCAGGAATATCGCGATCTGGCCCAGAAAATCATCGACAACGACCGCTTTGTCATTCCCGAACCGATCTCCATGGATGATCTGGAAGATCTGCTGATGGAATTCGGCATCATGGAAGTCGAAGACGAGAGCATCGTCGGTAAAACTGCCGACAGCGCTGTGGCCTGAGCCCCAAAGCATTCACTTTGAACTGTTGATCAAGGTGTGGGGCGGATTGGCTCCCACCTTAGAACGGGAAAATGAATATGTCTGAAATGACAAAAGAACAGACCGAAGCGCTCATCCAGGAAGTGCTCGAGGTCTATCCGGAAAAAGCCAAGAAAGAGCGCGCCAAGCATTTGACGACCAACGATCAGGCGGTCGAGAAGTCAAGCAAATGCATCACCTCCAACCGTAAGTCCCTTCCGGGTGTGATGACCATCCGCGGCTGCGCCTACGCGGGCTCGAAGGGCGTGGTCTGGGGGCCGGTCAAGGATATGGTCCATGTTTCCCATGGACCGGTTGGCTGTGGTCAATACTCCCGTGCTGGTCGTCGCAACTATTATGTCGGCAACACCGGGGTTGATACCTTCGGCACGATGAACTTCACCTCAGACTTCCAGGAAAAGGACATCGTCTTCGGCGGCGACAAGAAGCTCGCCAAGATTGTCGACGAAATCGACATGCTGTTCCCGCTCGCCAAGGGCATTTCCATTCAGTCCGAATGTCCGATCGGGCTCATCGGTGACGACATCGAAGCGGTAGCCAAGACCAAGAGCAAGGAAACCGGCAAGACCATCGTTCCCGTCCGTTGCGAAGGCTTCCGCGGCGTTTCCCAGTCTCTGGGCCACCACATCGCCAACGACGCCATCCGCGACTGGGTGATCGATCCGGCCACCGGCAAGGAGTTTGCCTCGACCGAGTATGACCTCACTATCATCGGCGACTACAACATCGGTGGCGACGCCTGGGCATCCCGCATTCTGCTTGAGGAAATGGGGTTGCGCGTCATTGCCCAGTGGTCCGGTGACGGCACGCTGGCAGAAATGGAAAACACGCCAAAGGCCAAGTTGAACCTGCTGCACTGCTACCGCTCCATGAACTACATCTCCCGCTACATGGAAGAGAAGTTCGGTATCCCCTGGATGGAGTACAACTTCTTTGGCCCGACCAAGATCGAGGAATCCCTGCGCGCCATCGCGGCCCAGTTCGATGACAAGATCAAGGAAGGCGCAGAGCGTGTCATCGAGAAATACAAGCCGCAATGGCAGGCGGTGGTCGACAAATACCGCCCGCGTCTGGAGGGCAAGCGCGTCATGCTCTACGTCGGCGGTCTGCGTCCGCGCCATATCATCGGTGCCTATGAAGACCTCGGCATGGAAGTGGTCGGCACGGGCTACGAATTCGCTCATAACGACGACTACGACCGCACCATCAACGAGATGGGCAATGCGACCCTGATCTATGACGACGTGACCGGCTACGAGTTCGAGGAATTCGTCAAGCGCGTCAAACCGGATCTCATCGGCTCGGGCATCAAGGAAAAATACATCTTCCAGAAGATGGGCATTCCATTCCGCCAGATGCACTCCTGGGATTATTCTGGCCCATACCATGGCTATGACGGTTTCGCGATCTTTGCGCGCGACATGGACATGACCCTCAATAATCCGTGCTGGGACAGCATGACCCCGCCCTGGAAGAAGCTGGGTGAAGAGACGGCCATTGCCGCGGAATGATCCGGCATCAGAGACATCAATTCTCTCCAACACTTCGTGAGTTCACAGATTGGTGGCGCGAAGGAGGACCAAATGAACCAAGTCGTTGACAATATCAAACCCAGCTTCCCCCTGTTCAAGGAAGAGGACTACACCACGTCGCTGGGCAACAAGCGGGCTCTGTTCGAAGAAAAGCACGATCCGTCCAGGATTGACGAGATTTTCGAATGGACCACCTCCGAGGAATACAAGGAGCTGAACTTCTCCCGCGAGGCTCTTACCATCAACCCGGCCAAGGCCTGCCAGCCGCTCGGCGCCGTTCTCTGCTCGCTCGGGTTCGAGAACACCTTGCCCTATGTGCATGGTTCGCAAGGGTGCGTGGCCTACTTCCGCACCTATTTCAACCGTCACTTCAAGGAGCCGGTCGCCTGCGTATCCGACTCCATGATCGAGGACGCTGCCGTGTTTGGCGGTCAGAAGAACATGTTCGACGGTCTGGAAAACGCCCGCGCGCTTTACAAGCCGGACATGATCATGGTCTCCACGACCTGCATGGCCGAAGTCATCGGTGATGACCTCAACGCCTTCATCGGCAACTCCCGCAAGGAAGGTCATATTCCGGAAGACTTCCCGGTTCCGTTTGCCCATACGCCGAGCTTTGTCGGTTCCCACACCACCGGCTGGGACAACATGTTCGAGGGCACCATCCGCTATTTCACCCTGAATAGCATGGAGGACAAGGAAGTCGGCTCGAATGGCAAGATCAACATCGTGCCGGGCTTCGAGACCTATCTTGGCAACTATCGTGTCCTGCATCGCTACATGAAGGAAATGGGCGTCGACTACTCGCTGCTCTGCGATCCTTCCGAGGTGCTGGATACCCCCGCTGACGGCAAATACCGCATGTATTCCGGCGGTACCACCCAGGACGAAGTCAAGGACGCGCCTAACGCCAAGGACACCCTGCTGCTGCAGCCGTGGCAGTTGGTCAAGACCCGCAAATTCACCAAGGGCACATGGAACCACGAGACGCCAGCCATCAACATCCCGATGGGCCTCAAATGGACCGACGAGTTCCTGATGAAGGTTTCCGAGATCAGCGGCAAGGAAATCCCGCTGTCGCTGGAGATCGAACGTGGTCGCCTCGTTGACATGATGACCGACAGCCATGCCTGGCTGCATGGTAAGAAATTTGCCATCTGGGGTGATGCCGACTTTGTCATGGGGCTGGCTGGCTTCCTTCTGGAACTGGGAGCCGAGCCGACCCATATCATCTGCCACCACGCCAACAAACGCTGGAAGAAGGCCGTGGATCAGATGCTGGCCGACAGTCCCTATGGCAAGGATTGCGAAGTGCATGTCGGTGCCGACCTCTGGCATCTGCGTTCCCTGATCTTTTCCAAGAAGCCGGACTTCATGATCGGCAACTCCTACGGCAAGTTCATTGAACGTGACACCCTCAAGAAGGGCGAAGACTTCCATGTGCCTCTGATCCGCATCGGCTTCCCGATCTTCGACCGTCATCACCTGCATCGCTCAACAACGCTGGGCTATGAAGGCGCCATGACCATCCTGACGACGCTGACCAACGCCGTTCTGGAGAAGTTGGACAAGGACACCATGAAGATGGGCGTCACCGACTATAACTACGATCTGGTGCGTTAAGCATCGGCCAAATACCACTCCCTTCCGCCCTGCGTCACCCTTCTGGTAGCGCAGGGCGCGAGAGGTGACAAGGAGACCGAAATGCCAAACGTGATGCTCAGATACAACGACAAGGGCGAGTTGCTGTTCTATGTGGCCAAGAAGGATCTGGAAGAGGTGATCACCTCGATCGAGACCGATGACGGGGCCTCCTGGGGCGGTACGGTGGAGCTTTCCAATGGAGACAGGTTCTTCATTGATCCGATTTCCCCACCACCTGAATTTCCGACGACCCTGCGTTTCAAACGCGGATAGCCAGTCCCCGGCACGTCGCGCTCAGGCTTTGCTGCGATGCTCCCTGAAAGGGGCTCGGGCAGGGCAGGGTGAGGCGAGCCGGACACACGAGATGAGGCAAAGAGGCCATCCGGCATTGACCCGCCAGGTCTGAACCCGACTTTGCCTTGCCCAAAAGGAGATAGACCATGGCAATGATGATCAACGCTGATATCTGCACAGCCTGTGGCGATTGTGAAACCACATGCCCAACCAACGCAATTTCCCCGCGCAAGGGCGTCTATTACATCGATCCGTCGCTCTGCAATGAATGCGAAGGGGCTCACGATAGCCCCAAATGCATGGAAGGCTGCTTCGAGGAAGATTGCATCGTTCCTGCCTGATGGCCGGAAAGCTGAAACTCGAGGGGAGGGGCGCGAACTTCGCCTGCAGCCTGTTGTTCCTAACTGGGTTCGCGTCCCTTTTTTCTTTCATTGACAACGACAAGATGATCGGAGGTCTGCCATGAATGCTCCTCTGTCGCGCGAGCTGGCCTTGCGCATTGGCCTTGCGGCGAACGACTTGCCCGGAATCGATGCCGGGACACTGATTTCCATTCTCGGAGCTGCTGTCGGCTTGCCGATGAGCGAGGAGAAATTTGCCAATCTCGGCATGAAAACCTTTCGGCAGGCTGGAGGGGAAGCCTTCATCAAACTGCCGGTCGACGCGCTGAAGGCGGCATTGCGCATCCTCAAGGGCGATGGTGTCGCTGAAAGCGAGAGTGTTGAAGTGCTGCCGGTCGATGCCTATGCCGATGGTGACATGCCCGGTTCCATCCGCATCGCCTGTGCCTCCAATTCCGCCGAGGAGCTGGACGGACATTTCGGCTCCTGCCGACGTTTTCTCGTCTATCAGGTATCAGCAACCGAAGCACGGCTCATCGATGTCCGTTCGGCCAGTGAACCCGATGACGTGGAAGACAAGAACAAGTGGCGCGCCGCACTGATCGCCGATTGTGATGTGTTGCACGTGATCTCCATCGGCGGACCTGGCGCCGCCAAGGTCGTGCGTGCCGGTATCCATCCCATCAAGCTGCCTGCGGGGCGACAGGCTCGCGACATCGTTGCCGATCTGCAAAAAGTGTTGGCAGGCTCGCCGCCGCCATGGCTGGCGCGCGTGATGGGACAGGAAGCGAAAACATTGACGCCCTTTCTTGAGGAAATCGAAGAATGATCGATGCTGCGCTGCTGGATGATGTGAAGGAGGAAGTCATTGCGCATGGTCTTGACCAATCGGTTGCGGCCCATTTGCGCAACAGATGGCCAGAGGTGCATTTCACCTTTTGTCAGGACGACGACATTGTCGCAGCGCAGCCGATCAGCTCATACGAAACATTCAATCTTTACCTCGTCGTCGGCGGAGAGGGCTGCATCAGCTTCACATCGGTTCCCGAACAGGCAACCGGTGTGGTCATTGCCGAACTTTTTGACTGGGAGGGGTAATCGGGGGGAGGAATAGGAAAAGACCATGACCGACTATGAGCCACGCATCGCTCAACTCAAGGAAATCTGCCGAAAAGTCAAACCAGGCGTGCATCATGTTTCGCTGGTCGAAGCGATTGGCACCGTGCTGCCCGATCTGAAATTTCGCTATCGTACGACGCTCAGCGGCTGGTATCGGCTGGGTGGTCTTGTCGACGCTGATGGCAATCGGATCGCCGCCAGTCTGAGAGAATGGGCGGAGGAGGAGTCCGATCATGACATGTTCGCACTCTATGAAAAATATGGTGCTGCCGACTACATGACCACCCGCTTTGATGGCAAATGTCACTATTTCGTTGCGCCGATCGGACCGAATGCGGCTGACTTCGTTCAGCTCAAGGTGGAGGAACTGACCGAGGTCATCGACCATCCGCTGTTCATCAATGATCAGGTGCCGGATGATCTTGAAGATCTGCTCGATCCGCATGGAGCCTTTGCGGCGCGGGTCGAGCCAGCGGAAATGACACCGCCCCGCTATCTGTTCCATTCGATTACCGATATCAGCGAGCTGGTGGGCAAGCAGCTCTCCTCGGAAGGGTCCGATCTGCGCTATATCCGTTTTCTGGAGGAATGGGGCAACACCACAGCTTCCAGCAAGGAGCGCTTCAGCGACCATTTTGTTCTCAAGCTGCTGCCGTTCCTTGATCGCTTCGGCGAACGCAAGACCGAGGCGACGCCGGTTCCCGTCAAGAAGCTGCCTTTGCCAAGCGACAATGTCGCCACCATGACCGGCACCAGCCTGTCGCATTTCCTCAAGGAATATGACAAGAACGCCGGTTTTCCCATGGCGTGGTATTTCAACATGCTGGTCGAACAGAAGATCTGGCCGCAAATTGCCATGGCTGTCTACACCGATCATCAGCGCAACTATCGCTATCTTGCCGAAAAGGATCTCGAAGTGCTCGAGAACTGGATCCGCTTTCCCTATGTCTTTGGCGCTGGAGCCTTGCCGACATTGTTGTAATGACATGGCGATTGTCGGTTTTGCGACATTGAGGCATATGGATATCATCATATAATTCAATGAATTATCTAGTGGCACAGACCTTGCAAAACAGAAGCCGGACCATTTCTTACAGCGAGGTTTGTGGCCAATGAAACAAAGTGATATCGCACAGCTGCTCGATGAACCTGCGTGTGAACATAACCACAAATCCAAGTCCGGATGTGCCCGGCCAAAGCCTGGAGCTGCGGCTGGGGGCTGCTGTTTCGATGGTGCCCAGATCGCCCTTCTGCCCATCGCCGACGTCGCCCACATCGTGCATGGCTCCATCGCCTGCGCCGGGAGCGCATGGGACAACCGCGGCAGCCGGTCTTCCGGCGCCAAGCTCTACAAGTTGGGTCTGACCACTGATCTCACCGAGCAGGATGTCATCATGGGGCGGGGCGAAAAGCGCCTGTTCCATTCGATCAAACAGGCGATCGATGAGCAGAATCCGGAAGCAGTCTTTGTCTACAATACCTGCGTCCCGGCTCTCATCGGCGACGACATCGGGGCCGTTTGCAAGGCGGCACAGAAGCGCTGGGGCGTACCCGTTGTTCCGGTCGATGCAGCCGGCTTCTATGGCACCAAGAACCTCGGCAATCGCATCGCCGGCGAGATCATGGTGCGTCATGTGATCGGCACGCGCGAGCCCGATCCTGTTCCGGCCCATCTGCATCGGGAAGGGGTCACCGTTCACGACATCGCCCTCATCGGCGAATACAATATTGCAGGTGAATTGTGGCATGTGCAGCCGCTGCTCGATGAGCTTGGGTTGCGTGTGCTGGGGTCCCTCTCGGGAGATGCCCGCTTCAGGGAAGTGCAGACCATGCACCGTTCTGAGGTCAACATGATGGTCTGTTCCAAGGCCATGATCAACGTTGCCCGCAAACTGAAGGAGGGTTTCGGCACACCGTGGTTTGAAGGCAGCTTCTACGGCATTCGCGACATGGGGCTGGCGCTGCGCGACTTTGCCCGTCTCATTGATGATCCATCGCTCACCGGGCGCACCGAAGCGCTGATTGCCCGTGAGGAAGCGCGCCTTCATGCGGCCCTTGCGCCCTTCAAGGCCCGCCTTGCTGGCAAGCGGGTGTTGCTCTACACCGGCGGAGTCAAGGCGTGGTCGATCATTTCCGCGCTTCAGGATCTGGGCATGGAGGTGGTTGCCACCTCGACCCGCAAGTCGACCGAACAGGACAAGGCCAAGATCCGCGAGCTGATGGGTGACAAGACCGTCATGCTCGATGAAAGCCAGGGCGCCCGCGCCCTGATCGACATGGTCAATGACACCAACACCGACATCCTGATCGCCGGTGGCCGCAACATGTATACCGCTCTGAAAGCCCGCATTCCTTTTCTGCATATCAATCAGGAACGCGAGCTCGCCTACGCGGGTTATGAGGGTATGATCACATTTGCCGAACAGATCCTGCAGGCGGTGGAAAGCCCGATCTGGAAGGCTGTGCGCGATCCCGCACCCTGGCACAAATCCCTCAGTGTGGCCGCAGCGGAGTAGAAACCATGGCAGACATCATCAAACGCAACAAGGCCCTCTCCGTCAGCCCGCTCAAGGCCAGCAGCTCGCTAGGAGCGTCCCTGGCATTCCTCGGCATCCGCGATGCCATCGCCATGCTGCATGGTGCCCAGGGCTGCACCGCCTATGGCAAGATCTATCTGATCGGTCATTTCCGCGAGCCAGTGGCGCTTCAGACCACCGCGATGGACCAGGTCAGCACCATCATGGGGGCAGATGAAAATGTGGTCGAAGGGCTGAAAACGATCTGCAACAAGTTCAATCCGGCCCTCATCGGCATCCCGACAACGGGCCTGTCTGAAACCCAGGGGTCGGACGTCAATGGTGCGGTTGCCACCTTCCGCAAGAGCCATCCCGAATGCTTCAAGACAGCTGTTGTGCCTGTTGAGACGCCGGATTATGTCGGCTCTCTGGAAACCGGTTTTGCCAAGGCCGTCTACGAAATGATCAATCGTCTGGTGCCTGAGTCCGAAACGAAGGGTGGGATTGCTTCCAACCGACAGGTCAACATTCTGGTCAATGCCTCGCTCACCCCGGCCGACATCGACGAGATCAAGGACATGGTGGAGGCCTTCGGCCTGCTGCCGATTGTCATTCCCGATCTCTCGACCAGTCTTGATGGCCATCTCAACGAGCTGGACTTCAATCCTCTGACCACAGGCGGGACCTGCATCGGCGACTTCGAAATCCTGCACAAGGCGCGGGCGACCATCGTTATCGGGTCGAGCATGACCCCGGCCGCCGACTTGCTCAAGGAGCGCACCGGCGTGCCGGACTATCGGTTTGACCATCTGATGGGGCTCAACGCGGTCGATAGCTTTCTGTCGATGCTGCACGAGCTGACCGGTCAGCCGGTTTCGCGAAGGCTGGAGCGGCAGCGTCAGCAACTGCAGGACGCCATGCTGGACACCCACTTCAATCTGGGCATGGGACGGGCAGCCATTGCTGCGGATCCTGACCTGCTCAAGGCGTTTGGCGATCTGCTGGCCGGCATGGGCTGCGATCTGGTGGCCGCGATTTCACCATCGAACACGGCGATCCTCAGGCATGTCGTGGCACGGGAAGTCAAGATTGGCGATCTGCAGGAGCTGGAGAAATATGCGCAGGCCGGAGAGGCGGACCTGATCATCGGCAATTCCCACTGCGCTGCGAGCGCAGAACGACTTGGCTTGCCGCTGCTGCGCGCCGGTTTTCCACAATATGACCGGATCGGTGCGCCAGCCCGCTGCTGGATCGGCTATCGCGGATCGCGACAGACCTTGTTCGATCTAGCCAATCTGCTCATCGCTTCGGAGCAGGGAGCGGTCGAACCCTATCGATCCATCTATGCTCAGGTACAGGATTTGGAGGAGGGGCACCATGGGCCAGATAAGCCGCACGCTCACGCTGGTGGATGGCAGCATTGAGGATGGTTTCATGGATTGTGCGCTGAAGATCGCATTCGCGACAAGTGACCTCGTTCATGTGGACCAGCATTTCGGTACCAGCGAAAGTTTCGCGATTTTCATGGTGACGCGGGATGAAGTGCATTTTCATCAGACCATTGCCTTTGAAGAGGCAGCGCAGGACGGCAGCGAAGACAAGCTTCAGGCGCGGATTGGCGCCCTTTCTGGCGTTGCTGCCGTCTATTGCCGGGCCGTGGGGGCCTCGGCGATTGCCCAGCTCAAACAGGCCGGGGTGCAGCCAATCAAGGTGGCCGACGGCACCTTGATCAAGTTGCAGCTGGGTATGCTGCAGGAAGAGCTTGCCGGAAGCCCGTCTTTCTGGGTGCTACGGGCACTCGAGAGCGAAAGGGGGCTGCGCGATGATCCGCGCAGGTTTGATGACATGGAAACCGAAGGCTGGAACGAGTGAGGTGAATATGAGTGATTGGCAAGAAATGGTGGTCGCTGAGGGGGATACCGCGCTGGCAGCGCCCTTCGTCAAGGAAATGCTGCGTCAGATCAGGGCGGTCGATTCCTACGGCATCTGGGACAAGTCCGGTGAACACGAAATCATCGATCCCTTCATCCTGACCAAGGAACGCAAGCGACAGGTGCCGGTCATTGGTGATCCCGACGAGGACATCATTGTCCGGATCAAGGCCTGGTACAACGCTCTTGCCACCAGCATCGAGGCGCGGACCGGTCTGATGGCCGTGCCGCTGATCAATCTTACTTACGAAGGCTTCGGGCGGGTGATCATTGCCGTCGGCAAGCTGATTGTCTTCGACAAGAACCTGCGCGACGTCCACCGCTTCGGCTTCAAGTCGCTCGATCACATGCAGGATGAGGCAGAAAAGATCATCTCGAAAGCCGCCGCGCTCGTTGAGGCTCACCGGGACGTGGCAAAGCTTTAGACAAGGCCGGATGGCCGCATAGCAAGGGCTGACTTGCAAAGACAATCGGGGACTGACCATGGACGAGACCGAACTGAAACAACTGACCAAAGCCGCCAGGAAGGCAAAGCGGATCGCATCGGAGAAGGCAATGGAACTGCATGATCTCGTCGAGGATCGTCTGCCTGCCGCCTATGCCGAACTGCCCGGACTGGCCGAGGAAACCTATTCCGCCTGCAAGGCCTGGGCCGCGGCGGAAGCAGCCTGCGTGGCTGCTCAAAGCAATCTGTGAGAGGAAAACAAAGATGACTGCGATTGTCGGACTGACCCTGGACGGCACCGAATGGACACCCCAGTTTGTCGAGGCACTGGATGCCAAAAAATGCATCGGCTGTGGCCGTTGCTTCCGGGTTTGCGCCAGAAATGTCTTCGAGCTGGTGGACCGAGAAAGCCTTGATCTTAATGACGAGGAAGAGGATCTTGATGATGATGATCCGTTCGGCGATGACGACGATGATGACGGCTTCTCCGATGACACCAGTATGGTCATGACCGTGAAGAACAACGGCGATTGTATCGGCTGTGAAGCTTGCTCGAAAATCTGCCCCAAGGGCTGCTTCACGCATATGACAAAGCAAGCCGCCTGAGCGGGGTCTGTTTGTTACAAAGCGAACAAGCAACAGGATGCCGCCTTTCGGGCGGCATTTTCATTGTTGGATGAACCCGACATTGTCAGCTTTCCGACATTCGCTTGCTGGTGTCTATTTTAAGAAACAATATTAAAATCAATAGTATGCAGGTGAAAAATTCATTGGCACACCTCTTGCTAATTCAGATTGGACAGTTGGATTTAAGCCAGAGGGTAGAACAATGCTGACACTCACCGACAAAGCACAACAGGCGCTGCAAGGTCTGATTGAGAAGTCGTCGAAGCCGCTGACCGGGCTTCGGATCGCCGCCGACATGGCTGGCTGTGCCGGTGTGAAATATCGCATGGCGCTGGTCGCCGGGCCGGAGCCGGAAGACCATGTCGTTGAGTGCGGCCGGATCAGCCTCTATGTGGTGCCCAAGAATGCCGAAATCCTGATCGGCACGACCATCGATTTTGCAGAGACCGACAAGGGCGCCGGTTTCACTTTCGACAATCCCAACACAGCTGGTATGTGCGCCTGTGGCAAAAGCTTTGCCGCCTGATCCAATTGGCGTGAAGGCTTCTTTCTGGAAAGGGATGGGCGATGAATTTGGTAAGGCAAGTCACAATCAATGATACCACCCTGCGCGATGGCGAACAGAGCGCCGGTGTGGCCTTCACCCGCGCTGAGAAATGCCATATCGCGCGCGAACTGGTCGCCGCCGGTGTGCCGGAACTGGAAATCGGAATTCCGGCGATGGGGGAAGCTGAGCAGGAGACCATCCGCTCGATTGCCAGCCTTGGGCTTGATGCCCGGCTGGTCGTCTGGTGCCGCATGTGCGATTTCGATCTTGACGCCTCAAGAGACCTTGGCGTTGACCTGATCGATTTGTCCATCCCCATGTCCGATGGGCAGATCCACTACAAGCTCGGGCAGACCAGAGACTATGTGCTCGACCAGATCGCCACCATGGTGCCCAAGGCGCTCGACGCCGGGTTCGATGTTATGGTCGGGGGCGAGGATTCTTCCCGCGCTGATCTGGACTTCGTTCTCAAGGCCATGGAAGTGGCCGGGAAGGCCGGAGCGCGACGGTTCCGCTTTGCCGATACCGTTGGCATCATGGAGCCATTCGGTACGGCGGAGATTTTCCGGCAGCTGCGGGCCAACTCCGATCTGGAGCTGGAGATGCACGCCCATGATGACTACGGTCTTGCAACGGCCAACTCGCTGGCCGCAGTGCTGGGTGGCGCGAGCCACGTCAACACCACGGTCAACGGCCTTGGCGAACGGGCCGGCAATGCGTCACTCGAGGAATTCGCCGTTGCCATCGACCGGCTCTACAATATCCGCACCGGCGTTGACCAGCGCCTGTTCAATGCGCTGTCGCAACTGGTTGCCAATGCATCCGGCCGTCCGGTTCCCCACCAGAAGAGCCTTGTCGGCTCCAGCGTCTTCACGCATGAGAGCGGTATCCATGTCGACGGGCTGGTCAAGAACAGGGAGACCTATCAGGGGGTCGACCCTGAATGGCTGGGGCGGCAGCACGAATTGGTGCTGGGCAAACATTCCGGCACCAAGGCGGTGCTCCATATCTATGGCACCATGGGCATCGCCCTCACGGCGCAACAAGCCAGGGGCATTCTGGAAAAGGTACGCGTCTTTGCCGAAACCTTCAAGCGAACCCCAGCGCGGCACGACCTCATGGACTTCCACAGGCAGGTCACGGCCGGTGAAATCGGCCACTGATGCAATCAACGCTTCGGACAACAAAAAGTGCTAAAGGCAGAAAGGGTAACGACGATGAGAAATGACGAGTTGGACGCCGAACTGTCCGATCTGGGAAGCGCAGAAGAATTTCTGGACTATTTCGAAATCGACTACGACCCCAAGGTGGTGATGGTCAATCGTCTCCATATCCTGCAACGCTTCCATGACTATCTGGAATCCAGAACCCGCAAACCCGGAGACGGGCAGTCCTGGTGGGATTTCTATACCGCCGAGCTGAAAGAGGCCTATCTGGATTTTGTGCGCTCCGACGCGCTGACCGAAAAGGTCTTCAAGGTTTTCAAGACCGGCCAGCCGACCTTTGTTCCGCTCGAAGAGGTGCTGAAGTAGATGCTGGACAGTCTGCCACCACCGAGATTCGACTATGGCTCCGAGGTTCGGGTGATCCGCAATCTGCGCAATGACGGCACCTATCCCGGCGTCGACACCGGGGTGCTTCTGGTGCGGCGCGGGGCGGTCGGCGTCATTCGCGATGTTGGAACCTTTCTGCAGGATCAGGTCATATATACCGTGCATTTCACGAAGGAAGACGTCATCGTCGGCTGTCGCGACCGGGAACTGATTGCCGCTGAAGCGCCATGGATGCCCAATCGCTATGAATATGGCGACAAGGTCAAGGCCCACGTTTCGCTCGGCGTTGCGGGACAAGTGGTGGCCGAGGTTGGTGATGTCGGCGAAGTGATCAAGGTGGTGCGCGACGAAGCAATGATGAAGGCCATCGGTTCGGTCGCCTACCATGTGCGCTTTCCCGGGCGGACCCTGCAGGTGCCTGAACAGGCGCTGGACCCGCTTTATGAAATGCCAGACCTGTCAGACTTGTCAGACCTGTCGGGGGCGGCAGAATGACCGGCGATCCGCTTCTGTCCTATCATCTGATGAGCGCATCGCTGGCGGCCCACGAGTGCCGCTATGATGAGCTGCCCGCAGGAGCGCAGGCGAGGATCGACGCTCAGGCAAGGCGCGCCCTGTTGCTCGAAGGGCTGGTTCTGGCGAGTGCTGTGGCACAAAAGGTTGTTGTCCCGCAGGAAATGCTGAACCAGTCGGTTGCCCTGATCAGGGAGCGCTATGAAACCGCCGTGGCCTTTGTCGATGATCTGGCAGCCAATGGCCTGACCGAGGCGGGGCTGGAACAGGCCATTGCGCGGGAGTTGGCGGCGGATACGGTGCTCGATCTGGTAGCGAAGGCAGAACCGGCCACCACCGATGAGGAGGCACGGGACTTTTACGCGGCCCATCCCGAACGCTTTTGCGTTGGCGAGACCCGCGATGCGCGCCACATTCTGATTACCATCAATGAGCAAATTGCCGAGAATCGGCGTGATGTGGCATGGCAGAGGATCTGCGATCTTCAGCAAGGCTTGACCGGCGATGTGGATCAGTTCGCGGATGCCGCCTTGCGCCATTCGGAATGCCCCAGTGCCCTCAATGGCGGTGCGCTCGGACGCATCCCGCGCGGCAAGCTCTACCCAGGTCTCGACACGGCCCTATTTGCCATGTCGGCCGGGGGCGTCAGCGAGGTTTTGGAGAGTGAGGCGGGCTTCCACATTCTCCTTTGCGAGGCGATCTACCCCGCAGAGATGGCCAGATTTGCGGACGCAGCGCCGAAAATAAGGGCCGCTATCGATGGCAGGAGACAGGCCATGGCGCAAAAGCGCTTTATCGCAGACCTGTTGGCTCAACACCACTCGGCAACACCGCAATAGTTGATCTCATCCGATCAGTATTTCCTTTATTGTAACGACTATCTGGGCTTATTATCCCTCAAACGTTCTTAAAGTTTGAGTGCTTCCCAGTACCTGCTGTTGCTAAAGGAAATTCGTCATGGATCTTGTTGATGGCTTGAAGGCCTTTGTTGCCACTGCGCAAACCGGCTCATTCACCGATGCGGCCGAACGCATGGGGATTTCAAATCGACTGACGTCCAAGTATGTCGCCGAGCTTGAAGCCAGGATCGGCGCTCGGCTGTTGCAGAGAACCACGCGCAAGGTCGGACTGACCCCGGTAGGGGAGGATCTTCTGCTGCGTGCTCCGGCCTTGCTTGACGAGCTGGACGACCTGATCGGATCGGTGCGTGAAGAATCCCGCGGCCTTTCCGGCCTCGTGCGCATTTCCGCTCCTGTGTCTTTCGGTGAAATCTATGTTGGCGACATGATCCGCCGTTTCATTGGCAACCATCCGCAGATGAATGTCGACCTGCGCCTCAACGATGCCTATGTCGATCTGGCCAGAGACGGCATCGATCTCGCCTTCCGCATTGGCACTCCAAGCGTCTCGTCTCTGAAGATGCGAAAGCTGGGCGATATGGGATCGGCCATCGTCGCTTCACCAGACTATATCAGCAAGCATGGGGAGCCCAGAGAGCCACATGATCTGCTGGATCATATCTGCATGGTCGATGCGAACCGGCGCGATCCCACCCGCTGGGTCTTCGTGCAGGGAGACAAGACCATTGATGTTGTGGTCAAGCGGCGCTTCGTGGTCAACAGTGCCAAGGTGGCCCGGGATTGGGCTGTGGCTGGTGACGCGATTTCCTATTGCCCACGCTTCATCGTGGCCGACGAACTGGCCGAGGGCAGGCTTGTCCAGCTGCTCGGCAATTATCAGGGCCTGTCAACGCCCCTCAGTGCCGTCTATCTCGATGGTACGGTACTGCCACGCAAGGTGAGGGCCATCATCGATTTTGCCCTTGATGACATCAAGACAAACAGTCCCTTCTGAGGATGCTTATTTAGGAATGAATTGAAGATAGTTATTCAATATAATGTCCATTTCATTCCTAGAAAGAAAAGTCCATATTCACTTCAGACGAAACAAGCCGCCTTCCAAACCAGAAAACAGACGGCAACAAAAACAAGGAGTGAATACAATGAACATTGCAATCGTAGGCGCAGGTAACATCGGATCCGGTCTGGCAAGCGTACTGGCACAGACCAGCCACAGCATCTCCATTGTTGATGCACAGAATGGTGCCGCCGCTGCCGCAAAACTCAAGGAACAGGGCTTGAATGTCGCTCTGAGCGAACTGAGCCCGGCCGTCGCAGCTGCTGATCTGGTCATCCTGGCCACCCCGTTCGCCGCCTCCAAGGCTGTTGTCGCCGAAGCTGATTTCGCTGGCAAGATCATCGTCGACGTGTCCAACCCGATCACCGACGACTTCTCCGGCCTGCAGGTTGGTTTCAACAGCTCCGCTGCCGAAGAACTGGCAAAGCTGGCTCCGGCTGCCAAGGTGGTCAAGGCGTTCAATACGGTGTTCGCCCAGCATTATGCATCCGGCCTGAAACTGAACGGCGAAGCCCTGCAGACGTTTGTTGCTTCCGACGATGAAGCCGCACGGGCTGCCGTCAAGGATCTGGCCGCAGAAATCGGTCTGGAAGCAAAAGACGCAGGTCCGCTTTCCAACGCCCGCTACCTCGAGCCGCTCGGCTACCTGAACATCAACTTCGGTTATATCCTGGGCTACGGCACGCAGATCGCACCGAAGTGGCTTTCTGAATAATCCGGCCCCCCGCACCGGAAGAGCTGACCAATCGTCGGCCCAAGATTTGAAACAACAATAAGAACAATAACAAAAATCCAAACCAGCATGCAGGGAGCCAAGCAATCGGCTCCCTGCAATCAAAAGACGCAGCATAGAAACTTGCATCAAAGGAGAAAGACGATGAGCGTGACCCATTCCCTTAAAAGCCTTCGCGACAGTCTGAAGGCATCCGACCGCATGCCGTTGGTCTTTCTTGGCCATGGCAACCCGATGAATGCCATCGAGGACAATGTCTACAGCAAGAGCTGGAGCCAGCTTGGCAAGAGCCTGCCGCGCCCTCAGGCCATTCTCGTGGTCTCCGCCCACTGGATGACGCAGGGCTCGACGCTGGTCGACGTTTCCAAGCTGCCAAAGACCATTCATGACTTCTACGGTTTCCCCGATGAGCTGTTCGCCCAGCAGTATCCGGCCCATGGCGATCCTGCCCTCGCACGCGATGTGGTTGCCATTCTGGCCAGCCATCACGCCGAGGAAGATGATCGCTGGGGCCTTGACCATGGCGCATGGTCGGTTCTGACGCATCTCTATCCCGAAGCCGATGTGCCGGTGTTCCAGCTGTCGATCGACATGACCAAGCCACTCAAATGGCATCTGGAAATCGGCAAGACGCTTGCCCAGCTGCGTGAGCGGGGCGTGCTGATCCTCGGATCCGGCAACGTGGTGCACAACCTGCGCGCCATGCGCTGGGGCGGCAAGGCACAGGACTTTGCGTTGGAATTCGACAAGCTGTTTACCGACAAGCTGTCCGAGCGTGACTACGGCGCGCTGGCTGATACGCAACAGCTCGGTTCCCTGCTGCGCATGGCGCATCCAACGGTAGACCACTATCTGCCGGCCCTGACCATCGCCGGGGCTTCCGACGAGCGGGACGATCTGACCTTCATGACCGAGTCGATCGATCTTGGTTCGGTCTCGATGCGCTCGTTCATCTTCCACAGCGCCTGAAGGCCGTAACACGACATAACCATAACAAAAACAGAGAGAACAAAGAAAGACAGGAGACGACCATGCTGATCGATGGAAAATGGACAAAGGACTGGCAGCCCGTACAGAAATCCGACAAGGACGGACGCTTCGTGCGCCAGACCTCAAGTTTCCGCAACTGGATCACGCCGGACGGAACTCCTGGTCCAACCGGGGAAGGGGGCTTTGAAGCAGAGGCCGGGCGCTATCGCCTCTATGTGGCGCTCATCTGCCCATGGGCATCCCGCACCCTGATTGCCCGCAAGCTCAAAGGCCTTGAGGAGATCATTCCGGTCACCGTCGTCAACCCGACCATGACTGATCAGGGTTGGGCCTTCGGTGGCTACGCCGGTGCGGACGAAGATCCGTTGTTTGGCGCCACCTACATCCACGAGCTCTACACGCGCGCCGACCCGCATTTTTCCGGTAGGGCCACGGTGCCCGTGTTGTGGGACATGAAGCGCAATGTCATGGTCAACAACGAAAGCGCCGATATCGTCCGGATGTTCGACACAGCTTTCGAGCACATGATACCGTCCGATGTGCGTCTTTACCCCGAAGACCTTCACGAGGAGATCGACGCACTCAATCCGGTCATCTACGACACGCTCAACAATGGGGTCTACAAGGCCGGGTTCGCGACAACCCAGGCCGCCTATGACGAGGCCGTTGACGGGGTGTTCGAAACGCTCGACATGCTGGAAGCCCGTCTTGATGGCGGTTTCATCTTTGGAGAGCGCTTCACCGAAACGGATATCCGCACTTTCGTCACCCTTATCCGCTTTGATGCGGCCTACCATGGCCTGTTCAAGACCAACCGCAAGCAGATCAAGGACTATCCGCAGCTGTCAGCCTACATGGAGCGCATCCTTCGTCTGCCGGGTGTTGTCGAAACCGTCAACATGGATCACATCACCCGAGGCTACTACTCCATCAAAGCGCTCAACCCGAACGGTATTCGCCCGACCGGACCCGCTCATGTGGAGGCTCTTCTGCAGTCCGTTGCTTCTTAGAACAGGCTCGTTGATCAAGGCGTTGAAGCGGTCGAATGGTTCTGGACAAATCAGTCTCCAGTGGCCATGATCGCTTCAGCCGTTCTGGCTAGACAATCACTAAGCATTTGTAACAGAACCAGCTTTGGGACCGCGAGCAATCATGAAGACGAGCATTGGCAACTATCTTTTCACGCGTTTGAAGGAAATGGGAATCGGGCATGTGTTCGGCGTGCCCGGAGATTTCACCCTGCAAATGCTCGACCAGATCGAGGATGTCGCTGGTCTCACCTTCGTGGGCAACTGCAATGAGCTGAACTCGGCCTATGCCGCCGATGGCTATGCCCGGCTTAACCGGATTGCGGCGATGATCACCACCTACGGAGTGGGCGACCTGTCTGCCCTGTGCGGTGTCGCCGGTGCCTGCGCGGAGAATGTGCCCATCGTTTTCATCTCCGGTGCGCCGCCGCTCTACGCCATGGAAGGACACCTCAGGATTCATCATTCGCTGGCCGAAGGCAACTTTGACAATGTCATGAACAGCGTGCGCGAATTCACGGTCGCGCAGACCCGTCTGACCCCGGCCAATGCAGCCTTCGAGATCGACCGGATCCTGAGCATCTGCTGGATCGAACGGCAGCCGGTGTTCATCCAGATCCCGTCCAATATTTCCTATCTCATGATCGATGCGCCAACCCGGCCGCTGAATCTGGCGATGCCGGAAAGTGACAGCGAACGCATCGAGAGCGCCATCACTCTTGTCAGGCAGTATCTCGAGAACGCCAGGCGCCCAGCGGTGTTGATCGACATGGATGTTGACCGGACCGGCTACGCCGACGCCCTCGTGCGGCTGGTGGAAAAATACCGGATTCCCTACGCTTCCTTCCGCTCCGGCAAGGCGATCCTCAGCGAAGCGTCTCCCCTGTTTGCAGGCATCTACAACGGTGCCGCCTCTGCCCCTCATGTGCGTGATATCATCGAAAAATCAGATTGCCTGTTCGTGACGGCTCCGAGCTTCGTTGAAGCCAGTACCCTGCAGTTCATCGACCAGATGCCAGCTGAAAGGATCGTTTCGATCCGTGGTCACAGCGTCACGGTCGGTGGCGAGGTGTTTGAAGGTGTGATGGCCGAGGAGTTGATCAACGGGCTGGTCGACAGCATTGATGCGCGTCCTGAGTCTGTCGTGAGACTTGAGGCTCATGGCTGCGAACCGGTGACCATCGAGCCAGATCTCGCCCTGACACAAAAGCGCTTCTGGCCCATCATGGAAGGCTTTTTTGAAGAAGGCGACGTGATTCTGGCGGAAAACGGAACGTCCAATATCGCGTTGACCAGCGTCCGGCTGCCCGCGGGGGTCAGCTATCTCTCCCAGATGGTCTGGGGGGCCATTGGCTACACGCTGCCCGCGCTGCTCGGCTCGATGATGGCCGCGCCTGACCGGAGGCAGATCCTGTTCATCGGTGATGGCTCGTTCCAGCTCACCGCGCAGGAGCTTTCGACCATCCTGCGTGAAGGGTTGAAGCCGATCATCTTTCTGATCAACAACCGTGGCTATACCATCGAGCGTTATATTCAGGGTATGAAAGCCAGCTACAATGACGTCGCCAACTGGGACTATACGGCCCTCATGAAGGTGTTCGCACCCGGCGTTGAGTCATTCACCGCATCGGTTTCGACCGAAGGGGAACTGGTTGCCGCTCTTGCGGCATGCGGGAAGGCGGATTGTGCCTCCTTCATCGAGATCCATCTCGACCCGTTTGATGCTCCCGAGCCTCTGAAGATCTTCGGACCCAAGACTGCCGAACTTGATTATGGCACCCGCAGGGGCCCCCGGTCCTGAAAGATCCAGCCTTGAATACCCGGCTGCTAAAGCTAGTGACAGATGCCAAACAGCAGCAGTTCCTTGACTGCCTGTTTGGTTTCTTCCCACTGCTCGTCATTGAGATCGCTGCCCTCGTTGAGCGTCGAGATCTGATGCTTGAAATCGGCGTAATGCTGCGTGGTTGCCCAGATGGTGAAGAGCAGGTGTTTGGGGCTGATCGGGCGAATCTTGCCGGCCGCAATCCATTTGTGAATCACATTGACCCGCTCTTCGGTCCATGACCGCAGTTCGGTTTCCAGATAGTCCTGCACGATAGGGGCGCCCTGAATGATTTCGTTGGCCCAGACCATCGAGCCATAGGGACGCGTTCTGGCCAGTTCCATCTTGGTGTCGATGTAGCTGCCAAGCGCCTCTCTCGGGTCGGCTTCCTCGACGATTTCATCGGCCGCCGCACGCCAGACATTGAAGATGTCTTCCACGACCGTGCGGTATAGTAACTCTTTGGTCGAAAAGTAATAAACCACGTTGGACTTGGGTAGACCGGCTTCTTCTGCAATACGACTGATTGAGGCGCCATTATAACCAAACTGAGCGAAAACTATTTCCGCAGCAGACAATATTTTCTCGGTATTTTGTGCCCTGTTTTTTTGTTGTTTCGTGTATTGCTGGGGTCTCATGAACTTGCCTGTCTGGTTAGTCTGTGCGGGTAGTGTAGTTATTTTTCGATCACAAGAACTTTAGTGTTGGGCCTGTAGATAAACGCTTCCATGCACAAAGTTGCCTGCATCAATTTTTGACTTTTCTTGTTCGTTTTTTGAGCAGTTGCACCAATATTTTGCAAACACTCAAAAAGCTGACCGATCGTGCAGAAAAAATATTGACCGATCGTGCGGATAATGCAAGCGTTCTTACCACGAAAGAGGCGTTTGGCAAAAAAAATCGCAAAATAAAATGCACCGCCAAACCGCACTCGGCAAATGGCACCCAAGGGGAACACGGGGCGCAAACAGAGGCGAGGGGAAACGTGATGTATCACGTCAACAATATCATCAAGGGAAAAAAGGTCGCTTCGGTTTCCGGGCGCACATCGGCAATTTTCAACCCGGCAACCGGCGAACAGATTGCGACGCTGGGCCTGTCGAGCGATGCCGAAGTCAATGCAGCGGTTGCTGCGGCGAAGGCAGCTTTGCCCGGCTGGGCGGCCACGCCTCCAGCGAGGCGGGCCCGTGTCATGTTTGCCTTTCAGGCGCTGGTGCGCGAAAGGGCAGACGACATTGCCCGCGAGATCAGCCGTGAACATGGCAAGACCCATGATGATGCCCTGGGCGAAGTGGCCCGCGCCCTTGAAGTGATCGAGTTTGCCTGTGGTGCCCCGCATCTTCTGAAGGGCGAGTTCTCTCGCAACGTCGGCACTGGTATCGACACCCATTCGGAGCGTCAGCCGCTTGGTGTCGTGGCGGGTATTACCCCCTTCAACTTCCCGGCCATGGTGCCGATGTGGATGTTCCCCATGGCGATTGCCTGTGGCAACACCTTCGTGCTGAAGCCTTCCGAACGGGATCCGTCCGCTGCCAACTTCGTTTGCGAATTGCTGGTGGAAGCCGGTTTGCCAGAAGGCGTGATTAACGTGGTGCATGGCGACAAGAGTGCCGTTGACTGCCTGCTCGATCATCCCGATGTCAAGGCCGTTAGCTTTGTCGGCTCGACCCCGATTGCCGAATATGTCTACCGCCGTGGCACCGACAGTGCCAAGCGAGTGCAGGCTCTGGGCGGAGCCAAGAACCACATGATCATCATGCCCGATGCCGACATGGATCAGGCCGCCGACGCCCTGATGGGTGCCGCTTTCGGCTCGGCCGGTGAGCGGTGCATGGCCGTGTCGGTCGCTGTTCCCATCGGAGAGGAAGCCGCAACGCGACTCATCTCCAGCCTCAAGCCAAAGGTAGAGGCCCTGAGGATCGGCCCTTCAAGTGACGAAACCGCCGAGATGGGTCCCGTCATCACCGCAGACGCCAAGAAGCGCATTGTCGGGCTGATCGACAGTGGCGTTGAGCAGGGCGCGGATCTGGTGGTTGACGGTCGCGCCTTTGCCCTGCAGGGCTACGAGGGAGGCTATTTTGTCGGCGGCACCCTGTTTGACAAGGTGACCCCGGAAATGGACATCTACAAGACCGAAATTTTCGGGCCGGTGCTGTCTGTCATGGCACCTCAGAGTTTCGAGAGCGCGGTCGAGCTGATCAATGTTCACGAATATGGCAACGGGACCGCGATCTTCACGCGCAATGGCGACGCTGCCCGCAAATTCTCCAGCCAGATCGAGGTCGGTATGGTCGGCATCAACGTGCCCATTCCGGTGCCCGTGGCCTTCCATTCCTTCGGCGGCTGGAAACGCTCAAGTTTCGGCTCTCACGGTATCTATGGGCCGGAAGCCATCCATTTCTATACCAAATTGAAGACCACCACGACGCGCTGGCCCGAGGGACTGTCCGAGGGCGCTGTGTTTACCTTCCCGAGCTAGGGGAGCGACGGGGCCTTGCGCGCCTGGTGTGAAGAATGAATTTCGGCACTGACAGACCGGAAAACCGGCGGGTGCACTTCCAGAATAGCCCTTTGGGCAAATGACCTATGACAGGGGAACCGGATCATGAAGAAGAATCTGCGAGTGGATGGAGACCGTCTTTGGCAGTCTCTGATGGACATGGCAAAAATCGGACCGGGTGTTGCCGGTGGCAACAATCGTCAAACCCTGACCGATGAGGACGCCGAGGGGCGTGCGCTGTTCCAGAAATGGTGCGAAGAAGCTGGTCTTACCATGGGTGTCGACAAGATGGGCTCCATGTTCATGACCCGTCCGGGAACCGATCCCGATGCGTTGCCGGTCTATGTCGGCTCACACCTTGATACCCAGCCAACCGGCGGCAAATATGACGGCGTGCTCGGGGTGCTGTCTGCGCTGGAACTGGTGCGCATGCTCAACGATGCCGACATCAAGACCAAACACCCGATTGTCGTGACCAACTGGGCCAACGAAGAGGGCGGGCGCTTCTCGCCGCCGATGCTGGCATCCGGTGTCTTTGCCGGGGTGCATTCGCTCGACTATGCCTATGGCCGCAAGGATCTGGAAGGCAAGACCTATGGTGACGAGCTGAAACGCATCAACTGGGTTGGGGACGAAGAGGTTGGCGCGCGCAAGATGCACGCCTATTTCGAATATCACATCGAGCAGGGTCCGATCCTTGAAGCCGAAAACAAGGAAATCGGCGTCGTAACCCATTGTCAGGGTCTGTGGTGGCTGGAATTCACCCTGACCGGCAAGGAAGCCCATACTGGCTCCACCCCGATGGCCATGCGCGTCAACGCTGGTCTGGCCATGGCCCGCATCTTCGAAATGGTGCAGGACGTGACCATGGCAGCCCAGCCGAACGCAGTTGGTGGTGTCGGTCAGGTGACCTTCTCGCCGAACTCGCGCAACGTACTGCCCGGAACGGTGGTCTTCACGGTAGATATCCGCACCGTTGACATCGAAAAACTCAACGGCATGCGCGATGCCATCAAGGAAAAGGCTGCTGTCATTTGTGAAGAGCTGGGCGTCGGCTGCTCGGTGGAGCAGGTCGGCCAGTTCGATCCGGTGACCTTCGATCCGACGCTTGTCGAGCGGGTCCGTAACGCCGCCATCGATCTTGGCTACTCGCACATGGATATCGTCTCCGGTGCTGGCCATGACGCATGCTGGGCCGCAAAGGTCGCTCCCACGACCATGATCATGTGTCCGTGCGTCGATGGCCTCTCGCACAATGAAGCCGAGGAAATTTCCAAGGAGTGGGCTACAGCAGGGGCAGACGTGCTGCTGCAGGCGGTTCTGGAAACGGCCGAGATCGTCGAGTAGCGATCAGGACAAGACGCCGAACGGCGACAAGACAAGGGGCACGGATACCCGATCCAAGAACAGGGCACAAAGCCCGATGGTATCCGGCCCGGCAATTACCAGACAAGACAAACACTCCGCCAGAGGCACCCGCTACTTGTCGGAGTTCAAGACACCAAGGCAAGAGGCTGATCGTTCGCTTACCGGGAACGCCCGAACTGTGTCCGGTGCCCGCTTCTTGGCATGAAACTTGAAGGGAACAGCAACATGAGCAAAGTGATTAAGGGTGGTACTGTTGTCACCGCCGATCTGACTTATGAAGCCGATGTGAAAATCGAGGACGGTGTCATCACCGAAATCGGCCCCGATCTCTCCGGCGATGAAATTCTGGACGCCACCGGCTGCTATGTCATGCCGGGTGGTATCGATCCCCATGTGCATCTGGAAATGCCTTTCATGGGCACCTATTCGGCAGATGACTTTTCTTCAGGCACCCGCGCTGCGGTGGCGGGCGGTACGACGATGGTCGTCGACTTCTGTCTGCCCGATCCCGGTCAGAGCCTGATGGACGCTCTGATGCGTTGGGACAACAAGTCGACCCGCGCCACCTGCGACTATTCCTTCCACATGGCAATCACCTGGTGGGACAAGCAGGTGTTCGAGGAAATGGAAACTGTCGTTCGCGAGAAGGGCATCAACACCTTCAAGCATTTCCTCGCCTACAAGGGCTCGTTGATGGTCAACGACGATGAGCTGTTTGCCTCCTTCCAGCGCTGTGCCGAACTGGGTGCCATGCCACTTGTTCACGCAGAGAATGGCGACGTGGTAGCTTCCATGTCTGCAAGGCTGCTGTCCGAGGGCAACACCGGTCCGGAGGCGCACGCCTATTCCCGCCCGCCCGAAGTGGAAGGGGAAGCCACCAACCGTGCCATCATGCTGGCCGATATGGCAGGCGTGCCGCTCTATGTGGTCCATACCTCCTGCGAACAGGCCCACGAGGCCATCCGTCGTGCCCGACAGAAGGGCATGCGCGTCTATGGTGAGCCGCTGATCCAGCATCTGACCCTTGATGAAAGCGAGTATTTCGACAAGGACTGGGATCACGCCGCCCGCCGCGTCATGAGCCCGCCATTCCGCAACAAGATGCATCAGGACAGCCTCTGGGCAGGTCTTCAGGCTGGTTCGCTTTCCTGTGTGGCGACTGACCATTGCGCCTTCACGACCGACCAGAAACGCTATGGCGTTGGTGATTTCACCAAGATCCCGAACGGCACCGGCGGTCTAGAAGACCGTCTGCCGATGCTCTGGACCTATGGCGTCGGTACTGGCCGGTTGACGATGAACGAGTTCGTGGCGGTCACCTCCACCAACATTGCCAAGATCCTCAACATGTACCCGAAGAAGGGGGCCATCCTCGTCGGAGCAGACGCCGATATCGTTGTCTGGGATCCGAAGCTGAAGAAGACCATTTCCGCAGCAACCCAGGTCTCGTCCATCGATTACAGCGTCTTCGAGGGCAAGGAAGTCACGGGGCTGCCGCGCTTCACTCTGTCTCGCGGCAAGGTCGTGGTCGAGGAAAGCACCCTGAAGACCGAAGAAGGGCACGGCCAGTTCGTGGCGCGCAAGCCTTATGGCGCGGTCAACAAGGCACTGTCCACCTGGAAGGAACTGGTCTCACCACGTCCGATCGTCCGCGCCGGCATCCCGCCGAGTGGTGTCTGATCGGCTCGTGGGCCGACCGACCAATCACGATTTCCCTGCGGGTGCACGGCGCATCCGCAGGAACCGAATGACCAAACAGGCAATCCGAACGGGAACAAGCAAAGATGATGCACTCCGACTTCCATGTGGTCTCAGCCAAGGACCTCTGTCTGACGTTTCAGACCAATGATGGGCCGGTCCATGCGCTCAAGGATGTCAACCTTCAGATCAACAAGGGCGACTTTGTCAGCTTCATCGGTCCGTCCGGCTGTGGCAAGACGACCTTTCTGCGCGCCATCGCTGCCTTGGAAAACCCCACATCGGGCGAGTTGATGGTCAATGGAACCACGCCAGAACTGGCGCGAAAGGATCGTGCCTATGGCTATGTCTTTCAGGCTGCTGGGCTCTATCCTTGGCGGACCATTGCCCGGAACATCAAGCTGCCACTGGAGATCATGGGCTTTACCAAGGCCGAGCAGAAGGAGCGTGTCGAACGGGTGCTCAAGCTGGTGGATCTGGAAGGCTTTGGCAACAAGTTTCCATGGCAGCTGTCGGGCGGCATGCAGCAAAGAGCGTCGATTGCCCGGGCCCTGTCGTTCGATGCCGATATCCTGCTGATGGACGAGCCCTTCGGAGCGCTTGACGAGATCGTCCGCGATCACCTCAACGAACAGCTTTTGAAACTCTGGTCCAGCACCGGCAAGACCATCGGCTTCGTCACCCATTCCATCCCCGAAGCGGTCTATCTCTCCACCAAGATTGTGGTCATGAGCCCGCGTCCGGGCCGCATCACTGATGTGATCGAGAGCACACTGCCAAAGGAACGACCGCTGTCCATTCGTGACAGTCAGGAATTCATCGATATCGCCCATCGCGTCCGCGAGGGCCTGAGGGCCGGCCATGGCGATGGAGCGGACGATGCGTAAGCTCTTTGCCGTTTGCACGGTCGTGCTGGTGATCGTGGTGCTCTGGTATGGCGCTGCTGTCAAAATGAATGCCAAGTGGGCCTATGATCAGGCCGCCCGCGCCAAGGTGGAGCTGTCCTTCTCCGATCTGGTCAGGGACACCTGGGCACAGGAGCGTCCTGTTCTGCCTGCACCGCATCAGGTGGCTGCGGAACTGTGGGACAGCACGGTGATGAAGAAGGTCAATTCCAAGCGCTCGCTGATCTTTCACGGCTGGATCACGCTTGAGGCGACCCTGCTGGGCTTCGTGGTCGGCACACTGCTCGGAATCGTGCTGTCTGTCGGTATCATCTATATCCGCGCGATGGACATGAGCGTCATGCCATGGGCCATTGCTTCCCAGACGATTCCCATTCTGGCAATTGCGCCAATGATCATCGTGGTCTTGAACTCGGTCGGCATCCAGGGGCTGATCCCCAAGGCGATCATCTCGGCCTATTTGAGCTTCTTCCCTGTTCTGGTCGGCATGGTAAAGGGGCTGAGGGCTCCCGATCACATGCAGCTGGATCTGCTCAAAACCTACAACGCCTCCAGAAGCGACGCCTTCTACAAGTTGCGTCTGCCGTCCTCCGTGCCCTATCTCTTCACTTCGATGAAAGTGGGCATTGCCGCCTCGCTCGTCGGCACCATCGTTGGCGAGTTGCCAACCGGTGCCATTCGCGGGTTGGGCGCCCGGCTGCTGACCGGTTCCTACTATGGCCAGACGATCCAGATGTGGGCCGCTCTCTTTGCCGCCGCCCTGCTGGCCGCAGGCCTCGTGGCGCTCGTGGGACTTGCCGAGAAATCGGTTCTGAAGAAAATGGGGATGGTACGATGACCCTTGTTCTTGCTGCACTTGTCATCTGGATTGTGGCCTCATGGGTCAACGTCAAACTCTCCCGGTCGAAGGCCCACAACACGCTGCTGGTGCGCTTTCTGGTGCCATTCATTTTCGGGGTGACGATCCTGGTGGCCTGGGAGCTGCTGGTGCGCGGGCTGGATATTCCCGGCGTCATCCTGCCGCCGCCGTCCGCAATCGCAACGCGGTTCGCCGCGTCCACCGACATTCTCTGGCTCGACTTCCTGCAGACCTTCGCCAAAGGGGCGCTCAGCGGCTACATCATCGGCTGTGGTGCGGCCTTTCTGACGGCGATCCTCATCGACCGCGTACCATTCCTGCAACTGGGTCTGCTGCCGGTTGGCAACTTTGTCGCCGCGCTGCCCATCGTCGGCATCGCCCCGATCCTCGTGATGTGGTTCGGTTTCGACTGGCAGTCCAAGGCCGCCGTTGTCGTGGTGATGGTCTTCTTCCCGATGCTGGTCAACTGCGTGCAGGGCCTGGCCGACACGGATCACATGCAGCGTGATCTCATGAAGACCTATGCGGCGAGCTATACCGACACTCTGCTCAAGTTGCGGTTGCCTGCCGCGATGCCGTTCATTTTCAACGGGCTCAAAATTTCAACCACTTCGGCGCTGATCGGCGCGATCGTTGCCGAGTTCTTCGGCTCTCCCATCGTCGGCATGGGCTTCCGCATCTCCACCGAGGTCGGCAAGCTTGGACTCGACATGGTCTGGGCGGAAATCACGGTTGCGGCTATCGCAGGCTCCCTGTTTTACGGGGTAGTGGCCGCAATCGAAAAGGGGGTGACCTTCTGGCACCCCTCACAAAGGGGCTAGAAGACCCCATTCAATAACCAAAAGAAAACAAAGCAACACCTTAACCATACTCCTTTACGGACTACCAAAGGGAATAGAAGATGAGAGACACATTCAAGAAAATTGCGATTGGCGCATGTGCAGCTGCCTCGATCTTTGCAGCCACCGGAGCCAATGCGGCAGATGACTTTACCCTTCAGCTGAAATGGGTGACGCAGGCCCAGTTCGCCGGCTATTATGTTGCTCTGGAAAAGGGCTATTACGAGGCTGAAGACCTCAATGTCACCATCAAGCCGGGCGGTCCGGATATTGCTCCGACCCAGATTCTGGCCGGTGGTGGCGCTGATGTGGTTGTCGACTGGATGCCTTCGGCACTGGCTGCCCGTGAAAAGGGCCTGCCGCTCGTCAACATTGCCCAGCCTTACAAATCCTCGGGCATGATGCTGACGTGCCTCAAGGAAAGCGGCGTCAAGTCGCCTGAAGACTTCCCCGGCAAGACCCTTGGTGTCTGGTTCTTCGGCAACGAATATCCGTTCCTGAGCTGGATGAGCATTCTCGGTATTCCGACCGAAGGCGGCGACAAGGGCGTGACCGTCCTCAAGCAGGGCTTCAACGTTGATCCGCTGCTTCAGAAGCAGGCTGCCTGCATCTCCACCATGACCTACAACGAATATTGGCAGGTCATCGACGCCGGTATCTCTGCCGACGATCTGATCACCTTCAAATATGAAGATCAGGGCGTGGCTACGCTGGAAGACGGCCTCTATGTGCTGGAAGACAAGCTGGCTGACGAGAAAGAAGTCGACAAGCTGGTCCGCTTCGTCCGTGCGTCCATGAAAGGCTGGAAATATGCTGAAGCCAACCCGGATGAAGCCGCAGATATCGTGCTTGAATATGACGAAACCGGTGCCCAGACCGAAAAGCACCAGAAGCGCATGATGGCCGAAGTGGCAAAGCTGACCGCCGGTTCCAATGGCGCTCTGGATACGGCCGACTATGAGCGTACCGTCAAGACGCTGATGAGTGGCGGTTCCGCTCCGGTCATTTCCAAGGCCCCTGAAGGTGCCTGGACCCACAAGATCACCGATCTGGCCCTGAAATAGGCCCGTCCCATTCTCCGCCTCCGGACATTGTGCCGGGGGCGGGATGACGACCCTGGCCCGCCGGCCCGTTCGGCGGAGCCAACCCCGAGGTAACCGAACAATTCAAGGAAATGTCTTGCCCCGCGCAAACTCCGTTTGGCGCGAACAGGGTTCCTTTGCGCCGATTTCCCGTTGGGAATGCCATCAAATGCGCAAACGACAGCCCCGAATGGCAGATGGTTTCACAACGGCTAAAGGCAACAGGATGCTGGTAGAAAGCGAACTCAACAGTCGATCCGCCGACGTCATGTCGGATAGCGCTGCACGCTTGCCGTCCGGGGCGCGGGAGCTCAACGATCAGGCCCGCCATCTGCAGAAGGCGGATCTGGCAGGCCTGATGGCGCGGGCAAGCGTCATCCGCGATGCCCGTTGGGGCCGCACCGTGACCTATTCGCGCAAGGCCTTCGTGCCACTGACCAACATGTGCCGCGATACCTGCGCCTATTGCACCTTCGTCAAGCACCCCGATCACCCGGACGCCAACATCATGTCGCCCGATCAGGTTCTTGCCACTGCCCGCAAGGGCGAGGCTCAGGGCTGCAAGGAACTGCTGTTCAGCCTCGGTGAAAAGCCCGAACTGCGCTATGAGCGGGCAAGGGCCGCGTTGGCTTTGCTTGGCTATCACAGCATGACGGACTATCTGGCCGACATGTGCGCGCTGGTGCTCGAAGAAACCACCATGCTGCCCCATGTCAACGCGGGCACCCTCAGTGACGAGGAGTTTGCAAGGCTCCGCCCGGTTTCGGTTTCCATGGGCATGATGCTCGAAACCATCTCCCGCCGCCTGACCGGCAAAGGGGAGGCCCACCATGCCTGTCCGGACAAGGTGCCTTTGCAGCGATTGCGGACGCTGGAACGGGCAGGGGAGCACAAGGTCCCATTCACCACCGGCCTGCTGATCGGCATAGGCGAAACGTGGCAAGAGCGGATCGAGGCCCTCCACGCCATCAATGACAGCCATAAGCGCCACGGTCACATTCAGGAAGTCATCATCCAGAACTTCCAGACCAAGCCTGATATCGCCATGGCCAACCATCCAGAGCCGAGCCTCGAGGACATGCTTCGCACCATCGCGGCCGCGCGCATCATCCTTGCCCCGGAGATCAGCCTGCAGGCTCCGCCCAATCTCAGTGCCCGCCATATCGCCTATCTCGATGCGGGTATCAATGACTGGGGCGGAATTTCTCCGGTTACCATCGATTTCATCAACCCCCAGCATGCCTGGCCGCAGATTGATGCGCTTGCGGCGAGCTGTGACAAGGCTGGCTTTTCGCTCAGGGAACGACTGCCCGTCTATCCGGCCTATCTTCGGTCGGAAACCGAATTTCTGAGCCCTCAGCTACAAGGCCGCGTTGCCCGTATGTCGGCCAGCAACGGCCTCGCCAGCGAACAGCGCCACTTGACGCAAGGAGAATGATTATCATGTCCAATGAAACAGAATCAGCATTCGGTAATGCCCTTGCTTTTGACGCTCGGAACGCCACCGCTCCTGTTCGGAAAATTCTCGACAGGGCGCTTGAGGATCGCGAGATTTCACAAGCGGAGGCCGTGCTGCTGTTCAAGGCCGAAGCGCCCGCCGACTTGCAGACGATCTACCATGTCGCCGACCTGCTGCGCCAGCGGGCCAACGGGGATCTGGTGACCTTCACGGTCAACCGCAACATCAACTTCACCAATGTCTGCTATATGGGCTGCAAATTCTGCAATTTCGCCAAGCGGGCCGAAGAGGAGGATGCTCATTGGCATTCTGTGGGCGAGGTGCTGCGCCGTTGCCACGAGGCATGGGACCGGGGCGCAACCGAGGTATGCATTCAGGGCGGGCTGCACCCCAAGCTGCCCGGCAGTTACTATGAGGAGCTTTGCCGCGCCATCAAGGCGGAGTTGCCCGACATGCACTTGCACGCCTTCTCACCTTTCGAGGTATGGTACGGTGCGTCCAAGACGCGGAAGTCGTACCGTGATTTCCTGCAAGGCCTAAAGGACGCCGGTCTGGGCACAATGCCGGGAACGGCCGCCGAAATCCTCGACACCGACATACGCAAGCAACTGACCAAGGACAAGCTTAGCACGGAGAAATGGGTCGAGATCATCCGCACCGCCCATGAGGTGGGAATCCGGACCACAGCGACCATTATGTATGGCCATATCGATGCGCCGGAGCATTGGGCCGCTCACATTGACCTGCTGCGCTCGATCCAGAAGGACACCGGCGGCTTTACCGAATTTGTGCCGCTGTCCTATCAGCATGTCGGCACGGCGCTTTATGCGGAAAATCCGGGCAAGGTGCGCAAGGGGCCGAGCACCGATGAAATCGACAAGATGCATGCCGTCTCCCGCATCATGCTCCATGGGCTGATCGACAATATCCAGGTTTCCTGGACCAAGCTTGGCCCTGACCATGCGATGGCGATGCTCAATCGCGGTGCCAACGATCTGGGCGGCACGCTGATGGAAGAAAGCATCTCCCGCTCGGCGGGGGCGGATCATGGGCAGGAGATCACGGCCTATGAACTGACACAGATCGTCCGTGCCTCGGGCCGCATGCCTGCGCGCCGGTCGAGCGACTATCGCATTCTCGACATCTATGATGACCATGATCCGCAGCCGCTTGCGCCTTTGATCGACCGGGGCGGCAAGGATCCGCTCGACTTTCTCAAGATGTTCCCGGCCACCTCTGCCAAGCTGGAGGCCGCTGAATGAGCGAAACACAGAAGCTGAAGGTTACCCTGCTGGCCGGCGGGGTTGGCGGCGCAAAGATGGCCGAAGGCCTCGCTGCGCTAGGAGATGTAGAGCTGACGATCATCGGCAATATCGCCGATGATGACGACTTCCACGGCCTTTGGGTGTCGCCGGATATCGATACCATGACCTACACCCTGTCTGGCCGCATCAACCGTCAGCAGGGCTGGGGGCTGGCCGACGAGGGCACCCGTGCGCTCGATATCCTGACGACCCTTGGGCAGGACACATGGATGATGCTCGGGGACAAGGATTTCGGCCTCCACATCTATCGCACCATGCGGCGGACGAAAGGTGATCGTCCCACAGACATAGCAGCCGATGTTGCTACGGCCTTTGGTGTCAAACCGCGCATTCTTTTGCCGACCGATGATCGGGTGCAGACCCGGGTCAAGACGGAAAAGGGCTGGTTGAGTTTTCAGGAATATTTTGTGCGCGAGAAATGTGCCCCCACCGTTGAGGCGCTTGAGCTCAAGGGCATAGAGGACGCCGCGGCAACCCCGGAAGCGCTTGC
The DNA here is from genome assembly GCF_963666525.1 of uncultured Cohaesibacter sp. NCBI lineage: Bacteria > Pseudomonadati > Pseudomonadota > Alphaproteobacteria > Hyphomicrobiales > Cohaesibacteraceae > Cohaesibacter > uncultured Cohaesibacter sp. The sequence goes on from NZ_OY762905.1 coordinate 4,577,447, forward strand.
GGCCATAGCCAGCGCCGACCTGCTCGTCATCGCCCCGTCCAATCCACTGGTCAGCATTGAGCCGATCCTTGCCGCCAAGGGCATCCGTGATGAGGTGAAAGAGGCTTGCGTGCCAAGAATCGCTGTCAGCCCGCTGATTGCCGGCAAGGTCGTCAAGGGACCTGCCGACAGGATGATGACGGCGCTCGGCATGCGCGCCGATGCCGTTGGCGTGGCCGCGCACTATGTCGGGTTGATCGATGCCTTGCTGATCGATCATCAGGACAGCGCGCTCGCCGAGGAGATCGCCAGACTGTCGATCCGGCCCCATTGCGACGACATCTTGATGAAGGACGCTGAAGACAAGGCGCGGCTGGCCCGTGCTGTTGTCGATCTTGGTCTGGCGCTTGCAGCAGACAAAGACCAAAACGGAGCTGCTGCATGACTGACAAGCTGCTGATCCTCATCCCGATGAAAGACCCGTCCCGGGCGAAATCGCGGCTGGCATCCGGCCTTTCGGAAGGCGAACGGTCGACCCTCTCGCTGATGCTGTTCAAGGCTGTGGTCGAACGGATCAAAACCGCCCTTGCGAGCGCTGACCATTTGAAGACCCAGATCGACGTGATTGATATTGCGGTGGTTTCTTCCAGTGAGGTCATCCGGCAAGTGGCCGGGGAGCTGGACATTCTCTTTCTGCAGGAAGCTGGAGACAGTGGCCTCAATGATGCCTTGCAGGCTGCCTCTGAATGCGCCCTGAAGCAGGGCTATGGACGACTCTGCATCCTGCCGGGAGATCTGGCCGATCCAACGGCGCAGGATATCGTCAGCCTGTTGTCCTATCCGCTTGATGCCCGGACAATCATTGTCTGCCCGTCTGAGGATCTGGGCACCAATGCCCTTGTCGTGCCACTGCCCAGCCCGATGCCATTTTCCTTCGGTCCGGACTCTTTTTCGCGGCACTTCAGTCAGGCCGCCGATCTGGGGTTGATGCCGGTCATTCTGCCGCTCAAGAGCCTGCGTCGCGATATCGATACGATGGCCGATTTGAGCTATCTCGATGCAGCCCAGACGGCAGTGATCGCCAAAGGCGGAGAGGGCGCGTAATGACCAGTCTGATGATCACGGCCATTCCCGGCGTTCCCGATATCGAGGCGGGCGATGACCTTGCCGCCATTCTTGGCGATTGTCTGGTAGCGAGCGGCAATGCGCCTGTCGAGGGCGATATCCTCTGCGTGGCTCAGAAGGTCTTCTCCAAGGCCGAGGGCTGCATCTACCCCCTTGCCAGCATCACGCCGTCAGCAGAAGCACTGCGTTATGCCGAAGAGCTGGGCAAGGATGCGCGCAAGGTCGAGATCGTGCTGAGGGAAAGCGTCGAGGTTGTGCGAGCCTTCCGCCATCCCGGTCAGAATGAGGGGACAATGATTTGCCGCCACCGGCTGGGGTTCATCTCGGCCAATGCTGCGGTTGATGAATCCAACATCGCGGAAACCGACGCCGCCATGACATTGCCACCGGACCCTGACGCCAGCGTTCGCGCCATGCGCGAGGCGCTCGAAACGCGGTTCGGCTGCCGCATCGGCGTGGTGATGACCGATACCTTCGGCAGGCCCTGGCGTATTGCTCAGGTCAACGTGGCCATCGGACTTGCCGGGGTGCCAGCCACCATCCGCGAGCAAGGCAATCAGGACGCCTGGGGGCGCACCATGAAGGTGACCGAAGCCGCCTTCGCCGATGAACTGGCTGCCGCCTCCGGACTGGTGGTCAAGAAGGCAGCCAAAACACCCCTCGTGCTGTTTCGCGGGCTCGACTGGAGCCTTACCGAAAGTCGGGCAGGAGATCTGTTGAGAGGAAAACAAGAGGACATGTTCAAATGACGATCGCAATCATTGGCGGCACAGGACCGCAAGGACAGGGGCTTGCGCTGAGATTTGCCCATGCCGGTGTGCCGGTCGCCCTCGGCTCACGGGATGCAACGCGCGCCGCCGAAATCGGGGTGGCGTTGCGGCAGCAGCTGGCGGACGACTGCGCCCCGATCACCGGCGTTGCCAACGAAGAGGCCGTGCGGATGGCCGACGAGATTGTTATTCTCGCGGTGCCCTTTGCGGGCCACAACGCAACGCTCAATGCGCTCAAGCCATATCTTGAGGGCAAGATTCTCGTCGATATCGTCGTACCCCTGAAGGAGGGCGACCCCAAGAAGGTGGAAATGCCACCGGAGGGCTCGGCAACGGAAGCTGCGCAAGCGCTGCTCGGGCCGGATATCCCCGTTGTCGGGGCGCTTCACAATGTCTCTGCAACCACGTTGAAGACCCTCGAATGGGACATCAATTGTGACATTCTGGTCTGTGGCAACTCGCTGGCAGCCCGTAAGACCGTCATGGATCTCATCGGGAAACTCGGGGTCACCGCCTACAATGCCGGCGACGCAGAAGCGGCTCGCTGCATCGAGGCCATCACCCCCATTCTCATTCGCATCAACATATCCAAACAGGTGCCGTTCACCCACGCCGGGTTGAAGATCTGGGCACCAGATCACTGATCCAAGTGACCGACAAACGATCACCACCTGAGCAACCGAAAAGACTTGAAGAACAAGGACAGGAGAGAGAGATGGAATTCGCTATTTGCTTTAAGGGCTTTGTTGAGCCCAAACGCGCCCGCGCCCTTGTGCGACAGGCCGAAAATGCTGGCTTCACCTATTGCTGGTTCTATGACAGCCACATTCTTTGGCGGGAAAGCTACATGGCTATGGCCATGTGCATGGAACATACCACCCAAATGCGCTTTGGCCCTTGTGTGACCAACCCGAACACGCGCGACTGGTCGCTGGCTGCCTCAATGTTCGGCTCGCTGGCCAAGCAGTCCGAAGGGCGCTTTGACATCGGCCTTGGCCGTGGCGACAGCGCGGTGCGGGTCATGGGCCTCAAGCCGGCGCCACTAAAACGTCTGGAAGAATTCACTCACGTGGTCAAGGCACTGGTGCGTGGCGACGAGGCCCAGTATGGCGAATGCCCCGAGCCGGTGAAATTTCCTTGGGCTGAGGGCTATGAGCTGCCGGTCTGGGTGGCCGCCTATGGTCCCAAGGCGTTGAGTTCTGCGGGACGTGTCGGCGATGGCCTCATCCTTCAGATTGCCGAACCGAGCATCGTCAAGTGGCTCGCCAGCACTGCCATTGAAGAGGGCAAGAAGGCAGGCCGTGACATGTCCCACTACAAGGTCATGTCGGCTGCGCCAGCCTATTTTGGCACCAGGGAAGAATGCATTGCCGCAACGCGCTGGTTCCCGGCCATGGTAGGTAACCATGTAGCTGACATCGTTGAGAAATACGGCACCGAGCGGGACGATATCCCACCTGCGCTGACCGCCTATATCAAGGATCGCAAGGGCTACGACTATTCCAAACACGGCCAGAGCGACAATCCGTATCTTGATTTCATTACCGATGAAATCATTGAGGGCTTCAGCGTACTGGGGCCGGCAGAGCAGCAGGTTGCCAAACTCAACGTCCTCAAGGATGCCGGTGTCACCCAGTTCAACATCTATCTGGACAATGGCAAGGAAGAACAGATCATTGCCGAATATGGCGAAAAGATCATTCCGGCTTTCACAGCCTGAAACCAATCATCAACGCGGACTGGTTCGGTAAGAGCTGGTTAAACTTGATGGGGCGGATCCTTCTGATCCTGCCCCGTTTTTTTGCCTGAAGGCCAGGGGGTTATTCCGGGAAGATCTCGAACAGCCCGGCTGCTCCTTGGCCGCCGCCAATGCACATGCTGACGACGCCATATTTCGCGCCACGTCTGCGGCCCTCAAGGAGGATGTGTCCCGCCATGCGTGCTCCCGACATGCCATAAGGGTGACCGATGGAAATGGCCCCGCCGTTCACGTTGAGCTTGTCATTGTCGATGCCGAGCGCATCGCGACAATAGAGCAGCTGTGCTGCGAAAGCCTCATTGATTTCCCAAAGATCGATGTCGTCAACCCTGAGACCGTTGCGGGCCAGCAGTTTGGGGATGGCCCGCACGGGACCGATCCCCATTTCCTCTGCGGCGCATCCGGCAACAGCAAAGCCGCGCAGAGTGCCAAGCGGGCTGAGGCCGCGCCGATTGGCCTCGTCTGCTTCCATAAGAACACAGGCCGAAGCCCCATCTGAGAGCTGGCTGGCGTTGCCGGCGGTGACGCATTTGTCAGGCCCGAGCACCGGCTTGAGGCGCGCGAGCCCTTCGGCTGACGTTTGCGGCCTGTTGCATTCGTCATGGCTGAGAGTGACGGATTCTTCGCTGTCCGTTCCCGTTTCCTTGTTCCGAACCAGCTTCCTTGTCTGCACCGGAATGATCTCGGCGTCCAGTCGTCCGTCCTGTTGCGCGGCGGCGGTACGCTGCTGGCTTTGCAGGGCATAGGCGTCCTGAGCTTCGCGGCTGACGCCATAGCGTTCGGCAACCAGCTCGGCGGTTTCGATCATCGACATGTAGTAGCTGTCTCGCACGTTCGGATCGCGGTAACGATACTGGTTCCAATATTGCTCCAGCTGGACCAGCGAGATGCTGTCGAGACCGCCACCGATGGCCACATCAACCCCTTCGTTGGCAATCATGTGAGAGGCGATGGCTATGGCGTTAAGTCCGGAGGCACACTGCCGATCAATGGTCGACCCGGCAACCGTGTCCGGCAGACCGGAGGCCAGCACGATGTGGCGCCCGACGTTGATGCCGGTAGAGCCCTGCGTCAGGGCCGAGCCGAAGGTGACCTCCTCGACGGCGTCCCCCTCCAGCGAAGCCCTTTCCATTGCGGCGCGCACGGCATGGGCGGCAAGACTGGGGCCTTCAAGATTGTTGAAGGCGCCACGATAGGCCTTGCCGATGGGGGTGCGGGCAGTTGAAACGATGACGGCTTGACGCATTTCTTTCTCCTCCTCGGTCGCTCGTCCTGCTTCGGCCTGTCGCACTTTGTCGTGCGGCAAGCGATGCTGCGTTCGAGCCATCCTGCAAGCGCGGACGCGGATTCCCTAAGCGGGTTCCAGTCCGCACCAGTTTGCGATGAACAGGGCCGTGGCCTTGGTGACCCGATTGACGCTTTCCAGCGATACCCGTTCGTTGAAGCCGTGAATGGCTTCGGCATGTGGTCCGTAGACAAGAGCCGGTGTATTGGCATAGAGGCCAAAGAAACGGGTATCTGTCGTGCAGGTGATGGCCATCTGTTCCAGTTCCCTGTCGTTGACCACCCTGTGGGCGTCGCCCAGAGTCTTGATGGCGCTCAGCGCCGGTTCGCTCCTGTCGTCAGACAAGGCATACCCTTCAGCCATGAATCCGTGGTAAACAACCTTGGGTTTATTGGCCTTCAGGAAGCTGTTTTCCTCGGCAGCTTGCATGAGCGTGGCCTCGATGTCGGCGCGTGCCGCAGCCATGTCCTGACCGGGGAAGACCCCCATGCGCACGTCGAACACGCACCAGGCCGGAACCGAGCTTGGCCAGTCGCCGCCGACGATCTTGCCGACATTGAGATTGAGCGCATGTTCGTGGTGGGCAAAGGTGTGGTGACGGTTCTCGGATGCGTTCCAGCGCTTCTCAAGGCCGTGCAGGGCGTTGATCAGCGGTACGGCGGCCTCAATGGCATTGGCCCCGTCACCTGCATAGGCCACATGGGTGGGCAGGCCCTGAAGATGAACCTGAAACCAGATCACACCGGTCTGGGCCTTCACCAGCTTTTCATCGAACGGTTCGGGAATGAGCACGGCGTCCGCCTTGTAGCCGCGCGCAAGGCAGGCAAGAGCACCGTTGCCCGTGCATTCTTCCTCGACAACCGACTGAAAGAACAGATCCGCCGCCGGGGCAAATCCGGCGGCGCGCAGGGCATCAAGCGCAAACAGGTTGGCCACCAGCCCGGCCTTCATGTCTCCAGCGCCCCGGCCATAGAGCCAGTCGCCATCGACTTTGGGCGAGAAGGGCGGGGTCACCCACATTTCCAGTGGTCCGGCGGGCACGACATCGATGTGGCCATTGAGGATCAGCGAGCGGCCCTTGTTCGTCCGGCTCCGGTGTGTGCCGACCACATTGACCGCATCGGCATAGGAGCCAATGACCGGCGAAAAGCCCGGCAGATGGCGAATGGCATCGACATCGATCTGCCAACGATCAACCGCATAGCCGCGCTCGGCAAGCGCGTCCGCCATGTGGGCCTGTGCAGACTGTTCCTGCCCCCGTGTCGAGGGGTGGTTGACGAGGTCTGCCAGAAAGGCTGTCTGCTGGTCGGAATTGTCGTCCACAGCGGCAAGAATCTGGCGCTCAATGCTCTTGTCCATGATTGCTCTCTCCAAATAGTCCTGCTCGCTCAGAAGGTCGGGATATCACCATCCGGGATTATCAGTGGTGCGCCGGTCGCGGATTTGACCTCGGCAACGGATATCCCTTTGGCCAACTCGCGCAAGGCAAAGCCCTGGGGGGTCACATCGACGACCGCCATGTCGGTGAAAATGCGCTCCACCGACCCTATTGCCGTCAGCGGCAGAGTGCAGCGCTCAAGCAGTTTGGGATTGCCCTTGCGGTCGGTGTGGGTCGTCAGCACCATCACATGGGCTGCCTTTTGCGCAAGCTCAATGCCGCCGCCGACGCCGGGGGAGAACTTGCCCGGAATCTTCCAGTTGGCGAGATCGCCATTCTGCGCCACCTCGAAGGCACCAAGCATCGTCAGATCCAGCCGTCCGGACCGGACGATGGCAAAGGACGTGGCGCTGTCGATGAAGGCACCGCCGGGCAGGGCGCTGATATAGGCCCCGCCAGCGTCGATAAGATCGCAATCGGCGTGATCATAGTCCATAGTCGGGCCGACGCCGACGAGACCGTTTTCCGTATGAAGACCAACCTCCATGCCGGTTGGCAGGAAATTGACCACTCGGGTTGGAAGGCCGATCCCGAGATTGACCAACATGCCCGGCTCGATGGCGCGGGCCGCGCGGGCAACCATTCTGTCTCTAGCGTCGGACAATGGCATATTCCTTGTGCAACTGGTCGAGGGCAACCACATGGTCGACAAACGGTCCGGGCGTGTGAATGGCATCCGGGTCGAGATCGCCGATCGGCAGACAATTGCGGCTCTGGACAATGACGCAATCGGCAGCCATTGCCATCAGCGGGCTGAAATTGCGCGCCGTCTTGGCAAAGCAGAGATTGCCAAACCCGTCGCACCGCTCCGCATGAATAAGGGCAGCATCGGTGCGCAGGGCGGTTTCCAGCACATAGTCACTGCCATCGAGCGTGACCATCTGTTTGCCCTCGGCCAGTTCGGTGCCGATGCCGATGTCCGAGATAAACCCGGCAAGGCCGGCGCCTCCGGCCCGAATCCGTTCGGCCAGAATGCCCTGAGCGCAGAATTCCACCTCGATGACACCCCGGTTCATCAGGTCGATGGCGTGGGCATTGAGGCCGAGATGGGTGACGATGAGCTTGCGCACCTGACCATTGGCGAGCAGATGGTCAATGCCCATGCCCGCCTCGTTGGCATCATTCTTGATGATGGTCAGGTCCTTCTGGCCCTGACGCACCAGTTCGGCAATCAGGTTGAACGGGGTGCCTGGCACCCCGAACCCGCCCACCATGATCGAGGCTCCGTCGCCGATATGGGCGACGGCCTCCTCGATGGATCGGTTTTTGCGCGGCAGTCTCATGAGGCATTCACGGGCAGATTGTATTTTGCCGCGAGGGCATCAAGGCTGTCGATGAGGATCGCCATGATTTCGTCGATCTGCGATTCCGTGACGATCATGGCCGGTGCCACGAGGAAATGGTCGCCCTCGATGCCACCGCGTGTCCGCCGGGAATAGATGATCAGACCGCGCTCGTAGGCCATTTCCACCAGTTCGAGATAGCAGTTGTACTCCTTGGGCAACGGCTTCATGGTTTCCTTGTCGCTGACAAGCTCGAAGGCCAGCAGCAGACCCTTTCCGCGGACATCGCCGATGAAGGGATAGCGCTCCATCAGCCCTTCCAGGCGTGCCTTGAGGAGATCGCCCATGGCGGCACAATTGCCGATGAGGTCGAGCCGGTCGATTTCCTTGAGCACGGCCACCCCGGCAGCGCAGGCAAGCGGGTTGCCGGCATAGGTGTAGCCATGCAGGAAGCCGCCGGCGTCCAGCAACGCTTCGACCATGGTTTCGCGGGCAACCACGGCCCCGAGCGGCGCATAGCCGGCGGCAAAGCCTTTGGACATCGCCACGATGTCCGGTTCGATATCCCAATGATTGGCCGCAAGGAAGGAGCCGGTTCGCCCGACGCCGGTCATCACCTCGTCATAGATGAGGAGAATGCCGAATTCCTTGCAGATCTCCGCAATGCGCCCGTAATAGCTGTCCGGGGCGACGAGCGCACCGGTGGAGGCGCCACCAATCGGTTCCATGATGAAGGCGAGGACGGTTTCCGGGCCTTGCTTGAGGATCTCGTCACGCAGCAGCTCGGCATATTTGAGGCCGCGCTGTTCGTCGGTAAGGTTGTCTCGGTCGAGGTAGCAGGCGGGAGCGGCGATCTTGGGCATATCGCGCATCATCGGGTCAAACGGCCGGGCGAGCGGATCATAGCCGGTGAGGGCCAGTGCCCCGAAGGTGCTGCCGTGATAGGACGGAAAGCGAGAAATCACCTTCCAGCGGCTGGCTTGTCCTTGCGTGATCGCATATTGCCGCGCCAGTTTGATGGCGCTTTCCACAGCTTCGGAGCCACCGGAGACAAAGAACACCCGGTCAAGATTGCCCGGCATCCGCTCGGCCACCATCGTCGCAAGATCCTCGGAGGGCTCTGTGCGGAAATGCAGGCGATAGCCGAAGGTGGATTTGTCCATCTGGGCCTTCATGGCCGCCAGCACATTGGGGTTGGAATGACCAATGTTGGAAACCATCGCACCGGAAGAGCCGTCGATATAGCGCTTGCCGGACTGGTCGTACATATAGATCCCTTCCGCGCGGTCCAGAAACGGACGGGGGGCACGGGACTGATAGAAGAGGTGAGACGCTTCTTTGCTCATTTTACGCCTTCAAGATGTTTTCTAAGGAAATTCTTTGTTCTTTCTTGTGTCGGGTTGCGGAAGATCACCTCGGGGGCGCCTTCCTCGACGACGACACCGCCGTCCATGAACAGGACCCGATCGCAGACGCTTTCGGCAAAGCCCATTTCATGGGTGACAATGATCATGGTCATGGCTTCCTCAGCCAGCATTTTCATGACCTGGTTGACCTCTTCGACGAGTTCCGGGTCAAGGGCCGATGTCGCTTCGTCAAACAGCATCAGCTTGGGTTTCATGGCCAGCGCCCGGGCGATGGCGACGCGTTGCTTCTGGCCACCGGAGAGCTGGGAAGGATGATAGTCGATCCGGTCGATCAGCCCGACATGCTCCAGTTGTTGTTCGGCCAGCGCGTTGGCTTCCTCATCCGAAATGCCCTTGAGCAGTTTGGGGGCCAGCGTGATGTTTTCCCTCACCGTCAGATGGGGGAACAGGTTGAAATGCTGGAACACCATGCCGATCTGTTGGCGGATCTGGTTGATATGCTTTTCGTATTGCGTGTGCGGCAACAGCTTGTTGACCTGTACGCCATCAAGCCACACCTCGCCCGAGGTGAGCGGGTCGAGATCGTTGATGGCGCGCAGCAGGGTCGATTTGCCCGAGCCGCTGGGGCCGATGATGGCCACGATCTGCTTCTGTTCGACCTGAAGGCTGATGTCCTTGAGAACCTCCAGTTCGCCATAGCACTTCTGGGCGTGGCGGATATCGACAAAGGGACGGTGGTGCGTCATGGAATGATCCTTCGACAGGCTTAACGGGAGGCTTGAACGCGGCGTTCTAGGCGACGCAACACCGCTTCCATACCCAGATTGATGATGTAGTAGCAGACCGCAACGACCGCATAGAATTCGAACGGGCGATAGGTCCGGCCAATGGCCAGCTGCGCCGACAGGGTCAACTCGCTCACGCCGATCACCGATACCAGCGCCGAGTCCTTCAACAGCGCGATCATGTTGTTGCCGATCGGCGGAATGACGTCGCGCACGGCTTGCGGGATGACGATGTAGCGAAGGGCCTGTCCGCGACTGAGGCCAAGGGTTCGCGCCGCTTCCATCTGTCCCTTGTCGACAGCCAGGATGGCGGTCTGGATCAGCTCGGAATTATACACCGCAAAATGCAATCCCAGACCGACAAAGCCTGCGACAAATGCAGGCAGGTCGATTCCGATCTGGATCAACCCGAAATAGATGAGGAACAACTGCAGCAGCAGCGGCGTACCCATGAACAGCCATTCAAAACCCTTCGTCGGCCAACTGATGGCGCGCGGCGCATAAAGGGCGATCACGGCAAAGAAGATGCCGCCGAAGAAGCTGAGCACCGCCGCAGAAATGGTGATGGCAATGGTCCAGAAGACGCCTTGCAGGATGACGTCGAAAAAGCCGGGTACGACCGAGAAATCAAGACCCATGACGACGTCCTTTCATAGCTGGGTTGGTCATTGGATCCGCACCTTCCTGTCGAGCCAGCTGATGCCACGACCGGTGATATAGATGATGACCATGTAGAGAGCCCCGGCGAGCAGGAACATCTCGAATGGCTTGTAGGTGGAGCCGATGAAGCGCTGCGCCGTATAGGTGAGCTCAACAACCGAGATGGCCGCGACTAGTGCCGTGCCCTTGATGAGCGCGTTGATGTTGACCCCGAGCGGGCGCACCATCAGGCGAAAGGCCTGCGGCAGGATGACGTAGCGCATGGCCTGCCAGCGACTCATGCCCAGCGTTCTGGCCGCTTCCGTCTGACCCTTGTGTACCGAGATGATCGCTCCACGGATGGTTTCGGTCATATAGGCACCGATATTGACGCCGAGCCCGATGACACCAGCCTCGAAGGCATCAAGCTGAATGCCGATCTGAGGGCCGCCAAAATAGAGCAGGAACAGCTGGATGAGGGCAGGAGTGCCACGAAACAGGCTGACATAGGCCGCCCCGAGATAGCGCAGCGCCTGAAAACGTGACAACCGCGCAGCAGCCCCCAGAGAGCCGCAGACAAGTCCAAGGATCGCTGTCAGCACCGACAACTCGATGGTCAGTACCGCCGCCTTGAGAAAATGGGGATAGACCCGGAGGATGAGATCAATATCCATTAAGAGCAGTCCTCAATGACGGGCTGGAAGAGCGGAACCAGGCAGGCGCTTTCCAGCAATCCGCAAAGAGTGGGAGGAAAGAGGGTTGAAAGGTCCACCAGCCACAGCCATGAGGTGGGCGGATGGCGGGCCTTTCAGCGACTGTTTCGGGGGGGGGGGGGGTTAGCGGATGTCGCCGCCGACCCACTTGTTGGCAATCTCGAGATAGGTGCCGTCGGCCATAACCTCTTCAAGAGCTTTCTGCATGGCGGCTTTCAGCTCAGGGTTGCCCTTGCGGATGGCAATGCCCTGATCATATTTCTCGGCGGCAGGAACCGGTACTTCGACGAAGTCATAACCGTTTTCCTTCATCGCCAGCATGGCTGCAATACGGTCGTTGACGATGGCATCGACGCGGCCGCTCTTGAGTTCGAGCATCAGCTCCGGCAGGCCTTTGTAGGTGCGGATCTTGTAGCCTTCGTCGCGAGCCCACTGCTCATGGGTTTCGCCAAGGGTGACGCCAAGGGTGGCATCCTTGAGGCCCGCCAGATCCTTGATCGGCGAGTCTTTCTGGGTGAAGATCGCGCGCTGAGTGCTGTAGTATGGGCCAACAAAGTCGACAACCTTTGCACGTTCGTCAGTGATGGTCATGGAGCCGACAATGGCGTCATACTTGTTGGCCAGCAGACCGCCGATGATGCCGTCCCATGCGGTGGTTATGATCTTGACGTCCACGCCCATGCGTTTGGCGATTGCGGCGCCAATCGACGGGTCGAAGCCGACCACTTCATTGGCATCGTTGACGAAGTTGAACGGAGGATAGGCCCCGCTCATGGCAATGCGAATCTCGCCCTTTTCCTTGATGGTGTCGAGTTCGTCAGCAAGAACCGGAGCGGAAATGCTAAGGCTTGCCAGCACGAGGGTGCCGGTGACTGCGACAAACTTCAACAAGCTGCGACGGTTGATCATGGATATCTCCTGTGTGAAGCGAAAACTGTTCCCTGGCGTTTTGCCTATTTTTTAGCAGTGACTAATTTTTTGCCACCTTGTGTTGAAGGTTGCATGGGTTGTATCATCAAGCAAATAAATAATTCCAATGTTTGATATAGATTGGATCTATGATGAGGCCTTACGAACAGCGGTTTCCGTGGAATCTGGACTGGAACCTGCTTCGGACATTCATGGTCGTCGTTGAACAGAAAAGCATTACCAAGGCCGCTGATTTTCTGGGGCTGAAGCAACCGACGGTCAGTGCGGCTCTCAAACGGCTCGAGGAAATGACGGGGCATAAGCTCATCGTCCGAAAGCCGAACCAGTTTCGCGTCACCCGCTCTGGCGAGATTCTCTATTATGAGTGCTCGACCATTTTCGGCAGCGTATCGCAACTGCCCTCATTGCTGGATCGGGGCGAAGACGAGTTGCGCGGCCACATCACGCTCGTGGTGGCCAGCCATGTTGTCTGTCCGCAGTTCGATGACGTCCTTGCCGAATACGCTCGGCTGCATCAGAAGGTGACCTTTTCGATAGCGGTGGCCGATAGTGAGGAGATCGTCGGGCGTGTCGGCCAAAACCGGGCCAGTTTCGGCGTATGTCTGGTCAACAAGCCACTCAGCACCCTTGCAGCAGAGATCATGTACAGGGAGTTCTTTGCGCTCTATTGCGGGCCAAGCCACAGGCTATTCGGCAAGAAGGACATCGATGTTGCCGAATTGATCGGCGAGCCGAGCGTGTCGTTCCAGACGGAAGTGGAGGGTGGCGCACTGGAGCCCGTCGCCAATCTCAGGGCCCGCGTTCAGGCGGCAACCCGATGGCATGGCGTATCCTCCAACCTGGTGGAAGTGCGTCGGATGATCATGGCCAACATCGGCATCGGGGCTCTGCCGATCCATGTGGCGCGCCGGGAAGTGGATCGCGGGTTGCTGTTCCAGTTACCACCCTATGAAGGATTGCCGGTGGTGGACGTGCATCTTGTCTCCAATCCCAAGCGGCGCTTCTCTGAGGCGGAAGCCGAATTTTTGCGGCTTTGCAAGGAGAGAATATTCAGTCTGCCGCTGTCAGATCGGACCTTCTCCTAAAAGGAGGGAGACGTAAGGCGAAAGCAGAGGGTGGGGGCTACGCCCGCTCCAGGATGCTCATGGCGGTCTGTTCGTCGGTAATCAATACGTTGATGAAATTGCCCCGCAATGCCCCGAGCATCGCAGCGGTCTTGTCGGTGCCGCCTGCAACCGCGATGCGGGTCGGAATCTGCCTCACCTCATCGAGCGTGATGCCGACAAGACGATCATCAAGCGGGCCCTGGATCCACGTCCCGTTCGCATCATAGAAGCGGCCGGCAACAACGCCGACAGCCCCCTTGGAAATGTAGTATTTGCTCTCTTCAACATTGGTCAACCCGCTGGCGAACACGAGGCTGTTGTCCTTGATCGAGCAGACACCGAACAGGATCTTGTTGCACGAGCGGATGCGCGTAAACTGTTCCTGAATAATGGTCTCGTTGAGCAGGGCGTCACGCAGTTCCCTGTTGCTCAGGGCTGCCGGTGCATGAAGATTGGCGGCTTTTGCGTGCAATTTCAATGAAATGAGCGAAACGCATTCTTCAGAGCTGAAGCCGTCGGATGTGCTGCGCTGGCTTCCTACCACCTGAACCACATACATGTTCGAGAGATATTGCTCGGTGAGATTGTTGGCCAGCGCCTGAATGGTCCGCCCCCAAGCAACACCGACAACATCGTCGGGGGCCAGAGCGCCTTCAAGAAAACTTGCACCAGCCTTGCCGATTCGCTGAGTCGGGGTGAGCAGTCCGCCGTCATCCGGAATGACCATGCACTCCCGGAGACCGAATGTCTCCTTCAGCTTCTCCGCCAGCTTGATGCTGGTTAGCAGGTCACTACGTACTGAGATCTTTATGTAGTGGTTTGCACGTGCTTCTTGTAGGTAATTGACAACAGAGGCCCGGGATACGCCTAATAACGTGGCGATCTGATTTTGGTTCAGTTCATCGTGGTAGTAAAGCCATGCAGCCCACAGTCTGGGGTCGTTCTGATACATCGCGGGAGCTGTTACTCCATTTGATGTAGACAGTTTTGCTGCCGTTGACGCTCTTCCTGCCTGTGTCTTCGTCGGAGATTTCATCGTTCCGGCAGCCTTTCCATGACCTTTAATTTCAATTGTCAAAATATTATAGCAAATGTCATTGACGTTTCAATTGACAAATATCGGCCATTTTTCGCTGTTTGCAAGGAAGAATTTGACACTTGACACTATTCTCTGACAAATGTTAAATTCTACGCGACGCAGGGAGGCAATTTCCTGACGTCAATTGTGCTTTCGTAATCCAGTCAGTTGTTTTACCCCGGTTTGATCAAGGGAATTTCAGCTCCAGGTAGAGATGCCTGCGAGCTAACGGGATCTTTTTGCTCAAATTGCAATCTGGGGTAGGGCGTTCTGACGGTGGACGGAGGCTGGTTCGATCAGGGTGAGGTCTGGTCGAAGCAAATTATTGGGCCGCGGGCATGGTGGTTTTGTCTGCGTCGCAATAAGGGAGGAATATATGTCCAATACCGTGTCGAACGGGTCTTTGTGGCATCGCGCCACGTCCGACCGCCAGTTCAATTTTCTTGTTGTGGTCAATCTGCTGGTTCTTGCAGCCGCTGTCTCCATTTCTGGAATTGACTTTGTCAACGCCTACAACCTTCAATCGATGGCAATCCAGATCCCCGAGCTCGGGCTTCTCGCTATTGGCGTGACCCTGGCAATGATTTCGGGCAACGGCGGCATTGATCTGTCGGGCATCGCGTTGGCCAACCTTTCGGGTATTTCGGCGGCACTACTGGTTCCGCAATATATCTCGCCCGACGACAATCCGATGACCTACGTCTTTGTCTTTGCCTTTGTCTGCGTCTGTGTGGGCTTTGTCGGCGGCATCGTCAATGGTCTGCTGGTCTCACGCGCCAACCTTACGCCAATCATCGCCACCCTCGGGACTTCGCTCGCCTTTACCGGCGTGAGTGTGGTGTTGACCAATGGCTCCGGTGTTCGTCTGGGATATATCGAGCCACTGGATGCCTTCGGACATTCGCCCATTCTGGGTGTGCCGATGTGCTTTGCCCTGTTTCTGGTCATCGCCGTGATCATCGGGGCGGTTCTGCGCTTCACTCCGTTTGGTACGCGCCTCTATCTCTTGGGGAGCAATCCGAAGGCGGCGCGTTTTGCAGGCTTTGATGAAAAGAAGCTGTTTCTGACCGCCTACACCATTTCCGGTGTTCTGGCCTCGGTTGCCGGCTTCATCATCGCAGCGCGCATTTCCTCCGTGAAATGGGATTACGGGACATCCTATGTCCTCATTGCCATCCTGATTGTCGTGATGGCTGGCGTGAAGCCGGACGGCGGGTATGGTCGCATTTCCTGCGTCCTCCTCTCGGCTGCTGCGCTGCAGGTACTCTCGAGCATGTTCAACTTCTTGAATATCTCGAACTTTTTCCGGGACTTCGCCTGGGGTCTGCTTCTGCTGATCTTCTTGGCTGTATCCAAATTCGATCTTCGGGTTTGGCGTCTGACCAAGTCCTGACAGGGAAGGTCCGGTCTGTCCGGCAGGCACCCTCGATGCCGGACGAGCGATCCAGAGGGAGTTCTTTAAGGTTTTAGGGAGAGAAAGGAACTACCGCAATGTCTAAGCTTAACAAAATTGCAATGTGCGCCCTGATGGTTGGTACCATGTTTACGGGAAGCCAGGCTATTGCTCAGGACGACAAGGAAATCGTCACTGTTGTGAAACTGCTTGGTGAAACCTGGTTCCGCCGCATGGATGTGGGCGTCACGGAATATGGCAAGGTCACCGAAGGTGTAACCACCAAGGAAATCGGACCGGGCAAGGGCGACGCTGCCCAGCAGGTGCGTCTGGTTGAAGACCTTATCGCCAAGGGTGTTGATGCTATCGCGGTCGTTCCGTTCGACCCTCCGATGATGGAAGGTGCCCTGAAACGCGCCATGGATCGTGGTATCACGGTCATCACGCATGAAGCCTCCAACCTGAAAAACACCCAGGTTGACATGGAAGCCTTCGACAACGACGCTTTCGGCGCTCACTTCAATGACCAGATCGCCAAATGCATGGGCGAAGAAGGCACATGGACCTCTTTCGTCGGGTCTCTGGGCAGCCTGACCCACGTTCAGTGGGCTGATGCTTCCGCTGCCAACGCAGAAGCAAAATATCCAAAAATGAAACTCGTCTCCGCAAAGAATGAGTCGTTCAACGACGCAAATACCGCTTATAACAAAGCCAAGGAACTTCTGAAGAAGTATCCGGATATCAAGGGCTTCGAGGGCGGTTCAGCAGTTGATGTCATCGGCATCGGTCGCGCTGTCGAAGAAGCTGGTTTGGCAGGTAAAATTTGCGTCTATGGTATCGGCATGCCAACCGATACGAGCCGTTACCTCAAGAGTGGTGCCGTTACTGGCATCAGCCTTTGGGATCCGAAAGACGCCGGCTTCATCATGAACAAGATTGCCCACATGGTGCTTAATGGTGAAGAACTCAAGGACGGCATGGATCTTGGCGTTCCAGGATATACCAACATGCAGCTGAAAAAGGGCCCGGGCAAGGGCGTCCTTCTCGTTGGTCAGGCTTGGCTCGACATCAACAAGGACAATGTCGATCAGTATCAGTTCTAAGATACTGCCTTGAAGGTTGAAGGGGCTTTTTTCGCTGGTGAACGGACAATGTGCGTTTCCCTTGTGAAAATCTCCCGAGGAGGGCGGTATCCGGCAACGGATCTCGTCCTCCAGGCCAAGCGATGCAGGCCCGATACCCGTCCTTGCGGATCATAATCGGACCAACAGGCTGACAAACGGTCTGCATCCCAATTGGCGCCCGCCGATAGGATCCGGCGCTAAGATTTACTCATGGACACAAAACCCTCCTGGTCTGTGTCAAACGGTCGTCACTCCGTTCAGCTCCAGCCCTTTCAGGCAATGGGAACTGGGCGAGGGGAACCGGGGGTTTGCGGGATATAGCATGAATAGCATAGGCACCATTCCCAAGTTTTCTCAAGCCGCTGAAGAGGCATCCCAGAGCGATATCGATACGCCATTTCTGGAGGTGCGCGGGATCCACAAGCGTTTTGGTGGCGTGCACGCCCTGCGCGGTGTCGATCTCTGTATCAATCCGGGTCAGATCTATCACCTGATGGGTGAGAACGGCTGCGGCAAGAGTACACTCATCAAGATCATTTCCGGCGCACAGCCAGCAGATGAAGGTGAGATCAGGATCAACGGCGAACCGGTGACCTCACTTGATCCGTTGGGCGCGCTGAGAGCCGGCATCGAAACCGTGTATCAGGATCTCTCGCTGCTGCCGAACCTTTCGGTGACAGAGAATATTGCACTTTCCGAGCAACTGGTGGCCGCCGATGGCAAGCTGGCACGCAGTCTTGATCTTGGCAAGCTGACCGAGACCGCAACACGGGCCCTCAA